>NZ_JBICYZ010000107.1:0-23386 GCF_043201465.1 Kitasatospora sp. NPDC048298
CCCGCCGCCCCCCCCCCCCGCGGGGGGGGGGGGCGCGGCCGCCCCCCCCCCCCGGGGGCGGGGGCCGGGCGCCCCCCCCCCCCCGCCGGGGGGCCCCCCCCCCCCCCCCCCCCCCCCCCCCGATCGGGTGGGTGTTGCGGGCTCAGACCGCGGCGGGGAGCTCGTCGAGGCCCTCGGAGACCAGCTTGGCGAGGCGGTCGAGGGCGTCGTCGGCGTTCTCGGCGTCGGAGGCGAGGATGACCTCGTCGCCGCCCTGGGCGCCCAGGCCGAGGAGGCCGAGCATGGAGGCGGCGTTGACCGGGTTGCCGCCCGGCTTGGCGATGGTGATCGGCACGCCGGTGGCCGTGACGGCCCGGACGAAGACGGAGGCGGGACGGGCGTGCAGGCCCTCGGCCCAACCGATGGTGACGCGGCGCTCAGCCATGAGACGTGCCTTTCCGGTGAAGCTGGTCACGGCCGTGCTCGGGGGAGCGGGGGAAGCGGCCATGTTGTCTAGACCAGTGTTGCACGCAGGTGGCCCCTGGGAACCGCTGCGTTCAGGAGTTGTGATTGTTTCTTTTCGGGGCATAAAACCCGGTCGATGGTCCTGTCCACCCTGCCGTGGGCACGCGTCCGGCGCCATCCGGCTCATTGCCGGATAACCTGACGAATGTGGAAGACCCCGCGGTGGCGAACCCCGAGCAACCCGACTACCCGCAGCACTGGGAAGCCGACATTCTGCTGCGCGACGGAGGCACGGCCCGGATTCGTCCGATCACGCCCGACGACGCCGGACGGCTCGTGGAGTTCTACGAGCAGGTGTCGGACCAGTCCAAGTACTTCCGTTTCTTCGCCCCCTACCCGCGGCTCTCCGACAAGGACGTCCGCCGCTTCACCCACCACGACTTCGTGAACCGGGTCGGCCTCGCGGTGGTGGTCCGGGACCGCTTCATCGCCACCGTCCGCTACGACCGGATCGACGCCGAGGGCCGCCCCTCCGACACCGGCACCGACGCCGAGGTGGCCTTCCTGGTGCAGGACGCCCACCAGGGCCGCGGCGTGGCCTCCGCCCTGCTGGAGCACATCGCGGCGGTCGCGCAGGAGCGCGGCATCCGCCGCTTCCAGGCCGAAGTGCTGCCGGAGAACCGGAAGATGGTGAAGGTCTTCACCGACGCCGGCTACACCCAGCACCGCAGCTTCGCCGACGGCGTGGTGCACCTGGAGTTCGACCTCGAACAGACCGACCGCTCGCTCGCCGTGATGCGCGCCCGCGAGCACCGCGCCGAGGCACGTTCGGTGCAGCGGCTGCTCACCCCGCGCTCGGTGGCGGTGATCGGGGTCTCCCGCACCCCGCAGACCGTCGGCCGCGCCATCCTGCGCGACCTGCTGGGCGACGACGCCCAGGCCGACCGCCCGGTGTACGCGGTGAACCGCAACGCCGTACCCGGCACCGAGCTGGACGGCGTCCCGGTCCACCGTTCGATTCTGGACATTCCCGGGCCGGTGGACCTCGCGGTGATCGCCGTCCCCGAGGGCGCCGTCCCGGCCGCCGTCGCCGACTGCGGCGCCCACGGAGTGCAGGGCCTGGTGGTGGTCACCGCCGGCTACGCGGAGACCGGCCCGGAGGGCAGGGACCGGCAGCGCGCGCTGGTCCGCCAGGCCCGCGCGGCCGGCATGCGGGTGATCGGCCCGAACGCCTTCGGCCTGATCAACACCGACCCGCAGCGCCCGCTGAACGCCTCGCTCGCCCCACGGCTGCCCGGCCGCGGCGGTTTCGGGATCTTCTGCCAGTCCGGCGCGATCGGTGTGGCCCTGCTGGAGGCCGCCCACAAGCGCGGCCTCGGCGTCTCCTCCTTCGCGTCGGTCGGCAACCGCGCCGACGTCTCCGGCAACGACTTCCTCCAGTACTGGGCCGAGGACGAGGCCACCCAGGTGGTGCTGCTGTACCTGGAGTCCTTCGGCAACCCGCGCAAGTTCACCCGGATCGCCCGCCGCCTCGCCGCCGTCAAGCCGGTCGTGGTGGTCAAGGGCGCCCGGCACACCGGCAGCCTGCCGCCCGGCCACGCCGTCCCCGCCACCGCCACCGGTCTGCGCGACGCCACCGTGGACGCGCTGTTCGAACAGGCCGGCGTCACCCGGGTGTCGACCATCACCGAGCTGTACGACACCGGCGAGCTGCTGGCCCAGCAGCCGCTGCCGCCGGGCAACCGGGTCGCGGTGGTCGGCAATTCCGACTCGCTCGGCCTGCTCACCTACGACGCCCTGCTGAGCGCCGGCCTGCGCCCGTGCACGCCCGTCGACCTCACCACCGCCGCGACCGGCGAGAACTTCCGGATCGCCCTGGACGTCGCCCTCGCCGACCCGGCCGTGGACGCGGTGATCGCCGTCGCCATTCCGCCGATCGGCACCTCCGCCCACGCCTTCATGGGCGGTCGGCTGACCGGCGAGGACGACCCCGCGATGGGCTCGGACGACCCGGAGATCGCCGCCGCCCTCCTCGACGCCGGCCACCGCGCCCGGGAGCTGGGCAAGCCGCTGCTGCTCACCCACCTGGCGCTGACCGACCTGCCGGCCCGGTTGCGCCCCGGCGGCATCCCCGCGTACGCGGCGCCCGAACGGGCCGTGCACGCCCTCGCCCACGCCGTGCACTACGCGCAGTGGCGCCGCCGTACGGCCGAGGCGGAGGAGACGGCGCGCGTCCCGGAGCTGGACCGGATCGACGAGCCCGGCGCCCGCCGGCTGGTGGAGGCGGCGCTGAGCACCCGGGCCGCCGCCCGCCTGTCGCCCACCACCACCCTTGCCCGAGGCGCTACGCGCCGCACCGTCTTGCTGCGCACCCAGCCCGGCGGCGCCCGGATCACCCTGTCCGAGGCCGAGGCGCAGGAGCTGCTGGCCCGCTACGGGATCGACGTCTCGCCGGTGCTGCCGGCCCCGGACGAGGAGGCCGCCGTCAGGGCCGCCGGGACGCTCGGCTACCCGGTGGCGCTGAAGGCGACCGCCCCGCACCTGCGCCACCGCCCCGACCTGGGCAGCGTCCGGCTGGACCTGACCGGCGAGGCGGGCCTGCGCCGCGCCCACCGCGAGCTGGACGCGCTGCTCGGCGGCGCCGCGCCGGCCGACCTGGTGGTCCAGCGGATGGCACCGCGCGGGGTGGACACCGTGATCGCCGCCACGGTGGACCCGGCGGTCGGCGCGATCCTGTCCTTCGGCCTGGCGGGCGCCCCGGCCGAACTGCTGGGCGACACCGCGCACCGGCTGGTTCCGGCCACCGACCAGGACGTCGCCGGGCTGATCCGTGAGGTCCGGGCCGCGCCGCTGCTGTTCGGCTGGCGCGGCGCCGAGGCGGTGGACACCGACGCGCTGGAGGAACTGCTGCTGCGGGTGTCGCAGCTGGTGGACGACGTGCCGGAGATCGCCTCGGTGGATCTCGAACCGGTGGTCGTGGCCCCGCACGGACTGGCGATCCTGGGGGCGCGGGTGCGGGTCGCACCCCTGCCGGTCCGCAGCGATCTGGGTCCGCGCGCCATGAGCACGCTGTAACCTTCCTTGGTTGCGCCCTGCCCGGGCGCTGTTGTCCGAAGCTCGGCGCCGTGCCGCCCGCTTCGTCGGCGGACCATGCCAGGATGGAGATATGGCGAAGACCGGTACCACCACCACTCAGGACCTGCGCTCGGCGATCGAGCGCAGCGGCTACTACCCGGCCCTGGTGTCCGAGGCGGTCGAGTCCGCGGTGGGCCCGGAGCCGATCAGCTCCTACCTGGTGCACCAGGAGACGACCTTCGACGCCAACGAGGTGCGCCGGCACGTGACGGTGCTGGTGCTCACCCCGACCCGGTTCGTGGTGAGCCACACCGACGAGCAGTCCGGCGCCGAGGGCAGCCCGGCGGTGCCGTTCGCGACGACGTCGACGGAGAGCGTCCGACTGGACCGGATCGGCTCGGTCGTGGTGAGCCGGATGGTGGCCAACCCGGAGACGTACACCCCGGGCACCCTGCCGCGCGAGGTGGTGCTGACGATCGGCTGGGGCGCGGTGCAGCGCCTGGACCTGGAGCCGGCCGGCTGCTCGGACCCGAACTGCGAGGCGGACCACGGCTACACCGGTTCCGCCACGGCCGACGACCTCTCGCTGCGGGTGAGCGAGGCCGGTGACGGCCCGGAGACGGTGGCCCAGGCGCTGGTGTTCGCCCGGGCGCTGTCCGACGCGACGATCAACAACGGCCCGCGGGTCTGATCGCCGCCGTCTGATCGCCGCCGTTTCCGCCCGCTACGAATCCGGTTCCATGTCCTTCGTTCCTGCCGACGGCTTCGACGCCTTCGAGATCCTCGACCCGGCCACGGCCCCCGCGCCCCCGTACGGCAGCGGCTCGCTCTGCGACCTGCTGCCCTCGGTGGCGGCGGGGCTCGGCGTTCCCGGGTTCACCGCGACGCTCCCGATCGCCCCGGCGGACCGGGTGGTGGTGTTCCTGGTGGACGGCCTGGGCTGGGAGCTGCTGCTGCGCCACCCCGAGTACGCGCCGTTCCTGTCCTCGCTCGCCGGGAGTTCGCTGGGGGGCAGCGGCCGTCCGCTGACCGCGGGCTTCCCGTCCACCACGGCGACCTCGCTGGCCTCGGTCGGCACCGGTACGCCGCCGGGCCTGCACGGCCTGGCCGGGTACACCGTGGCGGTGCCGGGCGCCGGCTACCTGATGAACCAGCTCCGCTGGCAGCCGCCGACCGACCCGCACGCCTGGCAGCCGTACCCGACGGTCTTCGAGCGCACCCACGAGGCCGGGGTGGCGACGGCGCAGGTCTCGTCCCCGCTGTTCGCGCAGACCCCGCTGACCAGGGTGGCGCTGTCCGGTGGCACCTTCATGGGCCGCACCACGGGCGAGGAGCGGATGGACCGGGCGGCCGCCTGGCTGGCCGAGCACGACCGGGCGCTGGTGTACACCTACGTCAGCGAGCTGGACGGTGCGGGCCACCGCTTCGGGGTGGACTCGGACGAGTGGCGGATGACGCTGGACGCGGTGGACCGGCTGGCCCGCCGGCTGGCCGAGCAGCTGCCGCCGCGCTCGGCGATGTACGTGACGGCCGACCACGGCATGATCGACATCGCGCCGGAGGACCGGATCGACTTCGACGAGGACTGGGAGCTGGGCGCCGGTGTCGCCCTGCTCGGCGGCGAGGGCCGGGCCCGGCACGTGTACGCGGTGCCGGGGGCGGCGGCCGACGTGCACACGGTCTGGAGCGAGGTGCTGGGCGACCGGATGTGGGTGGCCACCCGGGACCAGGCGATCGCGGCGGGCTGGTTCGGCCCGGCGGTGGACGACCGGGTGTACGCCCGGATCGGCGACGTGGTCGCCGCGGCGCGCGACGACATCGCGATCGTCGCCTCCCGCAACGAGCCCGGCGAGTCCGCGATGATCGGTCTGCACGGTTCGATGACTCCGGTCGAGCAGTTCGTGCCGCTGCTCGAAATCCGCGGCTGATCAGCCCACTTGACTCTTCTGTGCCCGAACTCCCCTGATTTGAAAGGCCCTTGCTCCACCCATGGCTGAACTGGTGTTCTTCTCGGGCACGATGGACTGCGGCAAGTCGACGCTGGCGCTGCAGATGGACCACAACCACACCGCGCGCGGCCGGCAGGGCGTGATCCTCACCCGCAACGACCGGGCGGGCGCGGCGACGATCTCCAGCCGGCTGGGCCTGCGCGCGGACGCGGTCGAGGTGACGGACGACTTCGACTTCCACGCCCACGTGGTGCACCGGCTCTCGGCCGGCGGCCGGGTGGACTACCTGATCTGCGACGAGGCCCAGTTCTTCGCCGCCGAGCAGGTCGACCAGCTGGCCCGGGTGGTGGACGAACTGGACATCGACGTCTACACCTTCGGCATCACCACGGACTTCCGCACCCGGCTGTTCCCCGGCTCGCAGCGGCTGATCGAGCTGGCCGACCGGGTGGAGGTGCTCCAGGTCGAGGCGCTGTGCTGGTGCGGCGCGCGGGCCACCCACAACGCCCGGACGGTTGGCGGGGTGATGGTGGTCGAGGGCGCCCAGGTGGTGATCGGCGACATCTCGGTGGCCCGGGACGAGGTCGGTTACGAGGTGCTGTGCCGCCGCCACCACCGCCGCCGGCTGACCGCCGCGACGGCGCGCGCCTCGGTGCTCTCCCCGGACGTGCTGCCCTTCGAGGAGCAGCAGGCCTGAGCCCACCGCGGGCCTGAGATCCGAAGCCGCCCCGGAATTCAGCCGGAGCCGCCCCCGGCCCTAGGGGAGCACCTCCAGTACGGAGAAGTGCCCGCCCTGCGGGTCGGCCAGCCGGGCGGCGCGGCCGCGGGCGGTGTCCTGCGGTTCGACCAGGACCCGGCCGCCGAGCTCGACGGTGCGCCGGGCGGTCAGCGCGGCGTCGCGGACCGCGAAGTGGGTGCGCCAGCGCGGCGGGTGGCCGCGCAGCTCGGCGCGGTGCCGGATGCCGGCGACCGGCTGCCCGTGTACCAGCAGCGCGCTCTCCTCCGGGGTGGAGCGGACCGGGCGGTCGAGCACGGTGGAGTAGAAGGTGGCCGCGCCCGGCGCGTCGGGGGTGAGCAGTTCGGCCCAGGCCGGGGCGCCCGGTTCGCGCCCGGCCTCCCGGCCGAGGTGCTCCTCGCCCTGCCAGAGGCCGAAGACCGCGCCGGAGACGTCGGAGGCGATGGCCATCCGCCCGGCACGCTCGGCCTGGAGCGGCCCGACGGCGACGGTGCCGCCGCACGCGCGGACCAGTTGGGCGGTGCGGTCGGCGTCGTCGACGGCGAAGTAGGTGGTCCACTGCACCGGGAAGCCGGTGGCGGTGGAGACGCCGAGGCCGGCCACCGGCGCCCCGTCGAGCTCGGCCCGGACGTAGTCGCCGAGTTGGCCCGGCCCGGGGGTGTACGTCCAGCCGAGCAGGGCGCCGTAGAAGGCGCGGGCGCCGGGCAGGTCATCGGTCAGCAGGCTGACCCAGCAGGGCGTGCCCTGGGCCAGTCGGAGTTCCACCGCGGGCAATGCGGGCCTCCTCGTGGGTGGTTGGCGCACGGAAATCCTCGGGCGCGAGGGTGATGCTTCCACCCTGGCGGGCGCCCAACCCTCGGGCCGCGCGGAAAGTCCGGCAAAGACCCCACAAAGAGCGGCGGTTCGGGCGTGTCGCTGCGGATTCCGTCGGATTCCGGCGGTCGGACCACGGCGGGGAGCCGGATGGCCCGCTTCCGGCGGTCGGACCACGGCGAGGAGCCGGAGTCCCGCCGCCGGACACCCGCGCTGCGCGACAATGGCCGCCATGACCACCACCTACAACGACGGTTCCCCGCTGATCTCCGCGGCCGGGCTGCGGGAGGCGCTGGCCTCCGCGCTGCCGCCGGTGCTGCTGGACGTGCGCTACCAGTTGGTCGGCGCCGCACCGGGCGGCCCGACCGCGGCCGAGGAGTACCGGGCCGGTCACCTGCCGGGCGCCCACTTCGTCGAGCTGGACCGGGACCTGGCGGCCCCGCCCGGTGCCCCCGGCCGGGGTGGGCGCCACCCGCTGCCGGACCCGGAGGAGTTCGGCGCGGCGATGCGCCGCTTCGGGGTGAGCGCGCGGCGCCCGGTCGTGGTGTACGACGGCGCGGCCTCGATGGCGGCGGCCCGGGCCTGGTGGCTGCTGCGCTGGGCCGGGCACCGGGACGTGCGGGTGCTGGACGGCGGCTTCGCGGCCTGGCGGGAGGCCGGGCTGCCGGTGACGGCCGAGCTGCCGGAGCCCGCGGAGGGCGACTTCACACCGGTGCCGGGGCAGCTGCCGACGGTGGACGGGGACGGTGCCGCGGCCTGGGCGCGCGGCGGCCTGCTGCTGGACGCCCGGTCCGGGGAGCGCTACCGGGGCGAGGCCGAGCCGGTGGACCCGCGGGCCGGGCACATCCCGGGCGCGGTCTCGGCGCCCACGGCCGGCAACGTGGGCCCGGACGGCCGGTTCCTGCCGGCGCCCGAGCTGGCCGCCCGCTTCCGGGCGCTGGGCGCGGGGGAGCGGGAGATCGCGGTGTACTGCGGTTCGGGCGTGACGGCGGCGCACCAGATCCTGGCGCTGGAGGTGGCGGGTCTGCCGGCCACGCTGTACCCGGGCTCGTGGAGCGAGTGGTCGAGCGACGAGGCGCGCCCGGTGGCGGTCACCGGGCAGCCGGGCTGATCCCCGGGTACGCCGAAGGGGCGGGAGGCCCGGCCTCCCGCCCCTTCGGCGTCCTGCTACTCCTGCTTCTTGCGCCGGCTGCCGAAGACGATCTCGTCCCAGCTGGGCACGGTGGCCCGGCGCCCGGGCCGGACGCCGTCCGCCTCGGCCTGCCGGTCGGTGGTGCCGACCAGGCGCTCGCGGTGCGGGGCGACGGCGCGCGGCATCAGGATGTCGGCGTAGGCCGAGCCCGCGCCGACCGCCGGGGCGGCCGCCGCAGCCGGCTCCTCGCCGTCCTCGGCGACCTCGGCGGGCACCGGTTCGATCGAGGCGGGGGCTCCGACGGCGAGGTCGCCGCGGAAGGCGGGGACCACGTCGAGCAGGCTGGTCAGCGAGTCCCGGGACTCGGCGGTGGCCTCCCGCGACTCGCGGACCTCGCGGGCCGACATGATGCGGTCGGCCGAGGGCCGGTCGATCATCGGGCGGGGCGGCCGGTCCTGGGGGAGCCGGGCGATCCGCGGGATGAACGGGAAGACCGACTCCTCCTCGCGCTCGACGTTCTCGCCGATCAGCGCGCGGGCCTCGTCGTCGTTGGGCTGGACCAGGCGCCGGGGCGGGTCGTACGTCCACGACGCGCTGCGGCCCTCGCCGTCGGCCCGGTAGGAGAGGATGACCTCCCAGGTGCCGTCGTCGCGCCGCCAGGAGTCCCAGCGCTCGGTGTCCTTCTCGGCGCCGCGCAGCGCGAGCCGCTCGGCCACGGCCTCGCCGAGCTGCGGTCCGGGGGACTCGCCGTTGCGGCGGATGGCGGTCTTGCGGGCGCGCTCGGCCATGAAGGCGCGCTCGGCGAGCACCGGGCCCTCGAAGCGGCGGACGCGGTCGACGGAGATCCCGGCGGCCTGGGCGACCTCCTCGGCGGAGGCACCGGCTCGTATCCGGGCCTGGATGTCCCGGGGGCGCAGATGGCTCTCGACCTCGATCTCGATCTGGCCGAGGCGCGGCCGGTCGCCGCGGATGGCGGCGCGCAGCCGCTCGTCGATGGGAAGGGTGTACTCCGTGCTGTCGGCAGCCTTGAGCACCAGCCGTGTGCCGTCGTTGCTGACGGCCACAACCCGCAGTTCGGGCACGGTTACCTCCCGGGTGGTGCCTGCCGACGTCACCTGCGTCGCTGCTCCCGTACTGAGTGTGGCCTGCCCACTCGCGACTGGCCACAACCTTGCTGAGTTCCCCGGCGTGTCGGGCTTACGCCCGCGCACGCCGCTGTGGCACGGTTGCCTTTTTGCCACGCCATCCGTCGACGTCGCGCCTGGGTGTCCCGGCCGTCCTCGCACGCGCAGTGAACGCGACGATCCGGGACGGGCGTCGCCGTGCGTGCCCGTTCCGTGGCTCCTCGTCAAGCTACCGGTGTAGACGTAGTCGACAAGTCGACCCAAGGCTCGGGCTTTACGAACAGTACTCCATTCGTGGCATCCAGAGGGGCGGCTCGCCGCTCAAGTCTCCCGCGATTCACGGGAATCTCAAGAGCGCGCTCCCCCAATGGCGGACCACCGTCGGATGAACGGTGATCATCTTCACACAATCCGGGTGCGAAGAACCGCATTTTCGCCCCTTGTGTCCTTCTTTGGGCAAGATGGAGAGTCTTGTTCGAAGAACAGTCGTACGGACCGAGGGATGTTGATGCCGGAGCGGAGCCCCGCCGAGGAGGGCGGCAAGGCCAAGGAGGAGCGCAGGCGCATCGATCTGAGTGTGGCTCAGGTCGCGGCGAGTGCGCTGGCCACGGTGGTGGGTGCGCTGCTGGCCTCCGAACTGGGGGTGTACGGCACGATCCTGGGCGCCGCCGTGGTGAGTGTCGGCGCGACCACCGGCGGTGCCGTGTTCCAGCACATCTTCAAGCGGACCGGCGAGCAGCTGCGCGAGGCGGTGGACCGGGGGCCGAACCAGGCCGCCAACAACCTGCGCCAGGTGCCGGTGGAGGCCGAGCGGCCCGGGACGCGGGCGCAGCCGCCGGTGATCACCTCGGAGTGGAACGAGCCGCAGGTGGTCCGGGCGCGTCGGCGGTGGGGCTGGAAGACGTACGCGGCGGTGTCCGGGCTGGTCTTCGTGCTGGCGATGACGCCGATCCTGGCGTTCGAACTCGCCACCGGGCAGCCGGTGTCGGCGACGGTCAAGGGCGGATCCGGCAGCGGCACGTCCTTCGGCGGCTCGGTGGCGCCCAAGTCCTCCCGGCCGCAGGACGCCCCGGCGGACCGACCCTCCCCGAGCGGCCGGCCCGGCCAGGGCGGCGCGCCGTCCGGCGGCGCCTCGGCCCCGGCGACCACCGGGCCGAGCCGGGAGCCGGGCGACACGCCGAGCACCGGCGCGGGGACGGCCTCGCCCTCGGCGGGCCCGAGCGCGACCCCGTCGGCCGGCGCCTCCCCGTCGGCGGGCGGCGGCAGACCCACCGGCGGGGCGAGCCCGCAGCCGCCGGCGTCGGGCGACGCGCCGGCGAAGGACCCGGCGAGGGATCCGGTGAAGGAGCCCGCGAACGAACCCGCGAAGGCCCCGCCGGCCGCCGACACGCCGTAGGCGCTAGGCGCCCAGCACCCGGCGCAGGTAGTCGTTGCCGAACACCCGCTGCGGGTCGACCTCGTCGCGCAGCGTGGTGAAGTCGGCGAAGTGCGGGTAGACACCGGCCAGGTACGCGGCGTCGCGGGTGTGCAGCTTGCCCCAGTGCGGCCGTCCCTGATGGGCGGTCATCAGCTGTTCGACGCCGGTGAAGTAGCCCTGGTCGGCGGTGCCCCGGTAGAGGTGGACGGCGATGTAGGCGCTGTCCCGGCCGGAGGCGGTGGAGAGCCAGAGGTCGTCGGCGGGGGCGAAGCGCACCTCGACCGGGAAGCCGACCTTCCAGTCGGAGCGCTCGACCAGGGCCTTCAGTTCGCGCAGCACCTCGCCGACGGCCGCGCGCGGTACGGCGTACTCCATCTCCACGAAGCGGACCTTGCGCGGGCTGGTGAACACCTTGTACGCGGTGTCGGTGAAGCTGCGTTCGGACCAGGCCCGGCTGGCCAGCGAGGCGATCGAGGGGATCGAGCCGGGGAAGCGCCGGCCGACCCGGCAGGCGCCCTCCCAGACCGTGTTGGAGAGGAAGTCGTCCTCCAGCCACTCCTTGAACCGGGGCAGCGGGGCGGCCGGCCCCTGGCTGCGGTTGTTGCGCTTGGTGGAGCAGCGGTCGGTGTGCGGGAACCAGTAGAACTCGAAGTGCTCGTTGACGGCGGTGAGGTCGTCCAGGCGTTCCAGCACCTCGTCGAAGTCCATCGGCTGCTCGTGCGCGGTGAGCAGGAAGGCGGGCTCGACGCCGAAGGTGAGCGCGGTGATCACGCCGAGGGCGCCGAGCCCGAGCCGGGCGCCCTGGAAGAGCCGGGGGTTCTCGGTCGGGGAGCAGCGCCGGACGGTGCCGTCGGCGAGGACGATCTCCAGGGAGCGGATCTGGGCGGCCAGCGAGCCGGAGTCGCGGCCGGTGCCGTGGGTGCCGGTGCTGGTGGCGCCGGCCACGGTCTGGACCTCGATGTCGCCCATGTTGGTCAGCGAGAGGCCCTCGGCGGCGAGGACCCGGTTGAGCCGGTGCAGCGGGAGGCCGGACTCGACGGTGATGGTGCCGGCCTCGCGGTCGATCCCGCGGACGGCGGTGAGCGCGTGCGGCCGGATCTGGACGCCGTCACCGGCGGAGGCGATCGAGGTGAAGGAGTGGCCGGAGCCGACGGCCTTGACGGTGCGGCCCTGTTCGGCGGCCCGCAGGATCTCCTTGGCCAGCTCCTCCACGGTGCCGGGGGCGGCGGCCCGGGCGGGCCGGGCGCTCTGGTTGCCGGCCCAGTTGGTCCACCGGGTGGGGGTCGCGGTGCTGGCCTGGGGCATTGCGCTGCCTCCTGCTCCGTGGCCGAACGGGTCGGCGCGGTCGGGGGCGGCGCGGCCGCCCTACCCACAGGTAGCCCCGTGGGTAGGGCGAGAGACTAGTCAGTTCACCGTTCGGCGTCTACGGTCCGTTCGACCCCCTGGACGGCCGTCTCGGCGCCGGGTGCGGCGGCCAGTCCGGCGCGCAGCCGGCCGAGGCCGGCGAGGGCGGCGACCACCCCGAGCAGGCCGGCGGCCAGCGGCACCCAGTAGCCCGCGGCGGCGCCGGAGGCGTCGATCACCCAGCCGGCGGCCGAGGAGCCGACCGCGACGCCGAGGGCCAGGCCGGTGGTGGTCCAGGTCATGCCCTCGGTCAGCTGGGAGGCCGGGACGAGCCGTTCGACCAGGGCCATCGCGGTGATCAGGGTGGGGGAGATGGCGATGCCGGCGATCAGCAGCGCCGCGCCGACCGCGACCAGTCCGCCGATGCCGTGCACCGCGTGGGCGACCAGCAGCAGCGGGACCATGCTGACGGCCATGAACAGGACACCGCCGAGGAAGCGCACCGCCATCGAGCCGGTGAGCTTGAGGGTCCCGAAGACCACCCCGGCCAGGCAGGAGCCGAGCGCCCACAGGGCGAGGATCACGCTGGAGATCGACTTGTGGCCCTGGGCCTCGGCGTACGCGACGGTGACCACCTCGACCGAGCCGAAGATCGCACCGGTGGCGACGAAGGTCACGATCAGCACCTGGAGGCCGCGGTTGAGGATCACCGAGCCGCCCTCGTGCCGGGCGGCCGGGTGGATCGGGGGCTCGGTGGAGCGCTGCCCGGCGAACAGCAGGACGCCGACGGCGAGGAAGATCCCGGCCAGCAGCACGCCGGCCTCGGGGAAGACGGACGTGGCCAGGCCGATGGAGAGGATCGGGCCGACGATGAAGCAGACCTCGTCGACCACGGCCTCGAAGGAGTAGGCGGTGTGCAGCTTGCCGGTGTCCTCGCGGTAGAGGTGGGCCCAGCGGGCGCGGACCATCGCGCCGGTGCTCGGCATCACGCCCATGCCGGCGGCGAAGACGAACAGCGTCCAGTCCGGGGCCTCCAGCCGGGCGCAGAGCAGCAGGCCGGTGACCGCGACGACGGTGATCGCCATGGCGGGGACGATGATCCTGCGCTGGCCGTGCCGGTCCACCAGGCGGGAGACCTGCGGGCCGAGGACGGCGGCGGAGATCGCGAGGCAGGCCGAGACCAGGCCCGCCACCCCGTAGGAGCCTCGGAGCTGGGACAGCATGGTCACGATGCCGATCCCGGTCATGGAGATCGGCAGGCGGGAGACGAAGCCGGTGGAGGAGAAGGCCAGAGTGCCGGGGGAGGCGAATATCTGGCGGTAGCTGGACAGCACGGGAGCTCCGGGCAGGGGGAGTAAGGAACAAGGCTGGTAAACACAGCTTACGTACGTTGGCAAACGTTATTTTCCGGACGCCCGCGCGGCCCCGGCGACGGCGCCCGACCCCTCAGTGGCAGGATCGGTGCCATGTCCGACGCGCGCAAACCCTCACCGTCCGGCGCCGCCCCGTACGACGCCCTGCTGCTGCTGTCCTTCGGCGGGCCCGAGGGCCCCGAGGACGTCGTCCCGTTCCTGGAGAACGTCACCCGCGGCCGCGGCATCCCCAAGGAGCGGCTGAAGGAGGTGGGCAAGCACTACTTCATGTTCGGCGGGGTCAGTCCGATCAACGGGCAGAACCGCGAGCTGCTCGCCGCGCTGCGCAAGGACTTCGCCGAGCACGGGCTGGACCTGCCGATCTACTGGGGCAACCGGAACTGGGCGCCCTACCTGGTCGACACCCTGCGGGAGCTGGCCGCCGACGGCCACCGCCGGATCGCCGTGCTCGCCACCAGCGCCTACGCCGGCTACTCGGGCTGCCGCCAGTACCGGGAGAACCTGGCCGACGCGCTGGCCACGCTGGCCGAGGAGGGCGTGCCCGCCCTGCGGGTCGACAAGCTGCGGCACTTCTACAACCACACCGGCTTCGTCCAGCCCATGATCGACGCCACCCTGGCCGCCCTGGACGGGCTGCCCGAGGCCGTCCGCCCCGGCGCCCGGCTGGCGTTCACCACCCACTCCATCCCGGAGACCATGGCCGAGAGCTCCGGCGCACCGGACGACCCGGCCCGCGGCGAGCCCGGCGGCGCGTACGTCGCCCAGCACCTGGACGTGGCCCGGCTGATCGCCGCCGCGGTGGCCGAGCGCACCGGAGTGGCCGACCGGCCGTGGGGGCTGGTGTACCAGAGCCGCAGCGGGGCCCCGCACATCCCGTGGCTGGAGCCCGACATCTGCGACCACCTGGAGGCCCAGCGGGCCGACGGGGCGCCCGCCGTGGTGATGGTCCCGATCGGCTTCGTCTCCGACCACATGGAGGTCAGGTACGACCTCGACACCGAGGCCGTCGCCAAGGCCGCCGAACTCGGCCTGCCGGTGGCCCGCGCCGGCACCGTCGGCGCCGACCCCCGGTTCGCCGCCGCGGTGCGCGAGCTCGTCCTGGAGCGGGCCGCCACCGAGCGCGGCGAGCCGGTGACCCGCTGCGCCCTCGGCACCCTCGGCCCCAGCCACGACGTGTGCGCGGTGGCCTGCTGCCCCAACCCGCGCGCCCCGCGTCCGGCCGTCGCCGAGCGCTGAGCGCCGGCTCCGCCCGTCCCGTCCGTCCCGCCCGGCCTGCCGGCCCCGTCCGTCCCGCTGTCCCGTCGCCCGGAGGAGAACCCGTGCCCACCCCCGCCCTGCCCGACGACCGGCTCCTCGACGACCTGCTGGAGGTCGCCCTGGACGCGGCCCGGCAGGCCGGCGCCCTGCTGCGCGACGGCCGGCCCGCCGACCTCGGTGTGGCCGGCACCAAGTCCAGCCCGGTCGACGTGGTCACCGAGATGGACCTCGCCTCCGAGAAGCTCGTCCTGGAGCTGATCACCGACCGCCGCCCGGAGGACGGCTACCTCGGCGAGGAGGGTGCCGAGCGGCCCGGCACCAGCGGGGTCCGCTGGGTCGTGGACCCGCTCGACGGAACGGTCAACTACCTTTACGGGCTGCCCTCCTGGGCGGTCAGCGTGGCCGCCGAGGTGGACGGCCGGGCGGTCGTCGGCGTGGTGTACGCCCCGGCCCGCGGCGAGCTGTTCCACGCCGTCCTGGGCCGCGGTGCCCGCCTCGGCGGCCGCCCGCTCTCGGTCCGCCCGGCCCCGCCGTGGGGCCAGGCGCTGATCGCCACCGGCTTCAACTACGTCCAGTCGGTGCGGGTCCGGCAGGCCGAGGTGCTGCTGGCGCTCATGCCGGAGGTGCGGGACGTCCGCCGGGGCGGGGCGGCCGCGGTGGACCTGTGCGACGTCGCCGCCGGGCGGCTGGACGGCTACTACGAGCGCGGCCTGGCCCCCTGGGACCGGGCGGCCGGCTGCCTGATCGCCACCGAGGCCGGCGCCCTGGTCGGCGGCCGCCCCGGGCACGGCCCGGACGGCGAGCTGACCGTGGCCGCCGCCCCCGGGGTGTACGAGCCGCTCCAGGAGCGGCTGGCCGCGCTGCGCGCCTGGGCGGACTGACCGGTTCCGCCGCGCCCGCCCGCGGAGCCACGGGCGCGGCGCGGCGGCCCCGGACATGCGAAGGGCCCTGACATACGGGGGATGCCAGGGCCTGGGTTTCGCACGGCCCCCGCAGGGCCGCTGGTGCCGGAGATCCGGCGACGGGTCGGTGTGCCGGACGGGTCAGGCAGCGGTGCGGTGGCGCTCCAGCACCGTGTCCACGCCGTGCTCGGCGGCGAGTCGGCGGAGGTCGTCCAACTCGGACTGCTCCACCTCGGCGAGGAACTCGTCCCCGGCCTCGATCGCTCGGTGCAGGTCCTGCTCGGCGTTGGCTATGCGCTGCAGGATTCCGGCCTTGAAGGCGTCCATACGGGCCCCCTTACTGTGTCGGACGTGCACGGTCGTGCGCTCTCCGCCCTGAGGAGGTCCAGCCGGTGAAAGCACCCAAGCCGGAAGGTGGTGAATCTCCGGACGGGGTGCGGAGCGGCCACGGACCGCTCCCGGTGATGTCCCAGCCCCAGGGCCGGCGCGGATGAACGCACGGCGGGTGGGTGCGACCGGCCGTCAGCCAGATCGCGGGTGTGCAGCTGTACTCCCCGCCCCGGAGGCCGGGAAACCTCCCGGCGGAAGAAAGTTGCCTGTGTCACAGTCCAAGCGGAGTGGTGCGGATGCGAACGGTCACCACCGGGGATCCGGGGGCCGTGCCCGTGGGGCAGCTTATCGCTGCTTTACCGCCGGACCAGGCAGGATGGAGACACCGTCGGAGCCGTGCGTCCGCTTCCGGGGCCGGCCTGGAGAAGGGACAACGACCGTGCGGGTTCTCGTCGTCGAGGACGAGCAGCTGCTTGCCGAGGCCGTCGCGACCGGCCTGCGCCGCGAGGCGATGGCCGTCGACGTGGTGTACGACGGGGAGGCCGCGCTCCAGCGCATCGCGGTCAACGACTACGACGTCGTCGTCCTGGACCGGGACCTTCCGCTGGTCCACGGGGACGACGTCTGCCGCAAGGTGGTCGAGCAGGGCCTGGCCACCCGGGTGATCATGCTGACCGCCTCCGGCGACATCAGCGACCGGGTCGAGGGCCTGGAGATCGGCGCGGACGACTACCTTCCGAAGCCGTTCGCCTTCAGCGAACTCGTCGCCCGGGTAAGGGCGCTGGGCCGCCGCGCGACCATCCCGCTGCCCCCGGTGCTGGAGCGCGCCGGCATCTCGCTCGACCCCGGCCGGCGCGAGGTGATCCGCGACGGACGCACCGTCCAGCTCGCCCCCAAGGAGTTCGCCGTCCTGGAGGTGCTGATGCGGGCCGGCGGCGCCGTCGTCTCGGCCGAACAGCTCCTGGAGAAGGCCTGGGACGAGCACACCGACCCGTTCACCAACGTCGTGCGCGTCACCGTGATGACGCTGCGCCGCAAGCTCGGCGACCCGCCGGTGATCATCACCGTGCCGGGCTCCGGCTACCGGATCTGACGACCGGAGTCCGCCCACCCCGCGACTCCCCGCCGCGAGCGCCCGCCCCGGCGGACGCCCCGAGAGGACCATCATGACCACCCCGCCCCCGGCCGGCGGGCCCTCCGGCGCGCCCGCCGGCGGCCCGCGGGCCGTCCCGCCGAAGCCCCTGGCCCCGCCGAGCGTCCACCGCCCGGGGCACTACGTCCCCGGCGACGGCATGCTCGCCTGGCTGCCCTTCCGCCCCACCATCCGGATGCGGCTCACCCTGCTGTACGGCGGGATGTTCCTGATGGCCGGCGTCGTGCTGCTGCTCCTGATGTACGTGTTCTTCCAGGATGCCGTCTCGTACCTGGCCCCGCGCCAGCTGCGCTTCGACAACTACATCCAGGTCACCAGCCCCGACGGGGCCGTCCGCAACATGAACAGCGCGGACTTCAACCAGTGGCAGGCCGCCGACTACCTGGCGCGCTCCGACTCCGCGCTCAACACCCTGCTGCGCAAGTCGCTGACCATGCTGGTCTGCCTCGCCGTGATCGCCTTCGCGGCGGGCTACGCGATGGCAGGACGGGTGCTGCGCCCGCTCGGCCGGATCACCCGCACCGCCCGCGACGTCGCCTCCTCCGACCTGCACCGCCGGATCGAGCTGGACGGCCCGGACGACGAGCTCAAGGAGCTCGCCGACACCTTCGACGACATGCTGGACCGGCTGGACCGCTCGTTCGACTCCCAGCGCCGCTTCGTCGCCAACGCCTCGCACGAGCTGCGCACCCCGCTGGCGATCAACCGCACCCTGCTGGAGGTCCAGCTCTCCGACCCGGCGGCCTCAACCGACCTCCAGCAGCTGGGCAAGACCCTGCTGGCCACCAACGAGCGCAGCGAGCAGCTGGTCGAGGGCCTGCTGCTCCTTGCCCGCAGCGAGAACGCGCTGACCGACCGGCGCCCGGTGGAGCTGTCCGAGGTGGCCACCCGGGCGCTGGAGCAGACCCGGGGCGAGGCCGAGAAGCGCGAGGTCGAGCTGCGCTCGAAGCTCGATCCGGCCGTGGCCGCCGGCAACGGCGTGCTGCTGGAGCGGCTCGCGCTCAACCTGCTGCAGAACGCCGTCCGCTACAACGCCCCGGGCGGCTGGGTCGAGCTGGCCACCACCGCGGTGCCCGGCGGCGGCGAGCTGGTGGTCTCCAACACCGGCCCGGTGGTGCCCGGGTACGAGCTGGAGCACATCTTCGAGCCGTTCCGCCGGGTCAAGGGCGCCGACCGCACCCGCAGCGACAAGGGGGTCGGGCTCGGCCTGTCCATCGTCCGGTCGGTGGTGCGCGCCCACGGCGGCACCATCGAGGCCACGGCGCGCGCCGGCGGCGGCCTCACCATGAGGGTCCGCATCCCCTCTCCGTAAGGGTCCAACGCCCCTTCCGCAGGCGACCGTTTCCAGCCGCCCCCGTCAGGTCCGTCAAGAAGACATAAGGCCTGGCGGGGGCGGCTTGTCATTTCCGGCCCGATCAACTTACGGTGTCGTAACCTACGCAACCGTAGGTGAATCCGTCGGCAGCCCGCCGTCGGGTGCGAAAAGACGTGTCCCCGTTCAGCGCGCCGCGCCCGTCCCAGCGCGTGCCGTCCCCTCAGGAGCAAGACCGTGACCATCGCCCCTGTGCAGAGCAGCTCCCCGCTCGTCGCGAGCGGCTGGACCGACGCGCGGCTGATCCTCGCCCTCGAAGAGGTCGTCGAGAAGGAGCTCAACCGCCACCTGGGCGTGGCCAGGGAGTGGATGCCGCACGAGTTCGTCCCGTGGAGCCAGGGCCGCGACTTCGACGGCGTGCTGGGCGGCGAGGCCTGGTCGCTCGAGCAGTCCCAGGTGACGGCCGTGGGCCGGGTGTCGCTGGTGGTGAACCTGCTGACCGAGGACAACCTGCCCAGCTACCACCACGAGATCGCGACCATGTTCGGCCGCGAGGGCGCCTGGGGCACCTGGGTGCACCGCTGGACGGCCGAGGAGGGGCGCCACGGGATAGCGATCCGCGACTACCTGCTCGCCACCCGGGCCGTCGACCCGGTGGAGCTGGAGCGGGCCCGGATGAACCACATGTCGGAGGGCTTCGAGTCCGACAACTCGCACAGCATGCTGCACTCGGTCGCGTACGTGGCCTTCCAGGAGCTCGCGACCCGCATCGCGCACCGCAACACCGGCAAGTACGCCGGCGACCCGCTCTGCGAGCAGCTGCTGGCGAAGATCGCCAACGACGAGAACCTGCACATGGTCTTCTACCGGAACCTCCTGAAGGCCGCCCTGGAGATCGCCCCGGACCAGGCCATGCGGGCCGTCGCCGACGTGGTCACCGACTTCCGGATGCCCGGCCACGGAATCCCCGGCTTCGAGCGCGCCGCCGCGCAGATCGCCCTCGGCGGGGTGTACAACCTGCGCATCCACCACGACGACGTGCTCCAGCCGGTGCTGCGCCACCTCAAGGTGATGGAGATCGGCGGGCTCGGCCCGGAGGGCCTGCTGGCGCAGAACGAGCTGGGCGTCTTCCTGGACGGGCTGGACGGCCAGGCCCGGAAGTTCGAGGAGCGCCAGGCCGCCCTGCTGGCGCGTCGCGCAGCCCGGAAGAACGCCGGCTGAGGCGCCACACCGAACGGTCGGACTGGGTGGATTTTCCGCGGTTTGCCCTGGAAGATTCTTAACGTGACCAAGCTCACACTGTGTCGCTCCACGATTTCGGGCGACCTCGGAGAGTTATCACCCCATCAGGGGTGCCGATCGCCGTCCGTGACCGGATTCCGACCCCCGGCCGGTCCACGGGATCGGTCGGCGTCCCTGATGGGCAAGGGATTTCACAGACGCACGCGGCTGTCGCGCTCACTGTGCGTGGTCGGTTCGCCGGGCGCGGGAAGGGCTGACGATGGCCCAGCGTGAGGCCTTCCGCAGCCCCGGGGATCACCCCGATGGAGCCCGGGCTGAGTGTCGATTGAGTAACAGGGCTTGAAGTAAGGCAAAATCTCCGCCTCGGGTCGGGCACAAGACCGGCCCCCCATGCGTTACGTGCGCTGGAGATACCGCACACACCGCACAACCCGGAGGGGGAGAGCGAAAAATGGCAACCGACTACGACACCCCACGCAAGACCGACGACGAGCTCAACGAGGACTCCATCGAGGAGCTCAAGGCTCGGCGGAACGACAAGGGCGGCGGCTCTGTCGACGTCGACGAGTTCGACGCCGCCGAGGGCATGGAGCTTCCCGGCGCCGACCTCTCGAACGAGGAACTCGCCGTCCGCGTCCTGCCGAAGCAGGCCGACGAGTTCACCTGCATGAGCTGCTTCCTGGTGCACCACCGCAGCCAGCTCTACAGCGAGAAGAACGGCAACCCGATCTGCCGGGACTGCGGCGCCTGAGCACCGCGGCGGACAGGGCCCGGTGCCCGCGGCTGCGCCCGCGGGACCGGCACACCGCTCCTTCCGGCCCCGGGCAGCGGGGCCGGACGGCAGATCCGGGAACCGTCCGATCGGACGGGCCCGGGAGGACGGAGTCGGCCGGCGCGCCGGTCAGGACAAAGTCGTAGGGACGGTCCCGCAGCAGCGGAACCGTCCCTCTCCGTTTGCCCGGCCCCTTCCGGCCGGCTCGTGTCGGGGCCCGGCCGGCTCTCGTCCGGCCCGGGCCCGCCTCAGGTGCGGGCGCCGCGCCGGGCGTCCTCCAGCGCCTCCGCCAGCTTCATCGGCGAGCGGGTCGACAGATAGAGGTACGGCGTCGGGTCGGCCGGGTCGGTCACCTCGATCCGCAGCGCCGTCGGGACGTAGCTGCGCAGCAGCATGAAGGCGCGCGGATCGGCCTTCGGGCCGCGCCAGGCCGCCGCCTCGGCGGGGCTCAGCGCCTGCGCGTCGCCGAGCGCGTCCACCGGGATCCGGGCCGGACCGGCCACCAGTGAGCCCTGGACCACGCGGATGCGGGCCGAGCCGTAGCTGCTGATCGCGACCGCGCCGGCGGCGATGCCCACCACCAGCCCGATCAGCGCGGCCGGACCACTGACCCGGATCAGGATCAGCGCGAGCGTGAGACCCACCGCGACCGGGAGCAGCCACCAGGAACGCGGCACCGTGAGGCGTTCGTCGTACATGCCCTCCATTGTGGTCGCCCTGACGTCCGGCCCGGGACGCCACCCCCACCGGAGGGCCCGCTACCCCTGGGTAGGGTTGGACCCCGTGACCGGTACGACAGCCCCCAGCACCCCCACCGACCGGCCGGCGCCCGCCATACCGCCGACCCCGACCACCCCGCCGCCGGACGCCGTCCTGCCGGAGCGCCACCCCCAGGCGCCCGCCCCCGGCACCCGGCTCGGCTCCCACTACGAGCACTGCTTCGGCTGCGGCCCGCAGCACCCCGGCGGCCTGCGGATCGACGCGGTCGCCGGCGAGGGACTCGACGTGACCGCCGAGTTCCCCATCCGCGACGCCCACCAGGGCGGCCCCGGCCTGGCCCACGGCGGGCTGCTGACCACCGCCATGGACGAGACCCTCGGCACGCTCAACTGGCTGCTGCACGCCCCCGCCGTGACCGGCCGGCTGGAGACCGACTTCCTCTCCCCGGTGCCCGTCGACTCGGTGCTGCACCTGCGCGCCTGGATCACCGGCGTGCACGGACGGAAGATTTACAGCGCCGCCGAGGCGCGGATCGGCGGCCCGGACGGGCCCGTCGCGGTGCGCGCCCAGGCCCTCTTCGTCCAGGTGAAACTGGAACACTTCACCACGCACGGTCGTCCCGAGGACATCGAGAAGGTCCTCGACGACCCGGATCTGATGAAGCGCGCACGAGCCTTTGAGGTGAACCCTTGAGCGACACCCCCCGCCCGCAGCTGGACGTCCTGATCAAGCGCATCGACCCCGAGCTGCCGCTGCCCGCGTACGCGCAGCCCGGGGACGCCGGTGCCGATCTGCGCACCACCGTCGACGCCGAGCTGGCCCCCGGCGAGCGGGCCGTGCTGCCCACCGGCGTCGCGATCGCCCTGCCGGACGGCTACGCGGCCTTCGTCCACCCCCGGTCCGGGTTGGCAGCTCGTTGCGGCGTTGCCCTCGTGAACGCCCCGGGGACGGTCGATGCCGGGTACCGTGGAGAGATCAAGGTGATCGTCGTCAATCTGGACCCGCACGAGGGGGTCAGCTTCCGCCGAGGGGACCGGATCGCCCAGCTGGTCATCCAGCAGGTCGAGAAGGCCCGCTTCCACGAGGTGGAGGAGCTGCCTGGGTCGGCACGCGCCGAGGGCGGGTTCGGGTCGACCGGCGGCCACGCCGCGGTCTAGCATGCCCGCGGCCTCGCAGGAAGCCGAGCAGGTATTCGCATCGGTCTTGGACCGGGAAGGACAGTGACCGTGTTCCGTCGTCGCCAGAAGAGCGAGGACGCTGTCGAGCAGCTCGCCGACGACGCCATCAGCGCCGACGAGACGGCCGATGACGTCGAAGGTTCCGCCGAGAGCGAGAACGTGACCGAGCTGGACCCGGCCGACAAGGTCGGCCTGCCGCCGGCCCCGCGGCCGGACGGTCCGTGGGACCACACCGAGCTGGAGAACCCCGAGGAGGGGCGGGTCGACCTCGGGGGTCTGCTGGTCCCCGGTGTCGAGGGCATGGAGCTGCGCGTCGAGGTCGCCGGTGACGCGATCGTGGCCGCCACCCTCGTGCTCGGCAACAGCGCCATCCAGCTCCAGGCCTTCGCGGCCCCGAAGTCGGAGGGCATCTGGGGGGAGGTCCGGGAGGAGATCGCCAACGGCATCACCTCGCAGGGCGGCCTCATCGAGGAGGAGGAGGGCCCGCTCGGCTGGCACCTCCGCGCCCAGGTCCCCGTGCAGCTGCCGGACGGCACCCAGGGTGTGCAGCTGGTGCGGTTCGTCGGCTGCGACGGTCCGCGCTGGTTCCTGCGTGGTGTGATCTCGGGCCAGGCCGCGGTGCAGCCGGAGATGGCCGGGATCCTGGAGCAGGTCTTCCGCCAGACGGTCGTCGTGCGCGGCGAGTCCCCGATGGCCCCGCGCGACCCGATCGTGCTGAAGCTTCCCGAGGACGCCCAGATGGTCGCCGACGGTGGCGGGGCGGTCGCTGCCGCCGGTGAGGGCGACAGCCGCTTCGGCGGCGCCTCGCTCGACCCGTTCGCGCGCGGTCCGGAGATCACCGAGGTCCGCTGACCGACTCCGGCCGGCCCTGATCCGGCCGGCTCCGATCGGCACCGATCAGCACAGATCGCCCCTGCCCGGGAGTTCGGGCAGGGGCGATTTGCATGTGGCGGGTCCGTCCCCGTACAGTTCCGGAGTCGCCGCGGGAGACCGGGGCGACAAAGCGGAAAGCGAATCCGATGAATGAAACTCCGGAAAACGGAGCGGAAAACATCTGATAAGCTGGAAACACGAAAGAACGAAGCCCGGAGGGTCCGCTGGAAGGCGGTCCGA
>NZ_JBICYZ010000108.1:0-22822 GCF_043201465.1 Kitasatospora sp. NPDC048298
TCCGCGTCGAACACCAGGTGGGGCCAACTTTCACCGTTCCTCGGTGGGGCCACTTGCGGCCGTCACCCCGGGGCCAGAAAACACCGTCCTAGACAAGGCCCGACTACACGCCGACGACAGGCCCAACTACACCGGCCTGGGGCACCGCTCACCCACCCACACCCCGCAAGGAGCTGGCCCATGGCCGGACACATCCAAGACCGCTGGCACAAGACCGAGCCCGGCCCCGACGGCAAGCCCCGCCGCGTCCGCACCGACCGCTACGGCACCGGCAAGCGCTACCGGGCCCGGTACATCGGGCCCGACGGCAACGAGAAGAGCAAGAGCTTCCCCGACCGGCAGAAGCGCCAGGCGGAGGAGTGGCTGGCCCGGATCGAGGCCGACATGTCGCGCGGGCAGTACCTCGACCCGACGACGGCGAAGACCACGTTCCAGGAGTTCGCCGAGCACTGGCTGAGGAGCCAGACCAGCGACCCCAACACGCAGGCCTCGATGCAGTCCCAGCTTCGGCGGCACGCCTTCCCGCGGATCGGGGCCCGGCCGCTCGCGTCGTTCCAGCCCAGCCACATCCGGGAGTTCGTGGCCGAGCTGGAGACCTCCGGCATGTCGAGGTCGTACGCCCGGGTCATCTTCTCCAACGTGCGGGCCGTACTGAGCGCGGCCGTGGACGACGGCTTCCTGCTCCGGAACCCGTGCGCCGCGCAGACTGTGCGCCCGCCGGTCGTCGGTCCCCGGCGGGTCGTCCCGTGGGAGCCGGAGCGGGTGTTCGCCGTCCGGGAGGCCATGACCGAGCGGTACCGGGCCACGGTGGATGTGGGCGCCGGCTGCGGGTTGCGGCAGGGCGAGATCCTCGGCCTGGCCGTGGACGCGCTCGACTTCGACGCCAACACGATGCACGTCACCCAGCAGCTCAAGCTGAGCCGGAGCAAGCCCGTGTTCGCGCCGCCGAAGGGCGGGACGCTGCGGAACGTGCCGCTCCCCCGGCCGGTGGCCGACGCGCTCAGGGCCCACATGGAGCGGTTCCCGCCGGTGGAGATCACGCTGCCGTGGATGAGGGTGGGCGGGCCGCCGGTCACGAAGCACCTGGTCTTCACCAGCACGTCCGACTGGATCGTCTGGCGCGGCATGCTCAACGAGGACTACTGGAAGCCCGCGCTGGCCGCCGCCGGGGTCATCCCGAAGCCCGCCAAGGGCGAGTCCTACGCGTCCGCCCGGGAGCACGGCATGCACGCGCTCCGGCACTTCTTCGCGTCGATCCTGCTGGACGCGGGGGAGAGCATCAAGGCCGTCAGCGAGTACCTGGGCCACGCCGATCCGGGGCTGACGCTGCGGGTGTACGCCCACCTGATGCCGGACAGCCGGCACCGGGCGCGGAAGGCCATGGAAGGGGTCTTCGGAGTCCAAGATCACGAAGACTGACGGCCCACAGACGGCCCGGGAATGACGACGGCCCCTCACCAGCGCCAAACGCGCAGGTGGGGGGCCGTTCCGCTCCTGGGCTTACTTCTTGCCCTGGTTCTTGACCGCCTCGATCGCGGCCGCGGCGGCGTCCGGGTCGAGGTAGCGGCCGCCCGGGGTGACGGGCTTGAAGTCGGCGTCCAGCTCGTACACCAGCGGGATGCCGGTCGGGATGTTCAGGCCGGCGATGGCCTCGTCGGAGATGCCGTCGAGGTGCTTGACCAGCGCGCGCAGGCTGTTGCCGTGGGCGGTGACCAGAACGGTCTTGCCGGCGGCGAGGTCCGGGACGATGGCGTCGTACCAGTACGGGAGCATCCGCTCGACGACGTCCTTCAGGCACTCGGTGCGCGGACGCAGCTCGCTCGGGATCTCGGCGTAGCGGGCGTCACCGGCCTGCGAGTACTCGGCGTCGTCGGCCAGGACCGGCGGCGGGGTGTCGTACGAGCGGCGCCACAGCTGGAACTGCTCCTCGCCGAACTCGGCCAGGGTCTGGGCCTTGTCCTTGCCCTGGAGCGCGCCGTAGTGGCGCTCGTTCAGCCGCCAGCTGCGGCTGACCGGGATCCAGTGCCGGTCGGCCTTGTCCAGGGCGATCTGCGAGGTACGGATGGCGCGGCGCAGCAGCGAGGTGTGCAGCACGTCGGGGAGCAGACCCTCGGCGGCCAGGAGCTCGCCACCACGGGCGGCCTCCTTCTCGCCCTTCTCGTTGAGGTCGACATCGACCCAACCGGTGAACAGGTTCTTCTGGTTCCACTGGCTCTCGCCGTGGCGGAGCAGGATGAGTCGGTACGTCGTGTCAGCCATGGCCCCCAGCTTAGTGGGGGGCCGGAAAACCCCTGGTGGGGACCTACGACCGCTGTGTAATGTGTGCTCCGCGCATCTGACACTTACATCCGTCGGCTGACCGGGCCTGCCCGCGCCGCTCAGCGGACACCTGCCTCGGGAGCCCCCACATGCTCGTCACCGCCCGGTTCCGAAGAGTGGTCCAGGAGACGGCGGGCGGGCTGCCGCGCCAGTTCTGGTGGCTCTGGGTGAGCACCCTGGTGAACAAGCTGGGCGCGTTCGTCGTTCCGTTCCTGGCGATGTACCTGACCAAGGACCGGGGGTACTCGGCCTCCTACGCGGGCCTGGTGGCCTCGTTGTTCGGCCTCGGCTCGGCCGCCGCGGCACTCCTCGCGGGCGTGCTGACCGACCGGATCGGGCGACGCCCCACGCTGCTGGGCGCCCAGCTCGGCACCGCGCTGTTCACCACCGTGCTCGGCTTCACGGACGGCCAGGTGGCGATCGCCGCGGTGGCCTTCCTGGTGGGCCTGTTCAACAACGCCACCCGGCCGCCCACCTCGGCCGTCATCGCCGACCTGGTGCCGCCCGAGGACCGGGTCCGCGCGTACTCGCTGAACTACTGGGCGGTCAACATCGGCTTCGGCCTCTCGGCCGCCCTGGCCGGTCTGATCGCCACCCACGGGTACCTCACGCTGTTCCTGCTGGACGCGTTCTCCACCCTGGTCTGCGCCCTGGTGATCTTCGTCCGGATCCCGGAGACCAGGCCGCAGGTCGCCCCCGACCAGTCGGCGGGCTCCGCCGAACCCCGGATCAGCCTGCTCTCGGTGTTCCGGGACGCCCCGTTCATGGCGCTGGTCGGGCTGACCCTGATGCTCGCGCTGGTCTTCCAGCAGGGCAGCACCACGCTGGCCGTGGACATGGGCGCGGCCGGGATCACCTCCACCGAGTACGGCCTGGTCATCGGCCTGAACGGGCTGCTGATCGTGGTCCTCCAGATCCCGCTCACCCGGTGGATGCAGGGCCGCTCGCGGACCGGGCTGCTGATCGCCAGCTGTCTGCTCACCGGCTGGGGCTTCGGGCTGGCCGCGGTGGCCGGGTCCTCGGCCTGGCTGTTCGCGCTCTCGGTGGCGGTCTGGACGGTCGGCGAGATCCTCAACACGCCGGTGATGATGGGCCTGGTCGCCGAGCTGGCGCCGGCCCACGGGCGCGGCCGCTACCAGGGCGTGTTCAGCCTCTCCTGGTCGCTCGCCTCGTTCCTCGGCCCGGCGGGCGGCGGGCTGCTGCTCCAGCACGCCGGGCCGGTGGTGCTCTGGACGACCTGCGGGGCGGTCGGAACCGCCACCGCGGCCGGGTACCTGGTGCTGGCCCGCCGGACGGGCGCGGTGGGGCGCCGCCGGCCCGTGGCGACGGAGGTCGCGGCACCCGCGGCGGAGCCGGAGAAGGCTCCGGCGGGCGCCTGAGCGGACGGGTCAGCCGGCGTCCGGGGCATCGGCCCCGGGGGCGGGGACGTCGGCCCCGGGGGCGGGGGCGGCCAGGTGGGCGAAGGCGGCCAGGTTGCGGGTGGACTCCCCGCGCTTGGTCCGCCACTCCCACTCCCGCCGGATCGCCGTGGCGAAGCCCAGCTCCAGCAGGGTGTCGAACGGCTCGTCGGCGTTCTCCAGCACCGCCCCGAGCAGCCGGTCCACGACCTGCGGGGTGAGCGCCTCCAGCGGCAGCCGGCCGGCCAGGTAGACGTCGCCGAGCGCGTCGATCGCGTACCCGACGCCGTACATCCGGGTGTTGCGTTCCAGCAGCCAGCGGTAGACGGCCTCGTGGTTCTCGTCCGGGCGGCGGATCACGAAGGCGTTCACCGAGAGGGTGTGGTCTCCGACCCGCAGGGCGCAGGCGGTGCTCAGCTTCCGGGTGCCGGGGAGGGCCGCCACCAGTGTGTACGGGTCGGCGGCGGCCGGCTCCCAGGCCACCCCGGCGTCGTCCAGGGCGGCGCGCAGGAGGGTCAGGGCCTCGTCCTTGGTGCGGATTGCCATGGGGGTGACGTTACTCGCCGGTACCGGGCGGGCGCAGCCCCCGACGCTCGCGACCTCACCCGCCCGTGGCCTCAGGCCAGGCGCTGCCGGGCCCCGGCGAACCGGCCGCCAGGGCGGGCCATGCTGCCGGCGTACACCTCGGCGGTGGTCGCAGCGGCGGTGTCCCAGCCGAAGGCGGCCGCGTGCCGGGCCGCCGCCTCGCCGCGCCGGGCCACCAGGCCCCGGTCGGTGACGTACGGCTCCAGCGCGTACGACCAGTCCAGCGGGTCGTGGCCCTGCACCAGGGTGCCGGTCTCGCCGTCCCGCACCGCGACCGGCAGGCCGCCGACCGCGGCCGCCACCACCGGGGTGCCGCAGGCCTGCGCCTCCAGCGCGACCAGCCCGAAGGACTCGCTGTACGAGGGCATCACCAGCGCCGTCGCCGCGCGGTACCAGTCCGCGAGCTGCGGCTGGCCGACCGGCGGGTGGAACCGCACCACGTCGCAGATGCCCAGCTGGGCGGCGAGCTTGTGCAGGCTCTCCGGCCGGGCCAGCCCGGTGCCGGACGGACCACCGACCACCGGCACCACCAGACGCTCGCGCAGATCCGGGCGGCGGGCCAGCAGCGCGGCGACCGCCCGCAGCAGCACGTCCGGGGCCTTCAGCGGCTGGATCCGGCCGGCGAACAGCAGCACCGCGGCGTCCTGCGGCAGGCCCAGCCGGGCCCGGGCGGCGGCGGACGTCGGCGGCCCGCCGGGGCGGAAGACGTCCAGGTTGACCCCGGGGTGGACGACGGCCAGCTGGTCCGGCCGGGCGCCGTAGTGCCGGGCCAGCTCGGCGGCCTCCTCGGTGGTGTTGGCGATCAGCCGGTCGGCCGCCTCCACCACCTGAGTCTCCCCGATCACCCGGGCCGCGGGCTCGGGCGTGTCGCCCACGGCCAGCGCGGCGTTCTTGACCTTCGCCATGGTGTGCATGGTGTGCACCAGCGGCACCCCCCAGCGCTGCGCGGCCAGCCAGCCGACCTGCCCGGAGAGCCAGTAGTGCGAGTGCACCAGGTCGTAGTGGCCGGGGCGGTGGCCCGCCTCCGTCCGCAGCACCCCGTGGGTGAAGGCGCACAGCTGGGCCGGCAGGTCCTCCTTGACCAGGCCCTCGTACGGCCCGGCGGTGACGTGCCGCACCAGCACGCCCGGGGCCAGCTCGACCGTCGGCGCGTCGTCCGAGCAGATCGACCGGGTGAACACCTCGACCTCGATGTCGAGGTCGGCCAGGCGCTTGGCCAGCTCGACGATGTAGACGTTCATCCCGCCGGCGTCCCCGGTGCCGGGCTGGTGCAGCGGCGAGGTGTGGACGCTCAGCATGGCTATCCGGCGCGGGCGGCGGCGGCCGGGGACGAGCGACTGGAGCCGGCCGCGCGCGGGGGCGGCGGACTGGGCACGGCGTACCGAACGGACGGGGTGCTGGATCACCTGGCTGAAGCCTCCTCTGTGCGGCCCGTCTAGGCCGCCCGCACCGGGCCGCCCGTTGTCCGGTGTGCGCTGCCCCGTCCTGGGCACACATCACCACCAGTGTGCCAACCACACGGACCGCGCCCGGCATTCCCGCCGCCGCCCACCGGCCGGACCGACGCCCATCGCCCCAGGTCAGCGCGGTCGCCCCGGCGGCCCGACTACCCTTCTGGGCATGGCTGCCTCCTTCGACCCCGCTCCCGCCGCGCCCGCCCGCGGACGGACCGGACGCCCGGTGGGAACGGTCACCCGGGGCACCACCAACACCAACCGGCTGCGCCGGATGGACCGCTGGATCGCCCACACCCTGGGCCGCGCGCTGCGCGCCGCCGAGCGCCCGCCGGTCGCGGTGGACCTCGGTTACGGGGCCGCGCCGTGGACCGCCGTCGAGCTGGCCGGGCGGCTGCGCACGGTGCGGCCGGACGTCCGGGTGGTCGGGATCGAGATCGAACCGGAGCGGGTCACCGCCGCGCTGCCGTACGCCGAGCCGCCGCTGCTCACCTTCCGGCGCGGGGGCTTCGAGGTGCCGCTGGACGGGGGCGCGTCGGCCCAGCTGATCCGGGCCGCCAACGTGCTGCGGCAGTACGACGAGTCGGCGGTGGCCGGGGTGTGGGAGCGGCTGTGCGCGCGGCTCGCCCCGGACGGGCTGCTGGTCGAGGGCACCTGCGACGAGGTCGGACGGCGGCACGTCTGGGTCGCGCTCGGCCCGGAGGGGCCCCGGACGGTGACCTTCGCGGCCCGGCTGGGCGGCCTCGGCCAGCCCTCCGACCTGGCCGAGCGGCTGCCGAAGTCGCTGATCCACCACAACGTGCCGGGGCGGCCGGTGCACGCCTTCCTGACCGACTTCGACCGGGCCTGGGCGGCGGCCGCGCCGTACGGGGCGTTCGGGGCGCGGCAGCGCTGGGCGGCGGCCTGCGCGGCGCTCTCGGGCAGCTGGCCGCTGGTGGACGCGCGCGGCCGGTGGCGGCAGGGCGAGGTCACGGTGCCCTGGTCGGCGCTCGCGCCGTAGCGGCCGACCGACCGACCGACCGACCGGGGAGCCTGCGGGCGCGGGGACGGCGCGGGAGTTCGCGACAGGCCCGGGAGCGCGGAAGCCTGGTGCACGCCGGAGCTGGTGAGCGATCCGACGCATTCACTCGAACGAGTTATCGAATACCTATGGCGTGTTGACGCCCCGGCACGCCACGATGGTGCCGACCGAGCGGCGACACCACACGCCCCTCGGTCGGCACCACGCCCCACGCGCCACGCCCCACCGTCAGCCGTCCCGCTCGGACAGCTCCCCCCGAGCCCGCTCGAACACCTCGTACATCTCCGACCCGAACAACACGAACCGCACCTCCGCCAGCTCCGCCCCCGCCTGCGCGTCACCGCCGTCCAGCACCTCCGCGACGGTGCCGAGCGCGATCCGGGCCGCGTCCGCCGGCGGCCAGCCGTAGATCCCGGCCGACACTGCCGGGAAGGCCACCGTGCGCGCGCCCAGCGCCGCCGCGGTGCGCAGCGACTCGCGATAGCAGGAGGCCAGCAGCCCCGCCCGCTCCTCGTACTCCTCCGCCCGGTACACCGGCCCGACGGTGTGCACCACCCACCGGGCCGGCAGCCGCCCGGCCGTCGTCGCCACCGCCCGACCGGTGGCCAGCCCCTTGCCCCAGTGCGAGGCCCGCAGCTTGCGGCACTCCTCCAGGATCTGCGGCCCGCCCTTGCGGTGGATCGCGCCGTCCACCCCGCCCCCGCCCAGCAGGGACGAGTTGGCGGCGTTCACCACCACGTCCACCGACTGTTCCGTGATGTCACCCTCCGCCAGAGTGATCCGCGTCGTCATCGCCCGTTCCTCTCCCCCGGCCGCCCGGCTCCCGCCGGGCCGGGGCCGATTCGTCGTCCTCGTCCAGTCACCACACCGCCACCGGCGTGGCAATAACCACAACGGCGCCGGTCGGCCAGAGAAATCCCCGGAGATCACGTTATGGTCGCGAGAAGTTCCCCGACGCGCGGTGCCAGGCGGGCACTGCGGACGGACGCCGACCGTTACACAGTCGGGGAAAGGGAGGAACCACCGATGCCCGCAACGGGAGACGGGCGGGCACCTGGTGCCGCGGACCTACCGGGCGCCCATGACGGCGCCCCCGTCGGTCATGCCCGCAACCGCGCCACGACCGGACCGGCCACGACGGCTCCCCCGATACCCCACCCCCGCTCGCGGGCCGCGCACGCCTCCCACCCGTCCCACGTCTCCGACCCGGCCGGCCCGCCGACCGCGGACGGACCGGCCGACGGCGCACCGCTGCGGCTGCTGGTCATCGAGGACGACGACTCGGACGCCCAGCTGATCAAGGCCGCGGTGGCCGACAGCGGCACCTCGATCGAGATCCACTGGGCCCGCGGCCTGGACCAGGCCACCGAACTGCTCGCCCCGCCCGCGCCCTGGGCCCGGCGCGGCCGCTCCCGCACCCCCGAGTTCGGCTGCGTGCTGCTCGACCTCGCCGCGGCCGCCGACCTGCCGCACCCGTCCGACTCCTCGGACGGGCTGGAGGGCCTGCACGAACTGCTCCGCCGGGCCCCGCACACCCCGGTCGTGGTGCTCACCGACGCCGCCGGGGCCGAACTCGGCGCCGCCGCCGTCGCGGCCGGCGCCCAGGACTTCCTGCTCAAGCACGAGACGGACGGCCCGCTGCTCGCCCGCGCCCTGCGCTACGCCGTCGAGCGCAAGCGCGCCGACGAGTCCCAGCGCCGCCTGGTCGAGGCCGAACTGCGCGGCCAGGAGAACGCCCGCCTCCAGCGCCACCTGCTGCCCACCCCGCTGCTCGACGGCGCCGGGCTCTCCTTCACCCGGCGCTACCGCCCCGGCCGCCGCCGCGCGCTGCTCGGCGGCGACTTCTACGACGCCGTGCGCACCGACGACGGAGCCGTCCACGTCGTGATCGGCGACGTCTGCGGCCACGGCCCGGACGAGGCCGCGCTCGGCGTCGCGCTCCGGATAGCGTGGCGCACCCTGGTCTTCGCCGGCCTCACCGGCGAGGCCCTGCTCACCACCCTCCAGCACGTGCTGGAGCACGAGCGGCGCAGCGACGAGATCTTCGCGACGCTCTGCATGCTGGTCATCGGGCCCGGCGGGGTCGGCAGCGACCTCGACTCGCTCGGCGCCGCCGAGCGGGCCCGGCTCTACCTCGCCGGACACCCGGCACCGCTGCTGCTCGGCCGGGACCACGCCCCGATCACCCTGCCCGCCGACCTCGCCGGGCCCGCGCTCGGCCTGCTTCCGTGCCACGACGGGCAGGCCGCCTGGCCCGCCCACGAGCTCGAACTGCGGCCCGGCTGGCGGCTGTTGCTCTACACCGACGGGCTGATCGAAGGGCGGGTCGGGGCCGGGTCGCGCCGCCTGGGCCAGGACGGACTGGCGGACCTGGTCGGCGACCACCAGGCCGCCGGGCTGACCCGGGGGCGGCTGGTCGACAGCGCCATCGCCGAGGTCGAGGAGCTGAACGGCGGCGCGCTGACCGACGACGTCGCGGTGCTGCTGCTGGAGCGCAACCCGGTGCAGCTGATCCTCGGCTGACGGGCTCGAAGGCGCGGACGCGGAGGCGCGAGCGCGGAGGCCTGGGCGCGCGGGCACGGAGGCCTGGGCGCGCGAACGCGACGGCCCGGGCGGGTGAACTCACCGCCCGGGCCGTCGCATTGTCCGTCGCAGGGCCTACCAGGGGCCGTACGGGCCGGTGTTGCTCCGGCCGCCCCGGCCGCCGCCCCCGGTCAGCGCCCGGATCGCCGGGCGGACGTCCACCACGTAGACGATCGAGGCGACCAGGCCGGCCAGGGTGCCGATGCCGGTGAAGAAGTTCACCCCGAACAGGAAGTCCCACCCGAAGGAGATCGCCAGGATCGCCACCCAGAAGCCCTTGGTCTTCTTGTCGGCGGCCCGGTAGGCGTCCTCCCGGCGCGTGGCCGCGTCGACCAGCGCGAACATCTTGTAGGCCAGGATGGCGATGGTCGCCCACCAGATCGGGTTCAGGTAGGAAAAGGCCAGAATCTGAAACACTCCGACCATTTCGATCTCCTCTGCTCTCGACTCCGGCGATGCGACCGCCGTCCATCCTGGCACGACGACCGTCCGCAACGGGGTCAACGTCCCACGGTCACCGGTTGTGCCCCGCGGGGCACGAGGTCACTCCGCGGCGTCGGCGGCGTCCTTGCGGGCCCGGGGGGACTTCTTCGGGGCGGGCACGTCGTCGCTCTCCGCCACCGGCTCGGCCTCGACCCGCTCGACGGTCAGCTCGACCCGCTCGGCCTCGTCCGCCTCGCCGGGGCGGGCCTTGTCCACCACGACCTTGCCGCGCTCGGCCAGCTCGTCGTACGTCTCCTTGGCCTTCACGGCCAGCTCGACCGCGCGGGCCACCTGCTGCAGGGCGAAGCCCTGGGCCCGCTCCTGCAGCGCCCTGAGGTCCGTCGGCAGGGCGGTGACGGTCTCGGTGACCCTGGCCTGCGCCCCGGTCAGCAGCGACTGCGCCTCCTGGAGCCTGGCGGTGGCCATCTCCTGCGCGCCCTTGCGGTCCGCCGCCAGCGCCTCGACCCGGCCCGGCACCTCGCGCAGCTTCTCGTAGGCGAGGTCCCCCGCGCCGGCCAGGGCGTACAGCGGGGTCGGGTCGCCGAGGGTCTTCTTGATCTCGTCGGTGATGGGCATGGTTACCGGTCCTCCCGGTGGGTGTTCTGGGTGGCGGCGCCGTCGGCCGTCGGGGTGGGAACCGACGCGGCGTTCTCCTTGAGGAAGGCGTCGTAGACCGCGAGCAGCGCCTGCTTCTGCTGCTCGTTGATCAGCGGATCGGCCAGGATCGAGGCCCTGAGCTCCAGGCCCTCACCCCGCCGCTCCTCCAGGATCCCGGCCTGGACGTACAGCGTCTCCGCGGAGATCCGCAGCGCCTTGGCGATCTGCTGGAGGATCTCCGCGCTCGGCTTGCGCAGCCCGCGCTCGATCTGGCTGAGGTACGGGTTGGACACGCCGGCGGCCTCCGCCAGCTGCCGCAGCGAGTACTGGGCGTTGCGGCGCTGCTCGCGGATGTACTCGCCCAGCGAGCCGACGTTCAGTGAGGCCATGCGGACAGCCTGCAGCACCCTGCTTGCAAATGCAAGCAGGGTGCTAGCGGCAGCAAACGCGCCGGGGCGGGGGCCGGGCCCTCGGACCGGCCCGCGGGTGGGGCCGTTACGCCAGGTGGGCGAGGAGGAGTTCGGTGAGCCGTTCGGGGGTGCGCAGCGGGAGGTAGTGGTCGGCGTCCGGGACGAGGTGGCCGCGGGCGCCGGGGATGTCGGCGGCGAGCCGCCGGGCGATCGCCGCGATCTCCGGGTGGTCGCGGTCGCCGTGGACGACCAGGGTGGGCGCGGTGACGGTGCCGAGGACCGGCTCGGCCTCCCGGGCCGGGGCGCCGGCGAGGTGGTGCTCGCTGACGATCCGGCGGGCCGCGTTCTCCTCGACCATCGTCGCGATCAGCTCGCCGCCCGGTGCGGTGCGGCCCATGGCCGCCCAGACGGAGAGCTCCAGCTCGGCCAGCGCGGCCGCGTCGCCGCGCCGCCGGGCCTCGGCGTAGGCGGTGGTCTCCGGGGACGGCGGCCAGTCGTGACCGCTCACCGAGGCACCGACCAGGCCGAGCGCGGCGACCCGGTCCGGGTGGGCCAGGGCGAAGTCCAGCGCGGTCTCCCCGCCCATGCTCAGGCCGACCAGCGCGGCACCGCGCAGACCGAAGTGGTCCAGGACGGCGCCCAGGTCCGCGATGTCGTCGAAGACCTGCTCCGGCGCGCTGGAGCGGCCGAGGCCGCGGGCGTCGTAGCGGATCACGTCGTGGTGCCGGGCCAGCTCCGGGACGACGGCGTCCCACAGCCGGGAGTCCATGCCGGAGCCGTGCAGCAGCACCACCGGGCTGCCGGAGCCGCGGCGCTCCGCCCACAGCAGGCCGCCCCCGGGGGCGGGGACGTGGACCTCGGTGACGGGGGGTTCGATGTTCCGGCTCATGCGGTGATCATTCCAGAGCCCCTGTCAGGCCGTTCGGCCAGACGGCCCGGGCGCAGGACGGTCAGGGGGCGTCTCGGGCAGCCGGATGGGCATCAGGACGGAGAAGGTGCCCGCCCGGCCGGGGGTGCGGACGGCCAACGGGGCGATCGGGCCGCCGAGTTCGAGGAGCAGCTGTTCGGGCCGCCCGGCGTCGAGGGCGTCGAGCAGGAAGTCCCGGTTGACGGCCAGTCGGTAGCCCTCGGGCGCCGGGTCGTCGGCGACGGTCAGGCGGCCGTCCCCGGTCAGGGTCAGGACGGTGACCTCGCAGTCGACGCCGTCCGGGCCGGAGGGCAGAGTGCGGGTGGCGCCGGCCTCGACGGCGGCGCGCAGTTCGGCGGCGGACTGGGTGATCCGGTGCTCCGGTTCGAGTCGGGTGACGGCCCGGTGGTCGGGGTAGTCGAGGTCCGGGGCGACGCCCTCGATCCGGTGCTCCCCGACCTCGGCCCGGACCGGTCCCCCGCCGAGGGTGAGCACCACGTCCGCCGGTCCGGCGCCGAGCAGCGCGCGCAGCGCGTCCACCAGCGCGGTCGGGACGATCGTGCCGGCCACCGGCCGCTCGGGCGTCCCGCCGGTGGCGGGCACCTCAGCGAGGGCCATCCGGTAGCGGTCGGTGGCGACCAGGCGCAGCACCGGGCCGTCCGGCTCGAAGAGCACCCCGGCGAGCGCGGGCAGCTCCGGGTCCCCGCAGACCGCGAAGCGGACCGCGTCGAGGGCGGCCGCGAGGTCCTCGGCCGGGACGGTGAGCCGGAGTGCGGCGGGGGTGGTGGTCATCGGCTGCTCCCTCTGGTCGATCATCGCGTGGATCAGGGAGAGTTCGCGGCGGGCGTCGGCGAGGCCGTCCTCCAGCCGTCGCAGGTGCGTGTCGAGCACCTGCCGGGCCTCGCCGCCGCCGGGTGCGGCGCCGAGCACGGCGCGGATGCCGGCCAGCGGCAGGCCGACCCTGCGCAGCCGGGCCAGCAGCCGGGCGTCGGCGAGCTGGCCGGGCCGGTACCAGCGGTAGCCGGTCTGCGGGTCGACCCAGGCCGGGGTGAGCACCTCGGCGCCGTCGTAGTAGCGCAGGGTGCCGACGCCGAGGCCGCTGGCGCGGGCCAGTTCGCCGATGCTGTGCAGCTCGCTCTCCATGCCCGGTGACTCTGCGGGCTCGACCTGGTCGAGGGTCAAGCCGGGCCGGGCCGGCCGGGGGCGAACGTGGAGGCGGAGGCGGGGTCGGCGAGGTGGGTCAGCTTGTCCGGGTTGCGGACGCTGCGGATCTCGGCGATCCGCACGGTGCCGTCCGGCTGCTCGGCGAACTCGAACACCGAGACGGAGTCGACGGCGCCGTCCATGGTGATCAGCACGCCGGGATCCCCGTTGACCAGGACCGGCCGGGCACCGGCCCCCTCGCCGAGCCGGCTGAGCACCCCGAGGACGAAGCGGGCGACGTTCTCGGCACCGTTGATCGGCCGCAGCGCGGCGCGGATCACCCCACCGCCGTCCGTCCAGCCGGTGACGTCGGGGGCGAGCAGTTCCAGCATCCGGTTGAGGTCGCCGCCGACGCAGGCCGCCAGGAACTCGTCGGTGGCGCGGCGGCGCAGCTCGGGCGGTGCGTCGTAGCGCGGCCGGCCGGCGCGCACGTGCGCCCGGGCCCGGCTGCCGATCTGGCGGCAGGCGGCCTCGGTGCGGCCCACGGCCTCGGCGATCTCCTGGTAGGAGAAGCCGAAGGCCTCCTTGAGCACGAACACCGCCCGCTCCAGCGGGGACAGGCTCTCCAGCACCACCAGCAGGGCCAGCGAGACGGTCTCGGCCCGCTCGACGCCGTCGGTCGCGTCCGGCTCGGTGACCAGCGGCTCGGGCAGCCAGGGGCCGACGTAGGACTCACGGCGGACGGCGGCCGAGTCCAGCTTGTTGAGCGCGAGGTTGGTGACCGTACGGGCCAGGAAGCCGCCGGGGCTGGCGACCGGGCCGGTGACGCCGCTCCAGCGCAGCCAGGTGTCCTGGACCAGGTCCTCGGCGTCGGCGACGCTGCCGAGCATCCGGTAGGCGATGCCGAAGACCATCCGCCGGTGCTGCTCGAAGTCGGCCAGCCGGGTGCCGGTCTCGTGGGTGTCGGTCACCCTCGCGACGTTACCGCACGGTAGCCACGGCGCTCGGGTGCTCAGCCCCGGAAGGCCTCGTAGGCGGGGCCGAGCACGGTGGCGAGGTCGCGACCGTGCACGGTGATGCCGGAGCGGCCGAGGCGGCGCAGCGAGGGCTCGTCCGGGCCGTTCTCGTCCTCGTCCTGCGCCGGGGCGGGCCGCAGGGTGAAGTCGCCGCGCCAGTAGGCGGCGACGTTGACCACGGGCGGTCTGGGTTCGTCGGTCACGCGTCCTCCTCGGCCACGGCGTCCTCCCGGGTGAGGGCGACCAGTTCGCGCAGCGCCTCGACCGGCAGGTCGGTGAGCCAGCGCTCCCCCTCCCCCACCACCGTCTCGGCCAACGAGCGCTTGGCGGTGAGCAGTTCGTCGATCCGCTCCTCGACGGTGCCGACGCAGACCAGCCGGCGGACCTGGACGTCCCTGCGCTGGCCGATCCGGAAGGCGCGGTCGGTGGCCTGCTCCTCGACCGCCGGGTTCCACCAACGGTCCAGGTGGATCACCTGGTTGGCGGCGGTCAGGTTGAGTCCGGTGCCGCCGGCCCGCAGCGAGAGCAGGAACACCCTCGGCCCGTCCGGGGACTGGAAGCGCTCGACCAGCTCCTCGCGGCGCGCCCGCGACAGCCCGCCGTGCAGGTAGAGCACCTCCTCGCCGAGCCGGCGCCGCAGGTACGGGCGGAGCATCGCGCCGAACTCGGCGTACTGGGTGAAGACCAGCGTCCGGTCACCCTCGGCCAGCGCCTCCTCCAGCAGTTCGGCCAGCCGGGCGACCTTGCCCGAGCGCCCGCCCACCGCCGAGCCGTCGTGCAGCAGTTGGGCCGGGTGGTTGCAGACCTGCTTGAGCTTGCCGATCGCGGCCAGCACGGTGCCGCGCCGCTCCACGCCCCGGATGCCCTCGACCCGCCGCAGCAGGTCGGCGACCACGGCCTGGTAGAGGCCGGCCTGCTCGGCGGTGAGGTTGCACCAGACGGTCATCTCCTGCTTGGCCGGCAGCTCGGCCGCCACCGCCGGGTCGGACTTGACCCGGCGGAGCACGAACGGGGCGGTGCGGCGCCGGAGTTCGGCGGTGCGCTCGGGGCTGCGGTGCAGCTCGACCGGGATCGCGTAGCGCTCCTTGAAGCGCTCGGCCGGGCCGAGCAGGCCGGGGTTGGCGAAGTCCAGGACGGCGTGCAGTTCGGAGAGCCGGTTCTCCACCGGGGTGCCGGTGAGGGCGATCCGGTGCCGGGTGACGGGCAGCGAGCGGATCGCCCTGGACTGCGCGGTGCCGGTGTTCTTGATGTGCTGGGCCTCGTCGGCGACCACCCGGCGCCAGCGGATCGCGCGCAGCGCCGCGAGGTCGCGCTGGACCAGCCCGTAGGTGGTGATGACCAGGTCCACGCCCCTTACGGCTGCGGCGAGTCGCTCCGCGCCGAGGCGGCCGGCGCCGTGGTGGACGTACCGCCGCAGGCCGGGGGCGAAGCGCTCGGCCTCGCGCTGCCAGTTGCCGACCAGGGACATCGGGCAGACCAGCAGGGTCGGGCCGGCGGGCCGCTCGGAGTCCTCGTCGAGGGCTTTCCCGGAGTCCTCGCCGGAGGTTTCCTCGGAGGCTTTCTCGGACGCGAGCAGGGCGAGGGTCTGGACGGTCTTGCCGAGGCCCATGTCGTCGGCCAGCACGGCGCCGAGGCCGAGCCCGGACATGGTCCGCAGCCAGGCCAGCCCGCGCTCCTGGTACGGGCGCAGCTCGGCCCGGAAGTCCGGCGGCAGCTCGGGCGCCGGGGCGGCACCGGCCCGCCCGGCGAGCAGTTCGCCGAGCGGGCCGTCCGCGCGCACCGAGGTGACCGGCAGCCCGGCGACCGTCGCCGCCGGGTCCAGGGCGAGCCGCAGCAGTTCGCCAGTGGCGAGCACGCCCTCGCGCCGGTCGGCGAGGAAGGCGAGGGCGGCGGCGATCTGGGCCGGGTCGGCCTCCAGCCAGGTGCCCCGCAGCCGGACCATCCCCTGTTTGGCGGAGGCGAGTTCGGCCAGTTCCCGCTCGGTGAGCGGGCTCTCCTCCGGGCCGAGCGCGGCCTGCCAGCGGAAGGCGACCACGGCGTCCCGGTCCACCTGGCTGGTGACGGCGAGCGAGCCGGGCGCGGGCGGGGTGGTGGCGCGCAGGGCGAGTCCGAGCCTGGGGCGTCGGCGCCACCAGGCGGGCAGCAGCACCCCGAAGCCACCCTCGGCGAGGGCGGGCGCGGCGGTGCGCAGGAAGTCCAGTGCGCCGGCCCGGTCGAGCGGGAGGGCGGACGGGCGGGAGCGGTGGCGCAATCCGTCCAGGGCGGGCCAGTGGTGGGCGGCGCGGGCGAGTTCGGCGACCAGGACGTCGACCGGGTCGGCGGCCTTGCGGGCGAGCGCGGCCTCGGCGGCGCCGCCTTCGAGCAGGTCGGCGGCGCGGACCAGCAGGGAGGGCTCGTCCACGGCCTGGAGCAGGAACTCCAGCCGCCAGGCGTCGTCGGAGGGGCTACCCTCGGGGTCGTCCGGGTCGGGGCCGAGCGGCTCGACCAGGCGGAAGCAGAGCCGCAGCGCCGGATCGACGGGCTCGGCGGCGGCGTACCAGGCGCCGAGCCGGCGGCGCAGTTCGGCGAACTCCTCGGGCGGGGCGCCGTCGAGCCCGCCGTCGGGGGTGGTGAGGGCGTGCAGCCACCGTTCGGCGGCGGCCCCGGCCCCACCGGGCGGCGGGAAGGGCGTGTCGGCCAGCGCGGCGCGGGCCTCGGCGTCCACCAGCGCGCCCAGGGCGGTGTCCAGCAGCGCCTCGCCGCCGCCGGGCCCGTGCGGCCACTCCCCCAGCAGGACGGGCGGGCAGCCGACGGCCAGGGCGGCGGCCTCGTGGCGCCCGGCGGGGGTGAGGTCGGGCCGCCACCGGGCCTGCGGCCGGCCGTCGGCGGCGGCCACGGGCACCGGCAGCACCCGGCCCCGGCCGACCGTCCGCCAGGCGAGGTCGTGCACCCCGGTGAGCCAGCGCAGCGAGGGGCCGTGGACCACCTCGACCCGCCCGGCTCCGGGCAGGTCGGTGCCGGTGACGGCCCAGACCGGGTCGAAGACCTCGCCGAGCAGCTGGGCGGCGGCCCCGGCGTCGAAGAGCAGCGCCGGCACCCGCCAGGGGGCGAGCACCGCACCGCCGCGCGGCGGGGTGACCGGCAGGTCGGGCGAGGGCGCGGGGACGGCCCCGACGGTGGGCAGCAGCAGGGTGGCCCAGCGTTCGGGGGCCTGCCCGGCGAGCCAGCCGAGGCCCGGGCCGATGCCGCCGAGCACGGCGGCCAGTTCGGCGGCCGGGCAGGCGTAGGGGTGGGCGCGCGGCGCGGGGCGGTCGGGGCGCGGGTCGGCGGCGCCCGGGTGGGCGCGGGCGTCCTCGGCCCAGAGCGCCAGCCGCCCGTCCGTCCGCCAGAGCGCGTGGAGGACGAACATCGGGGGCCTTCCGGGCGTACTGGGACCGTCCTTCGCAGCCTAACCGGGAGGGCCGACAGGCCGGTCCGTCGAGCCGTTCGGGGGAAGCCGGAAAGCTGTGGTTGAAAGTTGAACGACATTGTCCTATGGTGGAGCCAACAAGTTGAAGCCTAAACAACCGGCTTCGAACCAAGGAGGAAGCCATGGGCCTGTTCAACCGCACCAAGACCGTCACCGCCCCCGCCGCGACCGCCGTCCGGACCCCGGCCGGCCCGGACCTCGCCCACCTGACCGGCGACTGGACCATCGACAACACCCACAGCGAGATCGGCTTCTCCGTCCGCCACGCGATGGTCACCAACGTCAAGGGCCGCTTCACCGAGTACGACGGCAAGCTGCACCTGGACGGGACCCACCCGGGCAACTCCTCGGCCGAGCTGGTGATCAAGGTCGGGAGCATCGACACCAACCAGGCCCAGCGCGACGAGCACCTGCGCACCGGTGACTTCTTCTCCGTCGACACCCACCCGGAGATCCACTTCCGCAGCACCTCCGCCCAGCTGGTCCACGGCGACTCGTACCGGATGACCGGCGACCTCACCATCAAGGGCACCACCCACCCGGTCGTGCTGGACCTGGAGTACACCGGCAGCGCCACCGACGCGTACGGCGCCAACCGGGTCGGCTTCGAGGGCAAGGCCGTCGTCGACCGCACCGACTTCGGTCTGACCTACAACGCGGCGCTGGAGACCGGCGGCGTGCTGATCGGCGAGAAGGTCAAGCTCAGCTTCGACATCTCCGCCGTCAAGGCGGCCTGAGCCGCCTGACCCCCAGGAGCACCGCCCCTGCCCTTCCCCCCGGGGCAGGGGCGGTTTCCAACGTTCCCCCTCCCCCGCCGCGCCACCCCCTCCCCTCGCCGCGCCGCCCCCGACGGCCTCCGGCCGCCTACCCCGGCGGCGGCAGCAGCGCCGCGTCCGCCGCGGGCAGCCAGCCGCCCGCCGGGCGGCGCAGCCAGCCCTCGGCCGCGCCGAGCGCACCCGCCGCGGCGGCCAGCGCCCGCAGCCCCGGATGACGGTCGCCGGGCCGGTGCACCAGGCTGACCAGGCTCAGCGGCACCGGCTCCACCAGCGGCACGTTCACCGTCCCCGGGATCCGCGGACCGCCGACCGTGGTCAGCATCGGATCCCCGTGCCGGGCGAGGTAGCGGGCGGTCTCGTCCACACCCACCGGCGGCACGTACGGCGCCGCCGCCGTCAGGCCGTGCTCGCGCAGCAGCCGGGCGCCGAGGCCGGCCCACTCGGTGGTGGCCGGGTTGCCCGCGCAGACGTCCACGGGGTGCCCGGTCAGATCGGCCAGGCGCAGCGCGTGGCGGTCGGCCAGCGGATGGGTGTCCGCCATCATCACCGAGATCCGCTCCAACCGCACCGGCAGTTGGACGAGTTGGCCGCGCACCCCGGCGGGCAGCCCGGCGAAGCGGCCGAAGGAGGCGTCCAGCCGGTGGGCCAGCAGTTCGGCGGCGGCCGCGGCCAGGCCGCCGTGGAAGCGGGCCAGCAGTTCGCCCTCCGGCCAGGCGGCGCGGGCCCGTTCGAGCACCCGGTCGGTGGTCAGGTCCGGGCCGGTGACGTCGCTGTTGAGGTCGATCAGCAGCGGCCGGGCACCGGCCCCGGTTCCGGTCGCCGCCTCCGCGAGGATCTCGTCGTGCAGGGCCAGGAACCGGCGCGCCCTGGGCAGCAAGCGCCGCCCGGCCGGGGTGAGTTCGACGCTGCGGGTGGTGCGGGCGAACAGCGCGTCGCCGAGCAGCCCCTCCAGGCTCCGGACGTCCCGGCTGAGCGCCTGCTGGGCGATGTGCAGCCGCTCGGCGGCCCGGCCGAAGTGCAGGGTCTCGGCGGTCGCGACGAAGCCGCGCAGCAGTCGGGGGTGCAGGTCACGGGGCATGGGCGGCAGATTAACAACGGCGTGTTGTGAGTGCGGCGAAACAGGTGTTGGACGGCCGCCCGCCGACGGCGCCAGGCTGTGGGAACCCCCGCCCTCCCCCGCTCACAGGAGCACCATGCCCTCGCCCGCCCTCCTCGCCTCCTACCGGCGGCTGTTCGCGGCCCCCGGCGCCGTCGCCTTCACCCTGGCCGGGCTGCTGGGCCGGCTGGCGCTGTCGATGTACGGCGTCTCGCTGGTGGTGCTGCTCTCCGAGCGCCGCGGCTCGTACGGGCTGGCCGGGGCGGTCTCGGCGGCCGGGCTGGTCTTCGGCGCGATCGGGATGCCGCTGATCGGACGGCTGGTGGACCGCTACGGGCAGGCGCGGGTGACGGTGCCGGCCGCGCTGTACAGCGCCGTACCGATGGCCGCCCTGCTGCTCTGCGTGCACCTCGGCGCGCCCGACTGGACGCTGTTCCTCAGCTCCGCGGCCTGCTCGGCCACGCCCAACCTCGGCGGCATGGCCCGCTCCCGCTGGGCGCACCTGTACCGGGACGACCCGGCCGCGCGGCACCTGGCCAACTCCTTCGAGCAGGCGCTGGACGAACTCTGCTTCATGGCCGGGCCGGTGCTCGCGATGCTGCTCTGCACGACGCTCGCCCCGGAGGCCGGGATGATCGCCACCGGCGCCCTCGGCACCGTCGGCGCCCTGCTCTTCGCCGCCCAGCGCCGCACCGAACCCCCGCTACCCGTCCGGGAATCCACCGAGCGGCGGCACGGTTCACCGCTGCGGGCACCCGGGCTGCGGGTGCTGGTGCTGACCTTCCTCGCGACCGGCATGGTCTTCGGCGCGACCGAGATCACCACCGTGGCGTACGCCGACGCGCTCGGCCACAAGGCGACGGCCGGCCTGCTGCTGGCCCTGGTCGCGGGCGGCTCCTGCGTGGCCGGGCTGCTGTTCGGCCTGCTGACGCCGCGCCGGGCGCCGGGCACCCGCTTCCTGCTCTGCGCCGCGGCGATGGCCGCGGTGCTGCTGCTGCCGCTCGCCGCCGGACTGGGCGGGGCCGGGCTCGGGGCACTCGGCGTGGCGCTGTTCGCGGCCGGCACCGCCACCGCGCCGACCATGGTGACCGGGATGACGCTGGTCCAGGATCTGCTGCCGCGGCGGCAGTTCAACGAGGGCATGGCGATGGCGGTGTCCGGCATCGTGGTCGGCATCTCGGCCGGGGCGGCGCTCGCCGGGACGGTCGCCGAGCAGGCCGCTCCGGGCACCGGCTACGCCCTGCCCGCCGCGGCCGCCGGGCTCGCGCTGCTGATCGCGCTGGCCGGGCGGCGGCACCTGACGGTGCGGAGGGCGGCGGAGGGTTCGCCGGGCGAGAGCCCGGCGGAAAATGCCGAGCAGATTGTCAGTGGCACCCTCTAACGTCGAGGCATGGGGGAAATCACCTACGTCCGAGGCGATGCCACCACGCCCCAGGGCAAGGGCGTGAAGGTGATCGCGCACGTCTGCAACGATCTCGGCGGCTGGGGCAGGGGCTTCGTGCTCGCGCTCTCCAGACGCTGGCCCGAGCCCGAGGCGGCGTACCGGCGCTGGCATCGGGAGCGGGCGAAGAACGACTTCGGCCTCGGGGCCGTCCAACTGGTCCCGGTCGATCCGCACCTCTGGGTGGCCAACCTGGTCGGCCAGCGGGGCATCCGCACGGGGCGCTCCACCGGGGTCCCGGTGCGGTACGAGGCGATCGACACCGGGCTGACCGCACTCGGCGAGCACGCCCTTGGGCTCGGCGCCTCCGTCCACATGCCGCGGATCGGCTGCGGCCTGGGGGGCGGGCGCTGGGAGCGGGTCGAGCCGCTGGTCACCGCCCGGCTGGCGGCCCGGGGCGTACCGGTGACGGTCTACGACGTCGACTGACCCGACCCGACCACTTCCACTTCACCGATCCACCGGCTCCGGCCGGTCGGGACCGGGCGCCACGCGCCCGGCCGGCCAGGCGTACACGTACTCGGGCAGCAGGAATCCGCCGGGGAACTCACCCTCCTGCGCCCGGACCCGCTCGGCGCCCTCGCGCTCGTAGAAGGCGATCGCCCGGGTGTTGTCCCGCAGCACCTCCAGGGAGAGTCCGGCTCCGGGGTGCCGCTCGGCGACATGGGCACGGCCGGCGGTCAGCAGCTCGCGGCCGATGCCGCCCCCGTTCAGGCCGGGGCGCACGTGCAGGTTGTCGATCAGCACCCCGCCGTCCGGCTGCGGGACGAGATAGATGAACCCGGCCACCGCACCGGCCTGTTCGGCCACCAGGAGCTCGGGCGTGTTCTCCGGCTCCCCGTAGTCGACTTCCAACCGCAGTTTCCACAGCTCACGCCGTTGGGCGACCATCCCGTCGCCCAGCCCCTCCTCCGGGACGATCCCCCGGTAGGTGGTGCGCCAACTGGCGGCGTGCAGTTCGGCGATGGACTCGGCGTCCTGCACTCCGCCGCGCCGGATGACGGTCCGCCCTGAACTGATCATGTGACCAGCCTCCCACAGAGATGGAGTTGAACATGTTCAACCGATACGTCTACAGTACTGCCCAGCTTTTGAACGCGTTCGAAATGATGGGGGTCATCGTGGCACCGGGTGCGGAGGGGTCATCCGGTACCACGAACACCGACACCGGATGGAACGTCGTCTCCGGCTAGGCTCGTGCCCGTGGACGACCTGGCAGCGACGAACCGAACGGACGGCGGGAACGGCACGGCCGAGGCTTCGGCCGTGCCCGGACCGGAGGGCGGGCCCGGGCCGGAGGCCCTGCCCGGTGGCCGGGCCAAGCCGAAGACCGACAAGAGTGAGGCCACCCGGGCCCTGATCCTCGAGACGGCCATGCGGCTGTTCCAGGAGCGGGGCTACGAGAAGACCACCATGCGCGCCATCGCCACCGAGGCGGGCGTGTCGGTGGGCAACGCGTACTACTACTTCTCGGCGAAGGAATTCCTGATCCAGGGGTTCTACGACCGGATGACCTACGAGCACGCGGCCGACGCCAAGCGCCGCATGGCCCACACCCGGGACTTCTCCGAGCGGCTGCAGATCGCGCTGGCCTCCTGGCTCGACACGGCCGCGCCGTACCACGAGTTCTCCGCGCAGTTCTTCCGCACCGCCGCCGACCCGACCAGCTCGCTGAGCCCGTTCTCCAACGAGTCCCACCCGGCCCGGGCCACGGCGGTCGAGCTGTTCCGCGACGTGCTCCAGGGCTCGGATCTGGCGCCCAAGCTGGACGCCGAACTCGTCGAGCTGCTGCCCGACGTGCTCTGGCTGCACCTGATGATCGTGGTGCTCTACTGGGTCTTCGACCGCACCCCGGACACCGAGCGCACCAGGGAGTTCGTGCGGCGCTCGACGCCGCTCGCGGCCCGGGTGATCAACCTGTCCCGCTACCGGGTCTTCCGCCCGATCGTCCGTGACGCCAAGGGCCTGATCCAGGACTTCATCCTGCCCACCATCGGCAAGACCGCGGTCAAGTAGCGCCCGCTCCGACGGGAACGGCCGGCCCGCGTACGGGCCGGCCGGTGCCCGCGGGGCGGGGGGCCGTAAAAGGGCGGCGGCCAAGCCAGGGCCGGGGGGGGCCCCCGCCGGGCGCCGGCGGCCCCCGCGC
>NZ_JBICYZ010000109.1:0-22782 GCF_043201465.1 Kitasatospora sp. NPDC048298
GCGGTTAAACCCACCCGGGGGCCCCCGCCCGGGCCCCGGGCGGGGCGCGGGCGGGCCTGTTACATTCTGGCCGCGGGGGGGCCCCCCCCCGGGGGGGGGGGCCCCCCCGGGGGGGGCCCCCCCGCCGCCGTCGTTCTGTCGGGACCCGCCGGACGGGTTTCAGAACGGCCGCAGTGCCGGCTCCTTGCGCCCGCCGCCGAGCAGCCGCTCCAGCGCCCCCTCCACGTCCCCCCGCCAGGAGAGCGTCGTCCGCGCCTCCAGCCGCAGCCGCGGGTAGCGCGGGTGCGGGCGGACGGTCTTGAAGCCGACCGCGAGCAGGTGGTCGGCCGGCAGCACGCAGCTGGTCGGCACCCGCCCGGCCGAGCCGAAGGCCTCGATCGCCCGCACCCCGCGCCCGATCAGGTCCTTGGCCACGGTCTGCACCAGCACCCGGCCGAGCCCCTGGCGCTGGTAGCCCGGCAGCACCCGGCTGACCATCAGCTGAACGGCGTCCGGCGAGACCGGACTGGTCGGGAAGGACTGCGAGCGGGGGACGTAGGCGGGTGGCGCGTACAGCACGAACCCCGCCGGCTGGTCGTCCACGTAGACGATCCGGCCGCAGGATCCCCACTCCAGCAGCACCGTGGAGATCCACCCCTCCTTCTCCAGCTCCGGCTTGCCCGCCTCCACCGCCTCCCTCGCGCTGACCGGGTCCAGCTCCCAGAACACGCAGGAGCGGCAGCCGGTCGGCAGGTCCCCGAGGTTGTCCAGCGTCAGCGGAGCGATCCGCCGTCCCATGGCCCCACCTCCTCCTCCCTCTCACGGTCGAGCATTCCCCCACGAACGCCGATGGGTGCATGTTTCACGTGAAACAGCGCTCACGTGGAACACACACCCATCGGGTCGTTGCCCTCGGCCGGCCGGTCCGGCTCAGCCCTGCGACAGCCGCAGACCGTCCTCGCCGGGGGCCATGCTGTCCAGGATCCGGTTCAGGTCCTCCACCGAGCCGAACTCCAGCACCACCTTGCCCTTGCCCAGCTTGCCGCCGCGCTGCGACACCTCGACCTTGACCCGGGTGTCGAAGCGGTCCGACAGCCGGCTCGCCAGGTCGTTGAACGCCGGGGAGTTCAGCTTGCCCGCCTTCGGCGCCTGGCGCTTCGGCTTCTGCTCCAGCTTCATCACCTTGACGATCTCCTCGATGTTGCGCACCGTGAGACCCTCCGCGATGATCCGCTTGGCCAGCCGCTCCTGCTCCTCGGAGTCCGGCACACCGAGCAGCGCCCGGGCGTGCCCGGCCATCAGCGTTCCGGCCACCAGCCGGCGCTGGACGGACGGCGTGAGCTTCATCAGCCGCAGGGTGTTGGTGACGTGCTCGCGCGAGCGGCCGATCCGGTCGGCCAGCTCCTCGTGGGTGCAGGAGAAGTCCCGCAGCAGCTGGTCGTAGGCGGCCGCCTCCTCCAGCGGGTTCAGCTCGGCCCGGTGCAGGTTCTCCAGGAGGGCGTCCAGCAGCAGCTTGTCGTCCTCGGTGGCCCGGACGATCGCCGGGATCCGCTCCAGCCCGGCCTCCCGGGAGGCGCGCCAGCGGCGCTCGCCCATGATCAGCTCGAAGCCGTCGGCACCGACCTGGCGCACCACGATCGGCTGGAGCAGGCCGACCTCCTTGATGGAGGTGACCAGCTCGGCCAGCTTGTCCTCGTCGAAGACCTCACGCGGCTGGCGGGGGTTGGGGGTGATCGCGTCCAGCGGCAGCTCGGCGAAGTAGGCACCGGCCGGCTGCACCTGCTCGGCCTGCTTCTCCGCGGCCACCCGGGCCGCCACCGTGCCGCGGCCGCCCGGCAGCGGCCGCACCGGGGCCGGTGCGGGTGCGACTGCCGCCCCGCCGTCCACCGGCGCGGCGGGGCGGATCAACGCCTCCAGCCCTCGACCCAGACCAACCTTGCGAGCACTCACTGATGACCCTCCGTCGTGCCGTGCTGTGCCACCGGGGCTCCGTGCCTCGGCTGGCCGTCCCGCTGCTGACCCACCAGCGAGCCGCCCCGGCCCACCGCACGCAGCGCGAGCTCGCGGGCGGACTCCAGGTAGGAGAGCGCCCCGGTCGAGCCCGGATCGTAGGTGAGCACCGTCTGCCCGTAGCTGGGCGCCTCCGAGATGCGCACCGAGCGCGGGATCGCCGTGCTCAGCACCTCTTGCGGGAAGTGGGTCCGGACCTCCTCGGCGACCTGGGCGGCCAGCCTGGTCCGGGCGTCGTACATGGTGAGCAGGATGGTCGACACGTGCAGTGCGGGGTTGAGGTGCGCGCGCACCAGCTCGACGTTGCGCAGCAGCTGGCCGAGGCCCTCCAACGCGTAGTACTCGCACTGGATCGGGATCATCACCTCCTGGCCGGCGACCAGGGCGTTGACCGTCAGCAGGCCCAGCGAGGGCGGACAGTCGATCAGGATGTAGTCGAGCGGCTGCTCGTAGGCGGCGATGGCGCGCTGGAGCCGGCTCTCCCGGGCCACCAGGGAGACCAGCTCGATCTCGGCGCCGGCCAGGTCGATGGTGGCGGGGACGCAGAACAGCCCCTCGACGTCGCGCACCGGCTGCACCACGTCGGCCAGCGGCTTGCCCTCCACCAGGACGTCGTAGACGGACGGCACCTCGGCGTGGTGGTCGATGCCGAGCGCCGTGGAGGCGTTGCCCTGCGGGTCGAGGTCGACGACCAGGACGCGTAGGCCGTGCATGGCGAGCGAGGCGGCCATGTTCACGGTGGTGGTGGTCTTGCCCACCCCACCCTTCTGGTTGGCGACCACGATCACCCGGGTGGCGGCGGGCCGGGGCAGTCCCGCACCCGCTCGGCCGATCGCCTGAACCGCAGCCTGGGCAGCCCGTGCGATGGGCGTGTCATCGATCTGGTCGACGGTCTCCGAGTCCTGCATGGGGGTCAGTGTTTCACGTGAAACCGGAGCGGCAACAGTCGCCGCCCGGTCACGGCGGAGGATGCCCGAGAGCAAGGAGCGACGTTTCACGTGAAACACCATGCCCGCTATGCCGGAATTCTGACGTTGCGACACTCCGGTGTTCCGGCGGCGGCCGGGCCGTCACCTGAACGACGACGGGCGGACGCTCCTCCCGTTCAGGAGGCCCGTCCGCCCGTCGTCGTCACGTGTCCGGAGTCACCCCGGATCAGCGGCCGCGGCGCCGCCCGCCCCGGCCGCGCTCACCGTTGCGGACGCTCGCGTTGCGGCCCGCCCGGGCCGCCTTGGCGCGCCGAGTGGCCGCCTTCACCCCGCCGGGGCTCTCCCCCGCCTTCACCTGGATCACCCGGGTGGAGGTCTCCAGGGTGCCCTCGCCGACCGCGATGACGCTCGACTCCACCGCGCCCAGCTTGGCGAGCCCGGCCCGCGACTCGGCCAGCTCCTGCTCCGCGCTGTCACCCTTGAGCGCCAGCATCTGCCCGTGCGGGCGCAGCAGCGGCATGCCCCAGCCGGCCAGCCGGTCCAGCGGCGCCACCGCCCGGGCGGTCACCACGTCCACCGCGAGCTTGCCGACCATCTCCTCGGCGCGGCCGCGCAGCACCGTGACGTTGTCCAGCCCCAGCTCCCGGACGACCTCCTCCAGGAAGGTGGTCCGGCGCAGCAGCGGCTCCAGCAGCGTCACCGAGACGTCCGGACGGGCCAGCGCCACCGGGATGCCCGGTAGACCGGCCCCGGAGCCGACGTCGCACAGCGTGATGCCGGAAGGCAGCAGCTCGGCCAGCACCGCGCAGTTCAGCACGTGGCGGTCCCAGAGCCGGGGCACCTCACGGGGCCCGATCAGCCCGCGCTGCACACCCGCCGTGGCCAGCAGCTCGGTGTAGCGGACTGCGGCGTCGTAGCGCTCCCCGAAGACCTCCCGGGCGACGGCCGGCGCCTCGGTCAGTTGCTCCGCCTCGGTGGCCCGCCCCTCAGCGGCCGGGTCCACGTCCGCCCCCGGCCGGCCGGCGGCCGCGTTCTCCGTGTCCATCTCGACCTCTCCGATCCCCGGATCCACCGACCCGCTCAACGCACTGTTTCACGTGAAACATCCCAGAAGGGACGACGACCCCGCCCGCACGAGGCGGACGGGGTCGCGTCCGGTGAAGCTCTCCGGCCGCCGTGGCGGTCGGTCGTCGACCTGTCGGCCTCAGACCGGCAGCACGACCACGCACCGCTGGGGCTCTTCGCCCTCGGACTCGCTGCGCAGGCCCGCCGCGGCGACCGCGTCGTGGACGACCTTGCGCTCGAAGGGCGTCATCGGCCGCAGCTTGACCTGCTCGCCGGTGCCCTTGGCCTGCTCGGCGGCCTTGGCGCCGAGCGCCGCCAGCTCCTCGCGCTTGCGGGCCCGGAAGCCGGCAATGTCCAGCATGAGGCGGCTGCGCTCGCCGGTCTCCCGGTGGACAGCCAACCGGGTCAGCTCCTGGAGAGCCTCCAGCACCTCGCCGTCCTGGCCGACCAGGCGCTGCAGCGCGCGGTCGTTGCCGTCACTGACGATGGAGACCAGGGCGCGGTCGCCCTCGACGTCCATGTCGATGTCACCGTCGAGATCGGCGATGTCGAGCAGACCCTCCAGGTAGTCCGCCGCGATGTCGCCCTCCTGCTCCAGGCGGGAGATGAGGCTCTCGTCGGCGCTGGCGGCGGCCTCGGCCTCGACGGCGGAGGTGGTGCCTTCCGTCACTGATGGACTCCTTCGGAGATGGGCCCGTCTGTCGGGCCGGGGACGAAGCTCTTCGCGGCTGTCACAACGGGCTCGGGACCGGTCAGGACTTCTTCTTCGGCCGCTGGCCGCCACCGCGCTTCGGCTGCTGCCGGGTGCCCTGCTTGGTGCCGGCGGGCTTGGCCGCGGCCTGCTTGGCGGCCGCCGGCTTGCCCTCGGGCTCGGCGGGGGCGGAGTCGGCCGGCTCCTCGGCCGGGGTGTCCTTGTCCAGCTCGACGGTCGGCTGTCCGGCACCGCCCTGCTGGCGCTGGGACTTGCTCTGCCGACGGGGCTGCTGGCGGCGCACCTGCGCCGCCTCCTCGACCACCGCGGCGGCGCTGGCCGCCTCGCTGACGGCCGCCTTGGACGGGGGCAGCATGCCCCAGAGCGCGCCCTTGATCTCCGTACCGTCCGAACGCAGTCGGCCGGCCTTCTTCAGGCGCTCCTGGCGCTCCTGGAAGGCCTTGCTGCCCGGGGTCGGGTTGTTGTGGATGACGACCAGCTGCTGGCCCATCGACCAGACGTTGGTGGTCAGCCAGTAGACCAGGACACCGACGGGGAAGTTGATGCCCATCACGGCGAACATGATCGGGAAGACGTACATCAGCATCTTCTGCTGCTGCATGAACGGCGTCTTCACCGTGAGGTCGACGTTCTTCGTCATCAGCTGGCGCTGGGTGATGAACTGCGACAGCGACATCAGGATGATCATCACGGCGGTGACGATCTTGACGTTGGTCTCGGGGCTGCTGACGAAGGTCGCGGAGAGCGGGGCACCGAAGATGTGCGCCTTGCCGGCGCTCACCAGCAGGTCACCGTGGATGACGCCGATGTCCTGGCCCTTGGCGACCTTGGCGAGCACACCGTAGAGGGCGGTGAAGAACGGCGCCTGGACGATGATGGGAAGGCAGCTGGAGAACGGGTTGGTACCCGCCTCCTTGTACAGCTTCATCATCTCTTCGGACTGGCGCTGCCGGTCGTTCTTGTAGCGCTCCTGGATGGCCTTCATCTTCGGCTGGATCGCCTGCATGGCCCGGGTCGCCTTGATCTGCTTCACGAAGAGCGGGATCAGGCAGATCCGGATGACGACCACCATCGAGGCGATGGCGAGGCCCCAGGCCCAGCCACCGTCCGGATTGAAGATGTGGCTGTACAGCGAGTGGAACTGGACGATGATCCAGGACACCGCTGTGTACAGGGGATTCAGGAAGGAGAAGGTCACCGGTCAGGCTCCTTGGACAGGTGGATTGGCCGCACGGGGCCAATGGTCGCCGGGCCCTCGGGGTCCGGACCGGCGGGGGTGGTGGTCACCGGGTCTCCGGTGGCGGACCGGCTGTTCAACCAGTCTCGCAACCGCCGGTACCACACCGGATGCTTGCGCGGCGGGACGTGATCGACCCCGCCGGGCGTCCACGGATTGCAGCGCAGGATTCGCCACGCGGTCAGCCCGCCGCCCTTGACCGCCCCGTGCACCTTCACGGCCTCGTAGCCGTAGTGCGAGCAGGAGGGGTAATAGCGGCAGACCGGACCGAGCAGTGGGCTGATGGTCCACTGGTAGACCCTGATCAGACCCATCAGCAGGTACTTCATCGACCTGCTCCCGTCGGCGCCGTGGCGGCGGGCTCCGTCCTCAGCAACCGCTTCAGTGCCGCGTCCAGGTCACGTTCGAGGTCCTGGTACGAGGCGGTCGCGGCCTGGGGCAGCGCACGCACCACTATCAGGCTACCGGCGGGCAGCCTGAAGAGACGATCACGAACGAGGTGGCGCAACCGGCGCTTGACCAGGTTGCGGACAACCGCCGGGCCGACGGCCTTGCTCACGACGAAACCCGCACGCGCCGAAGGAGTCCCCTCGGCGACGTGCGGGCGGGAGTCGCTGGTCCGGTCGGTCTGCCCCTGCGGGTCACCCTCTCTGCTGAGATGGACGACCAGAAGGGGCCGGCCGGCCCGGCGACCGCGTTTCACCGCGGTCGCGAAGTCCTGGCGCCGCCGCAGCCGATTCTCGGAGGGCAGCACAACAGACTCTGGCGCGGATCAGGCGGACAGGCTGGCGCGGCCCTTGCCACGGCGGGCGGCCAGGATGGCGCGGCCGGCGCGGGTACGCATACGCAGCCGGAAGCCGTGGGTCTTCGCGCGACGACGGTTGTTCGGCTGGAAGGTGCGCTTGCTCACTCGGGGGCTCCTGAGGTGAATCGTAGGATGACGGGGAGTCGCTTGGCCGTCACCGTGCGTCCGCGTGATCTCCCCTGATTTCGGAAATCCGGCCCATCGCCCCAGTTCGGCTGGGGTCTGAGGCAATCCACGGCGCCCGTGCTGCGCGCCTTATGGAGCGGGCGGACCCGCGGACATGCGGCAGCGGCCATCGACAACTCGACCTGGTTACGGTACGCGGGACGGGGCACGAGGGTCAAACCAGCCGCTCCCGACCCGTCTTACCCACAGCCTGTGGACAACGACTTGATCCTGCCCTGTTCGCTGACTACCGTTGCAGAACTTGTCTGGTTTGTTCTTGGAAAGCGTGCACCAGTGGCTGATGTCAACAGCGACCTCGTCCCGGTCTGGGCCAGGGTCGTCGAGCGGCTGGTCAGCGACCCCGATGTCGCGGAGATGGACAAGCAGTGGGTGCAGCGCACCCAGCCGATGTGGATGATGCACGACACCGCCCTGCTGGCGACCCCGAACGAGCGGGCCAAGCAGGTGCTGGAGGGCCGGCTGCTGCCGCAGCTGACCGAGGCCCTCAGTCGCGAGCTCAGCCGCCCGGTCCGGATCGCCGTGATGGTCGACGCCAACGCGGTGCCCACCACCCCCGCGCCCGCCCCCCAGGCCCCCGCCGAGCCCTACCCCGGCCCGGCCGAGGAGGACGACTCCGACTACGGCGGCCAGGGCTACCAGCAGCCGTACGAGCACGGCCAGCCCTACGAGCAGGCGCAGCCGTACGAGCAGGACTACGAGCGCCCCCGCTACGACACCGGCGGCTACGAGCAGCGCCAGGCCCCGTACGGCGGCCCCGGCGGCGGACCGGGCTGGCAGGGCTACCAGGAGCAGCCGCCGGCCTACCGCGACCCGGAGGAGCACGCGCCCCGGCCGCCGCGGCCCGTCCCCGGCCCGCCCGCGACCACCCAGGGCGACCTCTTCGGCGGCGCCTACGGCCCCGGCCCGAACGAGCAGCCGCGCACCGGCGCAGGACGCCGGGCCGGCGGCTCCCGCCCCACCGGCGGACGCCCGGCGGAGAAGTCCGCCCCGGAGCGCTCCGCCGAGCGGCCCGGCGTCCCCGGCGTGCCCGCCCCGCCCGGCGCTCCCCCGGCCGGCGGCTCCCGCAAGGACGAGCCGGCCGCCCGGCTGAACCCCAAGTACCTGTTCGACACCTTCGTCATCGGCGCCAGCAACCGCTTCGCGCACGCGGCGGCGGTGGCCGTCGCCGAGGCCCCGGCCAAGGCGTACAACCCGCTCTTCATCTACGGCGAGTCCGGGCTGGGCAAGACCCACCTGCTGCACGCCATCGGGCACTACTCGCGCAGCCTCTTCCCGGGCACCCGGGTGCGCTACGTGTCCTCGGAGGAGTTCACCAACGAGTTCATCAACTCGATCCGGGACGGCAAGGCGGACACCTTCCGCCGCCGCTACCGGGACATGGACATCCTGCTCGTGGACGACGTCCAGTTCCTCGCGAGCAAGGAGTCCACGCAGGAGGAGTTCTTCCACACCTTCAACACCCTGCACAACGCGAACAAGCAGATCGTCCTCTCCTCGGACCGGCCGCCCAAGCTGCTGACCACGCTGGAGGACCGGCTGCGCAACCGCTTCGAGTGGGGTCTGATCACCGACGTCACCCCGCCGGAGCTGGAGACCCGGATCGCGATCCTGCGCAAGAAGGCGATCCAGGAACAACTCAACGCTCCCGCCGACGTGTTGGAGTTCATCGCGTCCCGGATCACCCGGAACATCCGGGAGCTCGAGGGCGCGCTGATCCGGGTGACGGCCTTCGCCAACCTCAACCGGGCCCCGGTGGACCTGGAGCTGGCCGGGATCGTCCTCAAGGACCTGATCCCGGGCGGGGACGAGGACGCGGGACCGGAGATCACCGCACAGGTCATCATGCAGCAGACGGCCGCGTACTTCGGCCTGAGCGTGGACGACCTCTGCGGATCCTCGCGCAGCCGGGTGCTGGTGACGGCCCGGCAGATCGCGATGTACCTCTGCCGCGAGCTCACCGACCTCTCGCTGCCGAAGATCGGCGCGCAGTTCGGCGGCCGCGACCACACCACGGTGATGCACGCGGACCGCAAGATCCGCTCGCTGATGGCCGAGCGGCGCTCGATCTACAACCAGGTCACCGAACTCACCAACCGCATCAAGAGCTAGCCGGCACGGCACAGCACCGCCACGAGACGGGCCCCCGGGGCGTCAGGAGCGAATCCTGACGCCCCTTTCGCGCGTCCACAGGTGTGCGCCGCGCCCCGACTGGGCAGGGATGCGGTCGACGGACGATCCGCCAGTCCACAGCCCGCGCCGAACAACTGACCGGTGATTCGAAAACCGAGGGCGCGCAAGGCCGTTGTCCACAGGACCGGCCCCTTCTCCACCGTCCACAGGGTGGAGGGTGCGGAGTTATCCAGAATTCGTCCACAGGCCCGTCACCGCTACGCTCTTCCGCGCAGGTCAGGTGCCTGTGGACTTGTGCACAACGGTTATCCACAGGATGTGGACAGTTGACCGCCCGCCAGTGGGCCGTCCGGGTTATCCACCGGTTGTCCCCAGGGTCGGGTCGGTTATCCCCAGGTTGTCCACAGTGGCGTCCACAGTTCGACAACCGTGGACTGGCGTTCATACCCTGGTGTGAAAGGCGTCACGAAAAGTTGACCGGCGCCCGTGGATAACCGGGCCCGGATCTGGGGACAGCCCTGGGGATAACCTGTGGATACCGAGCGTGGCCTGTGGGTAACGCTCGGCTGTCCACAGCGCGGCCTGCCCGTCCACAGCCGCCGTCCACAGTCACTGTGGACAAAATTCGGGCTCTGACCTGCGGAAACGGGGTTATCCACGGTTTCCACAGGCCCTACTACTACCACTACACATTTAGACCCCGGACTTGCTTTCAAAGTGGGTGGGCCCCGAATCTGTGGACAACCGGCCTCCGACAACCGTTCGGGAAGCTTCCGCCCGTCTGCCCCGTCTGTCGGCGGAGTACGTCAGACTGTCCTTGCGACTGGAAGCGGAGTGACCGAGCTCGGCGGACAGCCGAACCGACGATCAAGATCAGACGAACCAGAGTGCGAGCGGGAGCGCTCGATCCAGGAGGCGGTTACCGGTGAAGTTCCGGGTGGAGCGCGACGTCCTCGCGGAGGCGGTGGCCTGGGCTGCCCGCAGCCTCCCGGCACGGCCGCCGGTGCCGGTGCTGGCCGGCCTGCTGCTGACCGCGCAGGAGGGCAGCCTGGCGCTGTCCGGCTTCGACTACGAGGTGTCGGCCCGGGTCGAGCTGGAGGCGGACGTCGAGGAGGCCGGCACCGTCCTGGTCTCCGGCCGGCTGCTGAACGACATCTCCCGCAACCTCCCCAACCGCCCGGTGGAGATCTCCACCGACGGCCAGCGGGTCAGCGTGGTCTGCGGCAGCTCCCGCTTCACCCTCCCCACCCTCCCGGTGGACGAGTACCCCGCGCTCCCCCAGATGCCGACCGCCACCGGCACCGTCTCCGGCGACGTGTTCGCCTCCGCCGTCAGCCAGGCCGCGGTCGCCGCCGGCCGGGACGACACCCTCCCGGTGCTCACCGGTGTCCGGGTCGAGATCGAGGGCGACCGGATCACCCTGGCCGCCACCGACCGATACCGCTTCGCCGTCCGCGAGCTGCTGTGGAAGCCCGAGCAGTCGGACATCTCCGCCGTCGCGCTGGTCCCGGCGAAGACGCTCCAGGACATCGCCAAGTCCCTGGGCAGCGGCGACAACGTCTCCATCGCGCTCTCCTCGGGCGGCGCGGGCGAGGGCCTGATCGGTTTCGAGGGCGCCGGCCGCCGGACCACCACCCGGCTGCTGGAGGGCGAGTTCCCCAAGTTCCGCAGCCTGTTCCCGACCGAGTTCAACGCGGTCGCCGCGATCCAGACCCAGCCCTTCCTGGAGGCGCTCAAGCGCGTCTCGCTGGTCGCCGAGCGCAACACCCCGGTCCGCCTGAACTTCGAGGAGGGCGTGCTGACGCTGGAGGCCGGCTCGGGCGACGACGCCCAGGCCACCGAGCGGATCGAGGCCTCCCTGGAGGGCGACGCCATCTCGATCGCCTTCAACCCGGGCTACCTGGAGGAGGGCCTCAAGGCCATCGACTCCCCCTTCGCCCAGCTCAGCTTCACCACCCCGACCAAGCCCGCGCTGCTCAGCGGCAAGGTCTCGGTGGACGCCGAGGAGGACAAGGCCTACCAGTACCTGATCATGCCGGTCCGCCTCTCCGGCTGATCCCGCCACGTCCGACCGTCCACAGGCTGTGCACACCCGCTGTGCACAGCCTGTGGACGTCTCCCCCGCCCGGCCCGACCGCAGACGGCCGGGTCCGCTCCAGCGCGTAGGCTCAAGGAGTGCGGCAACGGCGCCGCCGGCAGGCACGTCACCACAGGTAAGGACTTGGTCATGGAGCTCGGCCTCATCGGTCTCGGCAAGATGGGCGGCAACATGCGCGAGCGGATCCGCCGCGCCGGCCACACCGTCATCGGCTACGACCGCAACCCGGACATCTCCGACGTCGAGAGCCTCCAGGAGCTCGTCACCAAGCTCCAGGGCCCGCGCGTGGTCTGGGTCATGGTCCCGGCGGGCGCCGCCACCCAGGCGACCGTCGACGAGCTCGCCGAGCTGCTCTCCCCCGGCGACGTGGTGGTCGACGGCGGCAACTCCCGCTGGACCGACGACGTCAAGCACGCCGAGGCGCTGGCCGCCAAGGGCATCGGCTTCGTGGACTGCGGCGTCTCCGGCGGCGTCTGGGGCCTGGAGAACGGCTACGCGCTGATGTACGGCGGCGACGCCGAGCACGTCGCCAAGGTCCAGCCGGTCTTCGACGCCCTGAAGCCCGAGGGCGACTTCGGCTCGGTGCACGCGGGCGCGGTGGGCGCCGGCCACTTCGCCAAGATGGTCCACAACGGCATCGAGTACGCGATGATGCAGGCCTTCGCCGAGGGCTGGGAGCTGCTGGAGGCTGCCCCCGAGGTCACCGACGTGCGCGAGATCTTCCGCAGCTGGCAGGAGGGCACCGTCATCCGCTCCTGGCTGCTGGACCTGGCCGTCCGCGCCCTGGACGAGGACGAGCACCTCGACAAGCTGCGCGGCTGGGCCGCCGACTCCGGCGAGGGCCGCTGGACCGTCGAGGCCGCGATCGACCACGCCGTGCCGCTGCCGGCGATCACCGCCTCGCTGTTCGCCCGCTTCGCCTCCCGCCAGGAGGACTCGCCGCAGATGAAGATGATCGCCGCGCTGCGCAACCAGTTCGGCGGCCACGCGGTCGAGTCCAAGTAACCAGCAGGTCCTCCCCAAGAAGGCGGGCGCAGTCCACAGCCATGCACGTCGCGCATCTGTCGCTCGCCGACTTCCGGTCGTACGCCCGGGCCGAGGTTCCCCTCGACCCGGGCGTGACCGCCTTCGTCGGGCCCAACGGCCAGGGCAAGACCAACCTGGTCGAGGCGATCGGCTACGTCGCCACCCTGGGCAGCCACCGGGTCGCCACCGATGCCCCGCTGATCCGGCTGGGCGCGGAACGCGCGGTGGTCCGCACCTCGGTCGTGGACCGCGGCCGCTCCACCCTGATCGAGCTGGAGCTCACCCCGGGCAAGGCCAACCGGGCCCGGATCAACCGCTCCGACAACGTTCGCCCGCGGGACGTGCTGGGCCTGCTGCGCACCGTGCTGTTCGCCCCCGAGGACCTCAGCCTGGTCAAGGGCGACCCGGGGGAGCGGCGGCGCTTCCTGGACGAGCTGCTGACCGCCCGGGCCCCCCGGCTGGCCGGGGTCCGGCAGGACTACGAGCGGGTGCTCAAGCAGCGCAACGCCCTGTTGAAGACCGCCGCGATGGCCCGCCGGGCCGGCGGCGGCAAGGGCGCCGACCTGTCCACCCTGGAGGTCTGGGACGGCCATCTGGCCCGTGCCGGAGCCGAGTTGACGGCCTTCCGAATCCAGCTGGTGGCCGCCCTGCAGCCACTGGTGGCGGCCGCGTACGGGCAGCTTGCCCCCGGCGGCGGCGAGACCGCCCTGGAGTACCGCAGCTCCTTCGAGGGCGAGCTGCCGAGCAGCCGCGAGCAGGCCGAGGAGCAGCTGCTGGACGCGCTGCGGGCGGTTCGCAAGCAGGAGGTCGAGCGCGGGGTGACCCTGGTCGGCCCGCACCGCGACGAGCTGGTGCTCAAGCTCGGCCCGCTGCCCGCCAAGGGCTACGCCAGCCACGGCGAGTCCTGGTCCTTCGCGCTGGCGCTGCGGCTGGCCTCGTACGAGCTGCTGCGCGCCGACGGCGGCGAGCCGGTGCTGATCCTGGACGACGTGTTCGCCGAGCTGGACGCCGCCCGCCGGGACCGGCTGGCCGAGCTGGTGGCCGACGGCGAGCAGGTACTGGTGACCGCGGCGGTCGCCGAGGACGTGCCCAAGGCGCTGGCCGGCGCCCGGTTCGCGGTCTCCGACGGCGCGGTGCGCCGGATCGACGCCTGACCGCGCCCCCCTCCGGCACCGCACCCACACCACCACACCACCGTCACCGCACCTCGGTGCACCCCGGCCCCGGCCCGCCGGGCCCGGCCGCTCCCGTAGGCTGGACGGCTCAATGGCGCGCGACCGCGACCGTTGTCCACAGGCTGGGGAAAGGAGATCGCCGTGAGCGAGCCGGCGGAGCGCTCCCCCAGGCCCGGTGCCCCTGAGCCCGGTGCCGCCGAGTCCGGCGCCCCCGCGCCGACCGGTGCCGACCTCGCCCGCTCAGCGCTGCGGGCGGCCCGTGCCCAGGCCCGCCAGCGCGGCGACCAGGTCCGGGAGAAGCGCGAGGCGAAGCGGCACGGCCTGCGCAGCGGCGCCCGCTCGGACGGCCGTGACCCGGTCCCGCTCGGCGCGGCGCTCAACCGGCTGCTGACCGAGCGCGGCTGGGAGTCCTCGGCCGCCGTCGGCGGGGTGATGGGCCGCTGGCCGCAGATCGTGGGCCCGGACATCGCCGCGCACTGCCACCCCTCCTCCTACGACGAGGCCGCCGCGGTGCTCACCGTGCAGTGCGACTCCACCGCCTGGGCCACCCAACTGCGCTGGCTGGCACGGCAGTTGGTGGCCCGCCTGAACCACGAGCTGGGGCACGGGACGGTCAGGACCATCAAGGTGCTCGGCCCGGCGGCGCCCGTCCGCGGTTACGGCCGGCTGCGGGCGCCGGGGAGCAAGGGGCCGGGCGACACCTGGGGCTGACCGGGAAGTCGGACGGCCGCCTGGGGCCCCGGAACGGATGGCGATCTTCCGGAACCCCTGACAGCCCTGCCAGGCGCCCTGGGCCCCCCGGTCGAGTATCGGGACATGTGCAGAGGGGATTCAGGGCGGCATATCTGCCCTCAAGGGCTGCCAAACGCCCATCTCTGTCAGTCGTACCGGTAGACTGAGAGCCAAACACTGTTGCTAGTGGCAACCGAGTCGAAACGCTGTGGTCGCACGCCCGCCCGCACGGGGTGGGCATGCGGCCCGTGCTGTGCCAGAGAGGGCGCTTCGTGGCCGATTCCGGCAACCCCAGCCAGACCCCAGACCAGTCCGACCAGTCTTCCTACACCGGTAGCAACATCCAGGTGCTGGAAGGCCTCGACGCCGTCCGCAAGCGCCCCGGCATGTACATCGGTTCGACGGGCGAGCGCGGCCTGCACCACCTGGTGCAGGAGGTCGTGGACAACTCCGTCGACGAGGCGATGGCCGGGTACGCCGACACCATCGACGTCACGATCATGGCCGACGGCGCGATCCGCGTCGTCGACAACGGCCGCGGCATCCCCGTGGACATCGTCCCCGGCCAGGACAAGCCCGCCGTCGAGGTCGTGCTCACCGTCCTGCACGCGGGCGGCAAGTTCGGCGGTGGCGGCTATGCCGTCTCCGGCGGTCTGCACGGTGTCGGCGTCTCGGTGGTGAACGCGCTGTCCACCCGGCTCTCCGTGGAGATCCACAAGGACGGCCACATCTGGACCCAGGACTACAAGATGGGCGCGCCGACCGCCGCCCTGGTCAAGGGCGCGGAGACCGACCGCACCGGCACCACGGTGACCTTCTGGGCCGACGGCGACATCTTCGAGACCACCGTCTACTCCTTCGAGACGCTCTCCCGCCGCTTCCAGGAGATGGCCTTCCTCAACAAGGGCCTGTCCATCTCGCTGACCGACGAGCGCCCCGAGCACGTGGACGAGGAGGGCAAGCCGCTCTCCGTCACGTACAAGTACGACGGCGGCATCGCCGACTTCGTCGCCCACCTCAACTCCCGCAAGGGCGAGGTCATCCACCCCTCGGTGATCGACTTCGAGGCGGAGGACAAGGACAAGGCGATCTCGGTGGAGGTCGCGATGCAGTGGAACTCCTCCTACACCGAGGGGGTCTACAGCTTCGCCAACACCATCCACACCCACGGCGGCGGCACCCACGAGGAGGGCTTCCGCGCCGCGCTGACCGGCCTGGTCAACCGCTACGCGCGGGACAAGAAGCTGCTCCGGGAGAAGGACGACAACCTCTCCGGCGAGGACATCCGCGAGGGCCTGACCGCGATCATCTCGGTCAAGCTCGGCGAGCCGCAGTTCGAGGGCCAGACCAAGGACAAGCTCGGCAACACCGAGGCCAAGACCTTCGTCCAGAAGGTCGTCCACGAGCAGCTCAACGACTGGCTGGACCGCAACCCCAACGAGGCCGCGGACATCATCCGCAAGTCCATCCAGGCCGCCACCGCGCGCGTCGCCGCCCGCAAGGCCCGCGACCTCACCCGCCGCAAGGGCCTGCTGGAGTCCGCCTCGCTGCCGGGCAAGCTCTCCGACTGCCAGTCCAAGGACCCGTCCGAGTGCGAGATCTTCATCGTCGAGGGTGACTCCGCGGGCGGCTCGGCCAAGCAGGGCCGCGACCCGCGCACCCAGGCCATCCTGCCGATCCGCGGCAAGATCCTGAACGTCGAGAAGGCCCGGATCGACAAGGTCCTCCAGAACACCGAGGTCCAGGCCCTCATCTCGGCCTTCGGCTGCGGCATCCAGGAGGACTACGACGAGTCCAAGCTGCGGTACCACAAGATCGTCCTGATGGCCGACGCCGATGTCGACGGACAGCACATCCGCACCCTGCTGCTCACCCTGCTGTTCCGCTTCATGCGGCCGCTGGTCGAGTCCGGGTACGTCTACCTCGCCATGCCCCCGCTGTACAAGATCAAGTGGGGCAAGGACGACTTCGAGTACGCCTACTCCGACCGCGAGCGCGACGCCGTGGTCGCCGCCGGGGTGGAGGCCGGGCGCCGGCTGCCCAAGGACGACGCGATCCAGCGCTTCAAGGGTCTCGGCGAGATGAACGCCGAGGAGCTCCGGGTCACCACCATGGACGCCGAGCACCGCCTGCTGCTCCAGGTCACCCTGGAGGACGCCGCCCGCGCCGACGAGCTGTTCTCCGTGCTGATGGGCGAGGACGTCGAGGCCCGCCGCTCCTTCATCCAGCGCAACGCCAAGGACGTCCGCTTCCTGGACGTGTGACGCCTGCACCCCAGGCCCCGCACGTACCAGTCCGCGTGAAAGGAAACTGACCACCAGTGGTCGACGACAACCGTCCCGAAGGCGACCAGCCCGAGACCCCCGAAGCCGCCGAGCCCACCGCCCAGGCGACGATGCGGATCGAGCCGGTCGAGCTCGAGACCGAGATGCAGCGCTCGTACCTCGACTACGCGATGAGCGTGATCGTCAGCCGGGCGCTGCCCGAGGTCCGCGACGGCCTCAAGCCGGTGCACCGCCGCGTGCTCTACGCGATGTACGACGGCGGGTACCGGCCCGAGAAGGGCTACTACAAGTGCGCCCGCGTCGTCGGCGACGTCATGGGCAACTACCACCCGCACGGTGACACCTCGATCTACGACACCGTGGTCCGCCTGGCCCAGCCGTGGTCGCTGCGGATGCCGCTGGTGGACGGCAACGGCAACTTCGGCTCCCCGGGCAACGACCCGGCCGCGGCCATGCGCTACACCGAGTGCAAGCTGATGCCGCTGGCCATGGAGATGATGCGCGACATCGACGAGGACACCGTCGACTTCGCGCCGAACTACGACGGCCGCTCGCAGGAGCCGACCGTTCTCCCGGCCCGCATCCCCAACCTGCTGGTCAACGGTGCCACCGGCATCGCGGTCGGCATGGCCACCAACATCCCGCCGCACAACCTGCGCGAGGTCGCCTCCGGCGCGCTCTGGTACCTGGAGAACCCGGAGGCCTCCGCCGAGGAGCTGCTGGACGCCCTGGTCGAGCGGATCAAGGGCCCGGACTTCCCCACCGGCGCGCTGATCGTCGGCCGCCGCGGGATCGACGACTACTACCGCACCGGCCGCGGCTCGGTCACCATGCGCGCCGTGGTCGAGGTCGAGGAGATCCAGGGCCGCCAGTGCCTGGTGATCACCGAGCTGCCGTACCAGGTCAACCCGGACAACCTCGCGCTCAAGATCGCCGACCTGGTGAAGGACGGCAAGATCGCCGGCATCGCCGACGTCCGCGACGAGTCCTCGTCGCGCACCGGCACCCGCCTGGTGGTCGTGCTCAAGCGCGACGCCGTGGCCAAGGTCGTGCTGAACAACCTGTACAAGCACACCGAGCTGCAGACCAACTTCGGCGCCAACATGCTGGCCCTGGTCGACGGCGTGCCGCGCACCCTGTCGCTGGACGCCTTCATCCGGCACTGGGTCAACCACCAGGTCGAGGTCATCGTCCGGCGCACCACCTTCCGCCTGCGCAAGGCCGAGGAGCGCGCCCACATCCTGCGCGCCCTGCTCAAGGCCCTGGACCTGATCGACGAGGTCATCGCGCTGATCCGGGCCTCGGCCAGCGCCGACGCCGCCCGCACCGGTCTGATGGGCCTGCTCGACATCGACGAGCTCCAGGCCAACGCGATCCTGGAGATGCAGCTGCGTCGCCTGGCCGCGCTGGAGAGCCAGCGGATCATGGACGAGCACGACGAGCTCCAGCGCAAGATCGACGAGTACAACGCGATCCTGGCCTCGCCGACCCGCCAGCGGGAGATCATCTCCGAGGAGCTCGCCGCGATCGTCGAGAAGTACGGCGACGAGCGGCGCTCCACCCTCATCCCCTCCGACGGCGACCTCTCCATCGAGGACCTCATCGCCGAGGAGGACATCGTCGTCACCATCACCCGTGGCGGCTACGTCAAGCGGACCCGCTCCGACCTCTACCGCTCGCAGAAGCGCGGCGGCAAGGGCGTGCGCGGTGCCCAGCTGAAGCAGGACGACATCGTCGACCACTTCTTCGTGACGACGACCCACAACTGGATCCTGTTCTTCACCAACAAGGGCCGCGTCTACCGGGCCAAGGGCTACGAGCTGCCGGACGCCGGGCGCGACGCCCGCGGCCAGCACGTCGCCAACCTGCTGGCCTTCCAGCCGGAGGAGCACATCGCCCAGGTGATGGCCGTCCGCACCTACGAGGACAAGCCGTACCTGGTCCTCGCCACCCGGGCCGGCCTGGTGAAGAAGTCCCCGCTCAAGGACTACGACTCCCCGCGCTCCGGTGGCCTGATCGCGATCAACCTGCGCCAGGACGAGGAGGGCCGGGACGACGAGCTGATCGGCGCCGAGCTGGTCTCCGCCGAGGACGACCTGCTGCTGGTCTCCAAGAAGGCCCAGTCGATCCGCTTCACCGCGACCGACGACGCCCTGCGCCCCACCGGCCGCGCCACCTCCGGCGTCAAGGGCATGGCCTTCCGCGAGGACGACGAGCTGCTCTCGATGAACGTCGTCCGACCGGGTACCTACGTCTTCACGGCCACCGACGGCGGGTACGCCAAGCGCACCGGTGTGGACGAGTACCGTGTCCAGGGGCGCGGCGGCTACGGCACCAAGGCGGCGAAGATCGTCGAGGGCCGGGGCTCGCTGGTCGGCGCGCTCGTGGTCGACGAATCCGACGAGATCATGGCGATCACCCTCTCGGGCGGGGTGATCCGTACGAGGGTTTCCGAGGTTCGTGAAACCGGACGTGACACCATGGGCGTCCAACTGATCAACCTCGGAAAGCGCGACGCGGTCGTGGGCATGGCCCGCAACGCGGAGGCCGAGGACGAGGAGACGGCGGAGGACGAGGTGGCGGGTACCGAGTCCACCGACACGGCCGAGGGTGCGGAGACGGTGGTCGGCGGAGACGTCGAGGCCTGATCCGAACCGCAGACCGGTGCCGCCGCGTCCGAATGGATGGACGCGGCGGCACCGGACGCCGACCAGTTCCGGGCAATCCCGCCGGGCGCTGGATGACGAGTGACGAAGCAGGGCGGCGCCGCCGTCCTGGTGGAAGTGCGGGAGGACCAGGTGAGTGGAGCCACGGGTGCTGCGGGAGGAACCTCCGGCGGCCGTCCGGGCGCGCAGGGCGGAGGTTCGTACGGTGTGCCGCAGCCGCCGAACGAGCACCCGGCCGCGTCCACCTCGCTGATGCCACCGGTCGGCGGAGCGGGCCAGAGCGGTGCGACCTACGGCGGGCAGACGCCCACGTCGTCGAGCAGCCCGGCCCCCGGCTCGGGCGGCTTCTCGCAGCCGACCACGTACGCCAAGGGGCAGCCGACCCCGCCCCGGGGCACCCGGACCGGGGGCAACACCCCGGCCGGCGGAACCCCGGTGGGCGGCGCCCCCGCCGGCGGAGCGGCGCGTCGGCCCGCCCCCGCCCCCGCCCCCGCCACCGCGGTGGGCGGCCCCGGTCTCGGCCGGACCCGCAAGGCCCGGCTGCGGGTGACCAAGGTCGACCCGTGGTCCGTGATGAAGGTCAGCTTCCTGCTGTCGCTGGCCGTCGGCATCATCCTCATCGTGGCCTCGGCCGTGCTGTGGATGACGCTGGACTCGCTCGGCGTCTTCGACTCGCTGACCAAGACCCTCAAGGACGTCACCGGCTCGGACAGCAACGGCGGCCTCAACCTGATGGACTACGTCGGCTTCGGCAAGGTGATGACCTTCACCACGCTGATCTCCGTGGTCGACGTCGTCCTGCTGACCGCCCTGTCCACGCTCTCCGCGTTCATCTACAACGCGGCGGCCGGCTTCACCGGCGGCGTCGAGCTCACCCTGGCCGAAGAGGACTGATCCTGGCCGAAACCTGACGTTCGCTCAGTTTCCCGTCCGAGGACGGAATGTACGGGCCCCACCGGCTGTTGCTGCCGGTGGGGCCCGTCGGCATTTCGGGTGACAGCCGGCCGCCCGCGGCGCGCCGCCCGGAAACCGGGCGGCCGCGGTGGGATTAGCTGCTGCCACCCGTCCCGCGCCTGGGAGTGCCGCAGGCCGCCCCCCCCCGGTCCGCACGACCGGGTCAGCTGAGGTTCCGAAGGACGACTGGACGGAGGCGCGCGGTGGCGAAGCTCGCAGGTCAACTGGTCGAGGCCCTGGAAGGGCTGTTGGGGGTCCCGGTACCACTGCGGGTCCAGGTCTGGGACGGCAGCGTCGCGGGGCCGCCGGGCGCGCCCACCGTGGTCCTGCGCAACCGCCGGGCGCTGCGCCGGCTGATCTGGCAGCCGGACGAGCTAGGCCTGGCTCGCGCCTACGTCGCGGGGGATCTCGAACTCGCCCCCGGCACCGACCTGTACGAGACGCTCTCCGCCGTCGCCCGCTTCGCCGAGCGTCCGGAGATCCGCACCCTGGTCCTCGGGCCGCGCGACGTGGTCGGCGCCAGGGGTCGCCGGGTGCTCGTCGCCGCGCTGCGGGCCGGGGCGGTCGGCCCGGAGCCCGAGCCGCCTCGCGAGGAGGTCCGCAAGGCCCAGGGACGGCTGCACAGCCGCAGCCGGGACCGCGCGGCCATCAGCCACCACTACGACGTCGGCAACGACTTCTACCGGATCGTGCTGGGCTCCTCGATGGTCTACTCGTGCGCCTACTGGACGCCCGAGGCGAAGAGCCTGGAGGCCGCCCAGGAGGCCAAGCTCGACCTGATCTGCCGCAAGCTCGGCCTGCGCCCCGGGATGCGCCTGCTGGACGTCGGCTGCGGCTGGGGCTCGCTGCTGCTGCACGCGGCGAAGCACTACGGGGTCACCGCGGTCGGAGTCTCCATCTCCCGGGAACAGGTCGCGCTGGCCCGCGCCCGGGTCGAGGAGGCCGGGCTGTCCGACCGGGTCGAGGTCCGGCTCCAGGACTACCGGGAGATCGCCGACGGGCCCTTCGACGCGATCTCCAGCGTCGGGATGGCCGAGCACGTCGGCTCCGAGCAGTACCGGGTCTACGCCGAGGGCCTGTACCGGCTGCTGGCGCCCGGCGGCCGGCTGCTCAACCACCAGATCGCCCGCCGCCCCGACCTCCCCGGTGAGCCGCACCGCACCAGCCCCTTCATCAACCGCTACGTCTTCCCCGACGGCGAGCTCTCCCCCGTCGGTTCCACCGTGGCCCGGCTGGAGGAGGCCGGCTTCGAGGTCCGGGACGTCGAGTCGCTGCGCGAGCACTACGCGCTGACCCTGCGCGAATGGGTGGCCAACCTGGAGGCGCACTGGACGGAGGCGGTCGGGCTGGTCGGCCGCGGCCGGGCCCGGGTCTGGCGGCTCTACATGGCGGCCTCCGCGCTCGCCTTCGAGCAGAACCGGATCGGGATCAACCAGGTGCTCGCCGTCCGCAGCACCGAGGAGGGCTCGGCGGGCCTGCCGCCGACCCGCGAGGAGTGGCTGCTGCGCCCCTCCGCCGGCGTGCCGCAGCTGGTCGCGGGGGGTGCCGCCGCGGCCCCGGCCGACCCGGATTTGGGAGAACGGCCGTCGGTCCGCTAATCTTTCAGTGCGGCAAGGGCCTATAGCTCAGACGGTTAGAGCGCTTCCCTGATAAGGAAGAGGCCACAGGTTCAAGTCCTGTTAGGCCCACCACCGCGAAGGGCCCGGAGTGATCCACTCCGGGCCCTTCGATCTTCCCGATCCTGTCGAGATCGGGCGGAGCGACGGGTCGGCCGGAATCCGGTACGATCTCTGTTCGGCGAGGGCCTATAGCTCAGACGGTTAGAGCGCTTCCCTGATAAGGAAGAGGCCACAGGTTCAAGTCCTGTTAGGCCCACCTCCCCGAAGGGCCCGGAGTGATCCACTCCGGGCCCTTCGGCGTTTTCCGCCGCGGGCCGGGGTGAATCCGGCGAACGGCACGGCCGTGGCGGTGGCGGTGGCGGTCGCGCCGGAGAGCCCCGCGGACCCGGCGGCGGGACGGACCTGACCTGGGGCGCCGGGCCGCTCCGGGGCCGGTCGGACCGCCCGGCAGGAGGTGCGGCGTCAATCCTGGGACCGGACCGCCGGGTTGGCCGTGCCGGTGGCTGGTCACGATTGGGACACCGGTGTGTATCATCGGCCGCAAGGGCAGTCTGGCACCCGGCCGCCCCGTTTGCGCTCGAAACACAACTGGACTCGTCGGCCCGGTCAGTCCGGCCGGATCCGGCTCTTGAGTCCACCAACGCAAGAAGGACGAGGTCCCGCGGTGAAGAAGCTTCTCCTGGTCGCCCTGGTCGCCCTCGGCGGCTTCTTTGTCTACCGTCAGGTCCAGGCGGACCGCGCCGAGCAGGACCTGTGGACCGAGGCCACCGACCCGGTCCCGGCCGGTCGCTGAGCAACCGGCGATCTGACGATCGACGAATTCCGGAGGCGCCCCTCAGCGCCTCCCGGGCCGGCCGGCCCGGTCGAAGAACCGGACCGGCCGACCCCAGGGAACGGCACGGTTCCCGGGGGACGGCGCTGGGAATCGCGCCGGAACCCGGTACGCTAGTGCCCGTTGGCACGCGCGGTGCCGTCGAGGGGCATTAGCTCAGTTGGTAGAGCGCTGCCTTTGCAAGGCAGATGTCAGGAGTTCGAGTCTCCTATGCTCCACAGTTCACAGCGATAGCCGATCGGGGGGGGGGGCGGGGGGGGGGGGGGGGGGGCGCGGGGGGGGGGGGGGGGGGCGGGCCGGGGCGGGGGGGGCGGGGGGGCCGCGGGGGGGGCGGCGGGGGGC
>NZ_JBICYZ010000110.1:0-22036 GCF_043201465.1 Kitasatospora sp. NPDC048298
ATCGGGCAACGAGGACCGCGTCACACGGCGGACGTCCTCCGCCACCTCCTGTGCGTACGCCCGCCCTTCGACTTCGAGCAGGTTATCGACGAACGCGAGTATGCCGGCCGCGTCCCGGGGCGCGAGCCGGGACTGGAGGTACTTCGTCAGGCCACTCAACCCGAAGTCTTCGGTGAAATCGGCACGGGGCTTCATGCGGGTGCATCCTTACTTCGGGTAAGCGGTGTAGACGACGAACTTCTGAGGATGACCCCGAACGTACTTCAGGGTGATCACCACGTTGTTCCCAGTGGGTGTATCGGCCAGGGGCTTCGCCGGATCGTTGACGGTGTACGTCGTACCAAGGGAGTCTTCGTCCCTGAGTGCCCAGGTGAACGACTTCGTGTCACGCGTCGGATCGATCGGGGCATTCTTGCCGCGTCTTTCCTGCTTCGTGATCCAGTCCGCGAGTTTCTGCGCGTTGGTGCCGTTGGCGTACCACTGGTCGAAGGCCTTCTGGACCGCCCGCACGACGGTCTACTGGTCGGCCCAGACGCTCGCCACACCGTCCTTCGTGACCTTGTCAATGAGCCTCTGGCCGGAGATGTTGACGTGCTGGCTCAGGGTATGGGCCTCGTCGGCCACGGTGTTCAGACAGTTGTGGACGAGCAGATCCTGGCCCTGGCCGCCGGTGGCGCGCACGTAGAAGGGTGTGCAGGCTTCCGACAGTCAGGTTGTAGACCGCCTGGGGGTGCCAGACCGGGGCGATCCTGCAGGGCGCCGACCGTCCGCAGAGAACCGCCCGCAGTGCGCAGGCGGTCATTCGCGACCAGAGCGGAGGGCGGGGCGAGGGCGGTGGTCATGACAGACGACAAGATGCCGGTCGAGCGCCGGTGGGCAGCCGGTGCATGATGCACCGGCTGCCCACCGGCGTTCTTGTGATCTCAGGACGTCAGGTGGTGGTAGCCCGCCACAAGGAGTCGTCCGTATTCGAATTGAATCCCGAGGGCCACATACCGATCGTACTGTTTCTGGGTGACCTGTGGGCCGTAGGTGAGCGAGCCCAGGAGGAAGCGAAACGCCAGGTCAGGGCAGGCATGCATGGCCGTGTGGCTAACGACTCGGTCCACGATTGCTGATGTGGGTACAGTTCCTTGAATGGAAGGATTGGGGGATGCTGCTCGTTGACCAGCAAGCGTCCCCTGCTCGGAGGTGCCCCCTTCCGTGACCGGGCGGCCCCGGCCAGCGGGCAGACTGAAGGCCGCACAAGGAGGACGCATAGATTCCGGTGAGCCGATGTACCAGTTCCGGCGTGACGTCACGCGGCAGAAAAGCCCCCCGAACCTTCTGGACGTGACAGGGGCACACGGTCTGGCCCAAGCCGCCGGCATCGCGAGCTTCTGGATCCGCAAGGGCATCGCTGACCGCGTTGAGGTACTCAACCGGCAACGACTAGTCCTTGCGATCTCACGGTTCGACGTCCGCGTGCTCGATGAGCCGCACGGGCAGAACACCTATCAGGTCTGGACGCTGGACCAACAGCACGCCTTGATCTGCCTCGGCCACGCGGCCCAGCTGCGAGACGCGTTGGTCATCGCCGACGAGCAATTGCTGTCCCAAAGTGCGGCCGCTGCGGTGGAGATTCGCAGAAGCCGCTCCATCGTCGCACTTCTGACCCGGGCGGACCTGGGCTGGGTGTGGCCCGGACGCGGCGTTCGCACGTGTATGGGGGACGCCAGCGCTGGACTGACAGCTCCTTCGTGACTGCCGTGACGTGACAGTGGCCGCACGGGTTCTTCGAGTGTGACCAAGAAGTGGGCCCGTGCGGCCTTGACCCATCCTGCCTTCTGCGGCGTCTCGCGTACACATCTCGGCGATTTGATCGAAGAGTTGGCCGACCCGTGGCTCGCCCGGTGCGAATCGGAGCTCCGTGAGCGCCGTGGTGCCGAGCGGCAACGCGAGGCCGGTGCCGGGCCGAAGCACGACCTGGTCTTCACCGACCGCATGCTGGTCACCCTGGTCCACCTGCGCACCGGGCTCCCGCACGCCGCGCTCGCCGAACTGTACGGCACCGCCCGCTCCACGATCTCCCGCGCCATCGGCGAGATCCGCCCGCTGCTGGCGGAGCGCGGCTTCGCCGTCCCCGACCGCCCCGGCATCCGACTGAGCACCCTGGCTGACGTGTTCGCCTACGCCGAGGCCGAGGGGATCCGGCTGCGGATCGACGGCGCCGAGACCCAGGTCCGCCGCCCGAAGGCCAACCGGCCCGGGCGGCGGGCCTTCGTCTCCGGCAAGAAGAAGCAGAACACCATCAAGACCACCACCATCAGCGACGGCCAGGGCCGCCTGCTGTGGTCGGGTGCGGACCGCCCCGGCCGTATGCACGACCAGACCGCGATGCGCACCGAGGGCATCGCTGAGCAGTTCCGTCTCCGCCCGAAGGTGACAGCCGAGGTCGACGAGGGCTACCGGGGGTTGGCTAACGAGTTTCCCGACCAGGTCAGCACCCCGCCGAAGAAGCCGAAGGAGGACACGCCGCTCGGCGAGCAGTTCGCCTGGCGGGAGATGCGCCGACGGCAGTCCTCGGAGCGGATCTGCGTCGAGCACGCCAACGCCGAATTGCGGCAGTGGCGCCCGCTCCAGCGCTACACGGGCCGGCGCGAGGACTACGCCGAGACCCACCTCGCGATCGCCTCACTTGTCTCGGACCGCTCAGCCCGCCGGCCGACCAGCCGCAAGCCGAGCACTGAACTCGTGCTCGCCCGGCAGGCCGCCTGCTGATCAACCACCAGCCGACCCGCCAGTCCGGCACGTCCGGACCTCAATCGCGGACCGAGTCGTAAGTGCGGGCGCCACCCCGGGAATGGACTTCCAGGAAGAGTCCTGTGCCAGCTCCAGGAGGCCGGGTGCGACGATCATGATCTCGTCCAGAACAACCCCGGTCAGGTGCTGATAAGGGCTTGGCTCCACCTCCTCCGGAGGAGCGAGGCCCTCTGTACTGAGCCGCTCCCGGCACAGCCGGATGACTTCGAGGAGCCAGTCGCGAGGGTCGATCCCCTCGCTCCTCAAGTTCAGACGGCGTTCGCTTCCCACCGCCCAGAGCGTTTCGAACACCCAGGTTGGCACGGCTGGAGCCGCGAGCCGGAGGGCAACCACCACCAGCCCTGCGAACGCTGCGCCCGGACGTCTACCCCGAACTCGACAACCTGGTCGCACGTCTGCTCGCCAAGAACCCCGACGACCGCCCCAGGACGCCCACCAGGCCCGCACCGCCATCAACGAGATCGGCGACCGCTACTACGGCCGCCACGCACCCCGGCGCGGCAAGGACTACCCGACCGAGGTCACGCTCAGCCGGGAGGAGGCCCGGAACGGCACCATCGTTCCCCTGCGGGTCAGCTCCCGCACGACCTGCCCGGACTGCGCGGGCAGCCCGAAGTACCAGGACCAGGGCTGGTGCCCGATGTGCCGCGGCTCTGGCCACGTGCCCGCGCGAGTCCGGGAGCACCAGGTCCGTTTCCCCGCCGGCCTCCGCGAAGGACAGTGCGTCCGGCTTCGCGGCCTGGGCGAGCGCGGGACCAACGGCGGCGAGAACGGCGACCTCTACGTCACAGTGCACATCGAGCCCTGACCGCCGGGCGACTCAGGCTCGACCCCGCGTGTACGTGAAGTCGAGTTGTACCGACCAATGGTGGATGGACCATGAGTCCATCCCCGCCCCTTCGCTCTTCCCCACCTCGGCCGCGCCCGCCGCCTGCCCTGCCGACCAGGCCGGGTACGGGCGGCAACTACGAACCGATGCAGGCTGCGGTCGGGTGGGTGGTTAGGCGCGGCGTGCTCCGCCCCCACACCCGTGGCCAGCGCCAAGGGCTGCGCTGGACCAGCCCCTGCCGCCCGCCCTGCGCCGCCGGATCCGCCGGCGGGGCCGTGGCCGGCCCCGCCGCCGACCCGTCACCGCACCGGCCGGACCGGGTGCGGTCGTGGGTGACGGTCCGGACGGCAGGGGCTCCCACCTCGCGGGGCCATGGTGGTGAGCGCCCGACGAAGTCCAGCCGCGGCCACCGCGGCTTGCCCGCCGCCCGGCCCGCTCCGGAACGGCGACGGACAGGAGGACGAGCCCGCCGTCCTGGCCGCCGACGAGCTGGCCGTCCACGGGCTCCTGATCAGCCCGCCGATTGCCAACGGCTGACGATCGGTTTCCGATCGGCTGGCCCGCCGATCCGCAGCCAATTGAGAAACCGATCCTGACCTGCGCAAACCGATCCAGCCGATCAGATCCGCCCACCCCCTGCCCAGCCCCGGAACGGGGCTCCGAAAGGACTCGGCGGGGCGTCCCGCGCTGGGTCGCGGCGAGGGCGGCGCGGCGGCCGTGGTGGCCAGCCTGCGCGAGGCGGTCGGGCCTGGCGGCACCGTCGCCGCTCCCACCTTCACCTCCGACACGGTCCGTGACCCGGCCCCCGGGCACAGCGGCCCGCCCGGCCCCGGGGTCGCCGAACTCCGGGCCGCCGTCCCGCTGTTCCACCCCGGGCTCCCCACCGCCACGGGTGCGGTGGCGGAGGCGCTGCGCGCCCTGCCGGAGAGCCTGCGCAGCGCCCACCCGCAGGTCTCGGTCGCCGCCGTCGGCGCGCACGCCCGGGAGGTCACCGCCCGGCGCTCGCTCGGCTTCGCCGTCGGTCGGGAGTCGCCGTTCGGTGCGCTGCACGACCTCGGCGGGTACGTGCTGCTGGTCGGCGTCGGCCACAACCGCAACACCTTCCTGCACTACGCCGAGACCTTCGCCCCCAACGGCCGGCTCAAGCTCCGCCGCTTTCCGATGGCGATCCAGGGCGAGTGGGTCTGGATCGAGGCGCCGGACGTGGGGGACGACAACGACACCCACTTCCCGCTCGTGGGGCGGGAGTTCGAGGAGCAGGCGGGCATTCGCGAGGTCCTGGTCGGCGAGGCGCCCTGCCGGTTGGTCCCGGTCCGCGAGCTCATACCCTTCGCCGTCCGTCGTCTCACCGAGCTGCTGGCGGCCGAGGGCTCCGGGGCCGCGCAGGCCGGGCCGACGGTCCCCGCAGTGCGCGCGGAACCGCCGGCCCGTCCCCGCGTGCCGTCAGTGACGGGCTTCGTGCACCGAGCTGGTCTCCTGGATCTTCTTCCAGGACTTCGGCTCGGCCGGCAGCTGTCCCTCGGCCCGGTCCGCGCCCGGCGCCGGCGAGGCCGCGGCCGCTGTGCCCGCCGGTACCGGTCCGACGGCGGGCTTGCTCGGGGTGAACAGCCAGGTGTTCAGCAGGTCGCCGAGCTTCTGGCCCGACACCTTCTCCGCGTACGCCTGGAACTCCGGGATGGTGGCGTTGCCGTAGCGGCGCTCGGTGGGCCAGCCCTTGAGGATCTGGAAGAACTTCTCGTCCCCGACGGCGTTGCGCAGCGCCTGGACGGCCACCGCGCCGCGCTCGTACACGGGGCTGGAGAACTGGTTCTCCTCGCCCGGGTCGCCCGGCTTGACGGTCCAGAACGGGTCGTCGGCCGGGTGCGAGGCGTAGATGTAGTCGGCCAGTTCCTGTGCGGTGCCCTTGTTCTCGTGCTCGGACCAGAGGAACTGCGCGTACTCGGTGAAGCCCTCGTTCAGCCAGATGTCGCTCCAGCGCGAGAGCGAGACGCTGTCGCCGTACCACTGGTGGGCCAGCTCGTGCACGACCAGGGAGTCGTTGGTGCCCTTGGCGAACTGCCGGGGGCTGTAGAAGGCCCGGGTCTGGGTCTCCAGGGCGAAGTCGGTCGGGACGTTGGGCACGTATCCGCCGACGGAGCTGAACGGGTACTCGCCGAAGTAGCCGCTCAGCCAGTCGACCAGCTCGCCGGTGCGCTCGACGCTGGCCCGGGCCGCGTCGGCGTTGTCGCCGAGGTCCTTGCTGTACGCGTTGTAGACCGGCAGCCCACTCGGCGTGGTGTCGGTGCTGATGTCGAACTTGCCGACCGCGAGCGTGGCCAGGTAGGTCGCCTGGGGGTTGTTCTCGCGCCAGCTGTACTTGGTCCAGCCCGCCTGCGAGGAGGTGCCGGTCAGGATGCCGTTGCTGATCACCTGGTTGCCGTCCGGCACCAGCACCGAGACGTCGAAGGTGGCCTTGTTGCTCGGGTGGTCGTTGCTCGGGAACCACCACCAGGCCGACTCGGGCTGACCGGCCGCCACCGCGCCGTCCGGGGTGCGCAGCCAGGCGGTGAAGCCGTACTTCTTCACGGTGGACGGCACGCCCTTGTAATGGACCACCACGGTGGCTTGGCTGCCCTTGTCCAGTGGGCGGGCCGGGGTGATCTCCAGTTCCTGCTCGCCGCTGGTGGCGAAGGTCGCGAGCTGCCCGTTGACCCGGACCTCGGAGACGTTCAGCGCGAAGTCGAGGTTGAACCGGGAGAGGTCCTGGGTCGCCGTGGCGAGGATGGTCGTGGTGCCCTCCAGTTCGTCGGTGGCGGGCTGGTACTTCAGCCGGATGTCGTAGTGCGAGACGCGGTACCCGCCGTTGCCGTAGGTCGGGTAGTACGGGTCGCCGACCCCGGCGGCGCCGGGTTGGAAGTCGGAAGCCGAGGCAGGGACGGCCAGGAAAAGGCTCAGGGCACTGGCAGCGGAGACGATCAGCCTCTTGCGCACGTGGTCCTCCAGGATCACCGGAACGATGGGTCGGATCGATCCTTGTCCCGGTGGTCCGCAGTCCGCTCCCCGATTATGAGACGTTCATGAAAAAAACGCGCCGAAATGACGGCGCCGCAAGGCCGTCACCCGCCCCGCCCGTCACCCCGCCCCACCCGGCCGGCCCAGCCCGGACTCCGGTGGCGCTCATGCCCCGAGCGCCACCGGAGCCCGGACCAGCGAGCCGTACTCCGTCCACGAGCCGTCGTAGTTCTTCACATGCGGGTACCCCAGCAGCTCGGTGAGCGCGAACCAGGTGTGCGCCGACCGCTCGCCGATCCGGCAGTACGCGATCACCTCGCGCTCCGGCTCCACGCCCCGCCCCCCGTACAGCGCCCGCAGCTCCTGCGCCGAGCGGAACGACCCGTCGTCGTTGGCCGCCTGCGACCACGGGATGTTGACCGCGCCCGGGATGTGCCCGGGCACCTGCGCCTGCTCCTGCGGCAGGTGCGGGGGCGCGATCAGCTCGCCCCGGAACTCCGCCGGGGAGCGGACGTCCACCATCACCGCGTCCGCGCCGGGTTTGGCGAACACCTGGGCCCGGGCCAGGACCTCGTCCCGCAGCGCCCGCAGCTCGGGCCGCTCGGGGCCGGTCAGCCGGTAGGTGGTGTGCTGGTAGTCCATCACCTCGTGGGTGAGCTCCCGCCCCTCCAGCTCCCACTTCTTACGCCCGCCGTCCAGCAGCCGCACCGGCCCGAAGCCGCGCAGCCGCAGCAGCCAGTAGGCGTACGCGGCGAACCAGTTGTTGTTGCCGCCGTACAGCACCACGGTGGTGTCGTCCTCCACCCCGACCGCCCGCAGCAGGTGCTGGACGCCGTCGCGGTCGACCTGGCTGTGCAGGTCGGTGGTCCAGTCCCAGCCGACCGCGCCGGGGATGTGGTCCCGGTCGTAGGCGGTGGTGTCCTCGTCCACCTCGACGACCCGGATCGTCCCGTCGTCCCCGGGCCGGGACGGGCAGCGCAGCCACCGCCGCAGGCCTCTCCAGCCGGCGCGACTGCAGGAGATGCGGCATGAGTGGCAGGGCCAGCGCGCCGATGGCGACCAGGTCGTCGCGGTACTGCGGCATCGCCGCGTGCAGGCCCCGCTGGACGGTCCAGAACGTGGCCGCCTCCTGCTCGGTGTAGGGACGCGCCTGCTCCGCGAGCAGGGCCAGCGCCGCCGCTCCCTGCCGCGGCCGCTCCCCGCCGGCGGGCCGGCTGCGGTACAGCGCCGTGAAGTCGCGCCGCATCACGGCGACCTGGTCGACTGCCGCCAACTCCTCGACGGCCGCGACGACGTCGGGCAGGACCCGGTAGTGCGCGTCGTGGCCAGCCGTGGAGGTGAACCGGGCGGGCAAGCCGCGCCCGCTGGCCCGGGCATAACGATGGGCGGTGCCTTGGCGCGAGTCGGCCGCGCGCACGGCCAAAACCAGCAGCTCTACCCGGTACCCGGCCCGCCGATAGACCCCGGCCGCCGCGGCGAACTGCGCGGGGTCGGCGGGGTGGTCTCGATGACGAGGTTCCCGCGCCGCTCGCGCACGTAGGCCTCGGCCTTGGCCTGCCAGGCCCGGTAGTCGGCGCGGATCGGCTCCGAGGCCCGGCGCGAATCGGTGCGCAGCAACTGCAGGTAGTCCGGGTGCAGGACTTTGAAGTCGTCGCCGGCCAGGTGCACCGGCCGGTGCAGACTGCGGTGGACCAGGTGAGCGGCCCGGGTTTTGCCCGCACCGGGCTGACCGACGACGTAGACCACGACCGGGTTCTCCTGGCCGACGACCGCGCTCAGCATGACCGGCACGACCATCGCTTCGAAGACGAAGGCGTGCTCATCCGCGGACAGGCGGTGGTAGTCGACGCCGGGAGGCAGCCGCAGTGGTTGGGCGGTGCGGCGCACCGGCTCGGCCAGCGCCGCGGCCCGCGCGGCATCCCGGCCGGCCGCCAGCGCCCAGTCCGCCGGGATCCGCGGGTCGTTGACGCGGCGTTCGCTCGCGGCCAGCTGCCGCCGGAAGCGGCCGGTCTCCACCGCGTCCCACGAGCGAGTCCACTCGGCGACCACGGCCTGGGCAGCGCGCGCCGGGCTCACCCAGCGCCCGTCCGGGTCGAGCCTGTTGGCGTACACGGTCTCCAGCAGGGTGTCGGTGCTGCGCCGCACCACGAAGACCCGGTCGGCCAGGTGCCCGGCCTCCACCTCGGCCAGCGCGGCGGGCAGCGCTGCGGCGCAGGCGTCGTGGTTGTCCCAGCCCACGTAACGGGCCCGGCCTTCGAGGGCCAGGCGCAGGTAGCGGTCCAGGACGCCGAGCTGGCTGAGCGCCCCGGGAACGGCCAGGGCCACGATCTCGATCCGGTAGCCGGCCCGCCGGTAAGCGGCGATCTCGGCCAGGAACTCCTCGGGGCGGCCCAGCGGCGCCTCCACCACCGCGTCGAAGCGGCTGGCCCGCAGCCGCTCCTCCACCCGGGCCTGCCAGCCGTAGGTGTCCGTGCGCACCCGCACCCCGGCAGTGCGCACGTCCTCGACCAAGAACCCGGAGTACGAGGGATGGACGGCCTTGTAGGCGTCGCGGTCCACCCGCACGGCGCCACCCCGCTGGGCAAGGGCGGCGTACACCAGGTCCACGACGAGCGTCTTGCCGCTGCCCGCCTGCCCGCCTGCCCGGCCACGAACACCACCACCGGCCGCACCTGCGGCAGCGCCCCTGCGAACGCCTGCGGCAGAATCAGCTGCCGCAGCACCGCCTTGCTCTCGGCGTCGGACAGTACGTCCGGCGCCACCTCCCCCTCACGCACCGCGCCTCCAAGCGGTCCGTGACCAACTGCCCCTGCCCCACTGCGGTTCGTCAGGAACCGCTCTTCTGCTCCTGCTCCAGGCGGCTACGCAGCGTCTGGAGGGGCTCGTCGGTCTCGCTGACGACGTACTGGCCCCAGCCGTTGATCTCGCTGCCCACCTGGGCCTTGAGCGCGGGGGAGGGCAACGAGAAGACCTGGCCGTCAGGAACCCGGCGGGGGGAACGCGAGGCTGCCCCGGCCCTTGTGGTCCGTTCACCCTGAACGGACCTTCACCTGCCCGGCCCATGGGCCGATCGTTCAGGGTGAACGGACTTTCGCATACGACGGCGGGTAGGAGACGGGTGTGAGCACGTTCCCGTACGGCTTCGACGCGGCGAAGCTGCGGGCCGCCCGCACCACCGCCGGCGCCTCGGTCGCAGGATCGCCTGTGAGGTCGGGGTGAGCGAGCGGGCAGTGAGCCTCTACCTTCCGGGTAGCCGCGTTCCCCGCCCGGAGCTGTCGCCCCGGCTGGCCGGGGCGCTCGGCGTGGCCCCGGCGGCCCTGTGCACCGTCGAGCACGAGCGCCTGGTCCACCTGCGCGTGTTCCCGGCCGCAGCCGCGCCGAGATGGCCAAGGCGCTCGGCATCGCCGAGGAGACCTACCGCCAGTTGGAGACCACCGGGCGCCGCGGTACCCGCGCCCACTACGACCGCGCGCGTGACGAGTGGATCGCCTGGGACGACTGGGCTGCGTCGGCCTTCCACGCCAACGAGGGCCGCTACGAGATGCGGGAGATCGTCAACGCGTTCCTCTATCAGTCGCGGACCGGCTGCCAGTGGGACTATGGGGCACCGCCGGTTCCCGGTCCATGTGGTCGGCCACCGGCCCCGTCTTGTGTCACCGCTGCTGTGGGGTCCTTCGCCGGCTGCTGAGGACCGTGGCGATCGGCAGGGCTGCTGCCAGGCCGCTGAGAAGGATGGCGGCGAGGGCTCCGAGGATGGCGGGCTGGTCGTTGAAGGCGATGCCGATGGCGGCCAGTGCGGGACCGGCGTTGCGTACCGAGGCGACGCCGCCCATGGTGGTGCGCCGCACGGGTGGGCCGGTGGCCAGCAGCGTTCCCGCGGCAAAGGCGATGGCTGCGAGCAGGAACCCGGCGAGAAGGGTCAGGGAGCCGAGGAGCGCGACGACGTCCTGCCAGCTGCCGAGCAGCATGCCCGCCAGCACGATCAGGAACGTGATGTTGGAGACTGTCGCTGCCGTAGGGTGCCACGACCGTGCGGTGGGTTCGGCGTACCGGCGGATCAGCAGGCCGATGGCGAACGGTGCGAGTTGCAGCAGGGCCACGGTGCGTACCAGTGTTCCCACGTCGAGGGAGACGTCGGTGCCTACGTCGGCGGCGGTCAGGAGGCCGTTGACGGTGGGGGCGAAGGTGATACTGCCGACGGAGGCGAGCAGTACCTGCATGGCCGCGCCGCCGACGGTGTCACCGCGTTGGACCATGGCGAGTTTCGCTCCGAAGGGGCCGCCCGGGGAGGAGGCGACCAGGATGAGCGCGATGAGGGAGGCGGAGGGGAGGCCGAACAGGGCACCGATGCCCAAGCCGAGCAGTGGGACGACGACCAGGTTGGTGATCAGCGCCAGCAGCAGGAGCGGGATGTCGGCGAGAACTCCGCGCAGTGCCGGGACCGTGGCGCCCAGACCGGCGGCGAACATGGTGTCCGCGATGAAGATGACGGTGACGGCGTTGAGTACCAGGTGCAAGGTCTCCATCAGATTCCCTCGGGCGGCGGGGCACGTGGGGACGGCGCCGGGGCGTTTGGCGCCGCGCTGTCAGTCGTGCAGGCCGCCGAGCCGGCGCAGGGCGGTCAGGCTGGGCAGGAAGCAGTACTCGCCTCCTCGGGTGACGACGAATCGCGGCAGTGCGGCGAGGCGCCGGCGCAGGGGCCGGCGGGGGATGGTGAAGTCGGTGGAGCCGTCGCGGGATCCGGTGACGGGGTCCTGGGCGCTGTTTGCGCCGAAGAAGACGCCGTCGTTCATCCACTGCGTCTGGACGAACTCGAACTGCCGCCCGGGGTGTGCGCCGATGAACACGAACATCAGGCCGCGGTCGGCTCCGTCGTCCTCCAGTACTCCCTCGGGCAGCGGCGGGCCGTAGACGGCGCCGCGGCGGATCATGCGGTGCAGTCGCACCTCGCCGGCCACCGCGGCGTCACGGGGGTTGGCACGGCGGATGTGGCAGCCTCCGGGCGTCTTGAATCCCGCCGGGTCGTCACTTTCGTACAGGAAGGTGTTGCGGCGGTGCGGGTCGGCGCCGAGCGCGGGGTCGTCGTGCTGCGGTGCCAGGGCCAGGGGGGCGCCGCTGCGCCAGCGTCCCATGATCTTGGCGGCGACCAGCTCCTCGTCCTCGGGTCCGGTGGAGTTGTCCTTCAGGTAGTGGCGGAAGTCGGCGACGTTCTGGTGGAGTTTGCGGAAGACCGCGTAGCTGCCGTTGCGTCCCAGTACGGTCGGCTGCGGGGTCTGGACGCCGCCGAGTTCGTCCGGGTAGCCCAGGACGAACTCACCGGCCTTCAGGGGAACTTCCAGCTGGTTGGAGCCCGGTATGCCGCTGCCTTCGACGGCTGGATGGCTGACTCCGTCGCGATAACCGAAGTGCTCGGTCTCGGTGGGCAGCGCGTAGCAGTCCTGCCGCCATATCGCCGTCACGCCGGGGAGCCGGTCGTAGGCGGGTCGGGCCCGGTCGACGGCCGCCTCCAGGCGCGCCGGGTCGGGCGCGACCGCTGTGAGCACCACATGGACGTCGGGGCTGCCCAGCGGCGCTTCCCAGTGCTCGGGGCTGCTCGCGCCCACATCACCCAGCGCTTCGGCGCGGGCGGCCATTCCCTGCCGGAACTCCCAGGCGAACGTGTCCAGCGAGGCGCGTGGCACTCCCAGCGCCTCCAGGCCGCGGCAGGTGACGGCCACACTGACCCATGTCTCTCCCGAGGGGCTGAGCGAGTCCGCCGCGGAGGTCGCCGCGTTACTCGCGCGCCGCATCAGCTCCCGCCCGTCGCGCTGGTCGTCGATGCGGAAGACGAGATACGTCGCCGCGTATGGCGTCGGCCGGGGACTGAGCACCCCGCGCTGGATGTCGTCGAGTTCCAGCGAGACGTCCGTGTGCACTCTCACCGTTGACCTCCCGCCGGCCTTACCTGGAGACGAGGTTGCGCCAGAAGTTGCGCAGGCTGTCGTCCCCGCCGAACAGAGAGCTGAAGATCGTCGAGTCCGCCAGCAGCAGATCGCCCGCGCGATCACCACTGGGCGGCATCCACAGGAGCATGTTGAACTCGGTGTTGCCGGCCTCGGTGAACGGATGCGGCCTGGAGGTGTCGATCGGCTGCCGGGCCAGCACGCGGACGGCGTCCGGGGCGTCGGTGGTCACGTCGTAGTGGGGCAGGTGCAGGTGGAAGTTGAAGTTCGTCACCCCTTCCAGCCAGCCCTTCGCATCCAGGTCCCGGACGGTGGACAGCGGGGCGATCCGATTGCCCTCGCGGGTTGCCGGACGCAGCCCGTACCGGTTCGTGACCGGCACGCCGAGGCCCTTCATCAGGTCCCGGACGTAGGTGGCGAACCGCTGCTGCCGGGGCACCAGCGGATCACCGTGGTGGCGGTATTCCATCTCCCGGACCTTCAGGTCGTCCGAGGCGCCGACATCGTGGTGCGGGCCCAGGACGAGACAGGCGTCCTCGCGGCCGAGGAACGCCCGCAGAGCCTCGATCTCCCCGGGCTGGGCCTCCTGCTCGGTGACCGCGTGGTCCAGCCCGAACACGAACAGCACGTCGGTGTCGTTGAGGACCCGCTCGTCGAGCGGTGTGAAGAAGCCCGCCTGGTCGATGCGCTGGTACACCGGCACGGGGTGTCCCGTGACCTCTTCGACGTAGTCCTGGAACGGCACCCAGGCCCGGAAGAACAGCTCCAGGGACCCGGCGATGCCCTGCTGGAACCGGTACGGGTCCGACCACTTCGGCTCCTCGTACGCGGGCCAGGCCACCCGCCTGACCTCGGTCATCGTGGAGAAGCGGTTGTCCAGCTCGGCCGCGTCGCGCCCGGCCTCGGCTGGATAGCTCCACGACACGTAAACGCTCACCCGCCGCCCGTCAGGGGTCTGATCGCGCGGAATGTGCCGCTGGTTGTACGTGCGGGCGGTCCTGACCTCGCTCATTTCGCTCAGCCTCACTGCATCTGGTCGAGCATCTCCGACAGAGCGCTCTTGATCCGCAGAGCCTTCTTGATCTCGTCCGCCGTCACGTACGGATACTCCCCGTACTCGATGAAGCTCGGACAGTGGTGTTCCCGTACGAACCGCACGAACGCCTCCGGGTTCGTCCGCCAGTCCTCGGGAAACCCCTGGAGGTTCTCGAAGGCGGTGCTCACACCCGCCTTGCTGAACAGCGCGACTGCGTCCTCGGTGTACTTGTCGAAGTCGGTGTCGAAGATCCCCTGGTACATGAAGCGGGTGTCGTCGTCGAAGAGGACCCAGCGCAGATAGTGCAGCTTCAACGGCGCCAGAAGGTACGGATCCTGCTCCAGCGCCCTGGCCAGGGTGCGGCCGTACTCTCGTATCGCCTCGGCCCTGCCCGGCTTGACGTCCGCGATGATGGTGAACCCGTAACAGGCCGGAGTTCTCGGAAAGACGGGGCCGTACTTCCCCTGTTCCAGATGGTCGGTCTCCTTGGGGAGGACGACCGCCTGCGGCTTGATCTCCATGTCCGCACCTCCGCATCCCCAGGCCGGAACCCATCTTCAGCGTTGCACCAGACCGCTGGAAGCGCCCACTGAGCGCGGGGGGCCGAGGGGATAGCGCCAGCCATGGAGGCGGGCGAGCGTGTCTGCCTTCCTCGCCGATGCCCTTCCCTTCAGCCCGCCCCCGCCGGGGCTCGCCCTCCGCCAGTGTCGGCAAACCCTCGTTTGCCGACACTCAGCCCGGTGATCCCATCCGCTCAGGTGGGACGTGTCGGGAATCCGATCCGTAGCCGGCATGGCATCGCAGGCCGAGCGGCGCTCAAGGCGGCGTTGGTCGGTGTGGCCGGGCGCTGCGCTGTGCTTCTTGTTTTCGCGTCCCGCTGGTGTCGTCCGCTCGTGTGGGTGGGGTGAGGCGCGGGCGGTGGTCCCGTGGCGGTCAGGCGGGTTCTGGGGGTGGTGGCCGCAGGAGGCGGACTTTGCCGCAACGGGCGCGGGCGGCGTCCGCGCCGAGTCCGAGCGCCTCGCCGATCGTGGCCCAGGTCGCGCCGGCCTCACGGTCGGCGACCACCGCGCACCGGACCGGTTCGCGGGTCAGCTGCTGAAAGTCGGCCGCCCCACCCGGAAGGACCACTGTCCGTGGACAGTCTGTCGTGCTGTCGCGCCCGCCGTACACCCCGGTCCCGCCGCTGTACACAGCCACCGCCAGGCGCGACAGCGCGACAACCGCGACAGCTGTACAGACACCCAGCGTCACCTTGATGACCGGCCCGAGGGGGTGTCAAGGTTTCCGACGGAGACCTTGACACCCACCCCGAGCGTCACCAAGGTTTCCGATGGATACCTTGATGACCGCCCCGGGCCGGGTTGCCGCCCCGTCCCTGCGCCGCCAAGGTTGGCGGTACACCTTGATGCCCGGGTTGCGGAGGGCGACTACGCGAACTGGGGTAAATGTACAGGCTTCCACCTCGGTCCTGCTGCTGTGCCGCGTCATGGGCGTCAGCCGCTCCACCTACTACGCCTGGGTCGCCTCCCGGCCGGCGGTCGCCGAACGAGAGCGCATCGATGACGAGTTGGCCGACCGGATTCGCAAGATCCACGCCGCTTCCCGGGGCGCCTACGGCGTCCCCCGGGTGCACGCGGCCCTGCGCAGACAGGGCCACGGCATCAACCGGAAGAAGGTCGAGCGGATCATGCGCGCGCGGGATATTCGCGGTGTCACCCGCCGCCGGCGCCGCCACCTGACGAAGCAGGATTCCAAGGCCGCCCCGGCTCCGGACCTGGTCGGCCGGGACTTCACCGCCGAACGGCCCGGCACGAAGCTCGTCGGGGACATCACGTATCTCCCGACGATCGAGGGCTGGTGGTACCTGGCCACGGTCATCGACCCGGCAACCCGCGAGGTCATCGGCTACGCGATGGCCGACCACCACCGCGCCGAGCTGGTCACCGACGCGCTGAAGATGGCCGCCGGCCGGAGCGACCTGAGGCCCGGCTGCATCATGCACACGGACCGCGGCAGCGAGTACACGAGTACCGAATTCCGCAGGGAGACAAGGAAGTCGCGGCTGCGGCTGCGGCTGCGGCCTGCGGATCGGGTGAGGCCGATGCGGCCGGGAACACGACGGCCACGGCGTAGGCGCCTTCGCCTCGCCGAGGAGGGAGGGCCGGGTGGGAGTCAGCAGATCGGAGGCCGAGGCCCGAAGCCGCTTGGCGGCTCGCAGCCCCGCCGTGAGGTCGAGGGATTCCACCGCCAGAACGGCGACGGAGATCTCGATTCCGTACGCATTGGCCGGATCCGTCGGGTCGAACTGCGGCGGTGCGCGCAGCCGGATTTCGGCGACCAGGTACTCGCCGGCGTCCCGGAGATCCTCGACCGTCGCCAGCTGGTGCCGGTGCATGAATTCGTCGAGATCGAGAAAAGGGACCTGCATGCGAAAGTCGTCCAGGGTGGAGATGCCGTCGACCATGCGCGTCACCACCGACTCCACGCCGCCCGGATCGACCTAGGCGACCAGGTCGACGTGGACGCGGGCGAGCAGATCGGCCCAGATCGGCTCGTGCGTCACGGTCAGCCGCAGATCGTCCCGGACGTAGTTCGGCACGGTCCGGCTGAGGTCGCCGCTGACGCGCCGGACCGGGAAGAACGGCTGCTGCAGCACGATGTCGCCGACCCGGATGTCCGCGACCCGGTCGATGCGGGCGAATGCGATCTCATGGGTCGCGTTGATCAGGGTGAGAATCCCGCTGCTGTCGTCCGCCGGGGCCAAGGCGCCCTTGAGACGGTCGGGATCGCTCAGTGCGAGCAATGCGGTGTCGGAGAACGTACCCATGATCGCGATATGTCCCGCCGTTCCCTGGCGTGCCGCACGGATATTCAGGCGCGGGCCCCATTGGAGCAGATCCGGAACCGGTTGTGGGTTATCCATATGCAAACCGGCGTGGCGGGTCGGAGCGTGGATTCTTTCCCATCTGTTAAATATGGAAAGTTTGCCATTTATGTGAATGAAGCGTCTCTTCTGAGGCATCCCGCCTCCGCCCCGGTCGCTCCCTAGGGCGTAACCGGGGCGGAGCCCCGCCGGCGTCGAGGGGTGGCCGTGCCGGCTCGTCAGGACGTGCTGAACGTCAGGTGGAGCCGCGGACACGGCGCCGCGGTCTCGCCCTCAGGAGGCGGACCCCATGCCGCGAGAGCGGCGGAAACCCCCTGCGGGCCGGATTCCAGGTAGCAGATCATGTTCACCGGGTACCGGCTGTTGGCGGACATGTAGCGGTCCATCGGTGTCGGCTGCTCGCTTATTCGCAGCCCCCGCTCCTCGGGTGGGCCGATTCGGTGCCAGTCGGGATGCAGGTGGATGGAGCCCAGGATCTCGACCCCGTCGCGGTCCGCCTCCCGGTGGATGCGGAGCAGGTCCCGCGAGCTGCACCAGAATCCCCGGCGGGGATTGCGGTAGGCGCCCCCGAAGCACGGCGCTACGGAACGCGCGAACTCCTCGACCGCGGTCGGGTCGGTGGCGCGGACGTTGGTCGCGAACTGGACCGCGGTGACGGCCGCGACACCGTCGACGACGGTGCCGAGCAGAAGGGCGAAACAGGAGGGCGGTTCCTCCGGGGTACAGGACTCGTATTCATCGCGCGCCACGGAGATGAACGACTTGAGGGCGTCGAATCCGATCAGGGCGGTGTGGGGTGCGAGGATCATGGCGGCTCCTCCTCCTTCAGCCGACGTGCGCATGGTCGTCCGCTGCGGCGGTCCGTGACGCGAGATCCAACAACTGGAGCTCGGCCGGGGAGAGTTCCAGCATCGCTCCCGGGATCAGCTCGGCGAGCTGCTCGGGCGTCCTGCTGCTGGCGAGCGGGGCGACGACGTGGGGCTGCACTCTCAGCCAGGCCAGGGCCACCGCGGCGACCGCGGTGCCGTGCTCGGCGGCGATCGTGTCCAACGCCCGGAGGACCGTACGGCCGCGGGGCGTTTCGCCGTACGGCTGTGCCGCGCCGGTGCGGACGCTGGCAACGGCGGGAGCGCCCTCGCGGTACTTGCCCGTCAGGAAGCCCTGGGCGAGGGCGAAGTACGGGACGCAGGAGACGCCCTCGCGCTCGCAGACCGGGGCGATCCCGCTCTCGAAGGGCTCGCGTTCCACGAGGTTGTAGGGAGGTTGGACCGCCACGTACGAGGCGAGCCCCGAACGCTTCGACACCTCAAGGGACTCGGCCAGCCTGGGGCCGCTGATGTTCGAGGCGCCGATGTGGCGCACCTTCCCCGCCGCGACCAGGGCGTCGAGTGCGCCGAGGGTCTCTTCGAGGGGCGTCCCGGGGTCGTCCGCGTGCGTGTAGTAGAGGTCGATGTGATCCGTCCGCAGCCGGCGCAGGGAGTCCTCCACCGCCTGCTGGACGATCTTCGCCGTGAGCCCGGACAGCCCGTTCAGCCGGCCCACCTTGGTGGCGATGACGAAACGGTCCCGACGGCCGCGCGCGGCAAGCCAGTTGCCGAGGATGGACTCGGACTCCCCGCCGGTGTTTCCGGGGACCCACTGGGAATAGGAGTCGGCGGTGTCGATGAAGTTCCCGCCCGCGTCGGCGTAGGCGTCGAGAACGCGGAAGGATGTCTGCTCGTCGACGGTCCAGCCGAAGACGCTGCCGCCGAGGCAGAGTGGAAAGACGTCGAGCTCGGAATGTGCGATGGCAACCAATGGACGCTTTCTGGTTCTTGCCGGTTCCGGCGGTCGGGGTCTCCGGTGGCCGGTTCCGGTACGGAAGGTGGTCGCAGGGGACGCGGCGCGGCGCGACTTCCCAGGTCGTCACCGGTTGAGGGTGGGCCGACGTCACCGACGGCAATTGCCGGTAAACGGCGTGTACTTGATATTCAGTCAGTACGGAAACGGATACTACCGTCCGGTTCGGCGCCCTGCCGAGGCGCCGGCCGGACTCCGCCGGGTCCTGGACGCGGACACGTCTTCGCCGTCTTCGACCCGGACGGGGACGGCTGCCCGCGGCAGGACGACTTCGGGGCCCTGGCGGAGCGCTGGAGCCGCCTGCCGGCGTCCAGCGGGGCGCGGAGCTGAGGGCCAGGGTCGAGGCGCTCATGACGGGCTGGTGGGACCACCTGCTCACGGTGGCCGACACCAACCACGACGGCAAGATCGACATGGACGAGTTCCTGGCCCTCGTCGACCGGCTCCCCACCCTGCGCGCGGTCGTCACGGCAACCGCCGACACCGTCTTCGACGCCGTGGACGAGAGCGGGGACGGCCGCATCTCGCGCGCCGAACACCGCCGCCTCGTCGGCACCTGGCACGGCCGGAGCGTGGAGACCGACGACGTCTTCGACCTGCTCGACCTGGACGGCGACGGGTATCTCAGCCGATCCGCATCCGCCCTGCTGTGGGAGCAGTTCTGGATCAGCGCCGACCCGTCCGAGCCCGGCACCGTGATGTGCGGCCCGCATCCCGGAGCAGTGACCGCACTCCCGGCGGGCGGGCGGCGCCCCACGTGCGTGACCCGCCCTCCTGGGGGACGGCCCGGCCCGCCTGTCGGCTCACCTGCCGGCTGGTCACGCCTCGTCGAGGTGGCGGCGCTGGGCCGGGGTCAGGTCGAGGTCGATCGCGTCCAGGGACTCGTCGAGCTGGGCGACCGTGGTGGCACAGACGTCGGCCCCGCGCTCGCGGGGGTTGCTCCCGACCTGCAGTCCTCATGGACTCGGGTGAAGCCGGCCAGGACCTCGGAAAGCCGTACCCGCACGGGCACCGCGAGCCTTCCACGGCCCCGGTTCCTGTGCCGCCGGGGTCCTGGAGGGTACGCGCGTTCCACACCTGGGCGGACGAGTCCGTCTGGGTCGGTATCGTCCAACTTCTGGCGCGGGCTGAGTCCCCGCCGGCCGAATCGAGCTGAACCTTCGGACACCGAACTCCAAGACCGAAGGAGCTGCTTGACTCCTTGCAGTCGTGAGGTGTCTGGAGGGCTGGCGGCAGTTCGTCGCCGAGGCACCTCCCCCACCACGGCTCCTGTCCGAGGAGAAGTTCGCCGCACTGTCGGCGGTTGAGCAGGAACTGGACGACGAGGCCCACCTCGACCACCACGCGAGGCTGCTGGTCGTGGCGGCCTACACCGTCCGGCACACCGTCGCTTCGGGGCGGCGCCTGGTCCTGCTCAACCGCCACGCAATCAGCACACAGCACCCAGCACCCAGCACACAGCACCGGAGTATCGAATGAAGCCCGATGAATATGAAATGAACCGAAGCAGGATCTTCAATCGATCCGCGACTGCTGGATTGCCGAGCAATCGGTCGTGTCAACACTGCGAAAATTAGTGGATGAACTAGACCCGTCCGACGATCGCGGCGGAACTGCCTTCCAGGTCGTTAATTGCATGGCATTGGCCTTCAATATTCGACTGGCCATGGCCGGAAAGTTCACACGCTGGCACGCCATCGGGGGTGATTTGTCAGACGAAGAAACTGAGAAGAGGTTCGAGAGGTTTATTATCTGGCCCCTAAAACCTGATTTCCAGGGTCAGGCAACCCCGCCAGGCCCGTGACCGCGCGCACCATCTCACGTGTCATACGAGCCGCCCCTCGGCACGCTGAACCCGAGCCTGTTCGGATAGAACTCGGCCCAAGCACCCCGCTCATCGGGCGAGGCGCCGGTGGGCGGTGGGCCACGAGAAGGTGCGCTCTACCGCCCACTATGTCGGCGACCTACCGAGCCGGGAACCCCTTGACATCACGTTTTAGAGCAGGCAGCACGGCAGTCGACTCCGAGACGATCATGCGGACCTCCTGCCTGAGTTCGGGGAACTCACTCCAGACCTCCGCGCCCCTGGTGAGCACGGCCTGCCAGCAAGTCGCCCTCATGCATGTCGCCTTCCGCCAGTGGGTTGACCCGAAGGACTTCCACCGCCAGCGGCAGGAGATAGGCAAGGCCCGCGTCCTGCCTGATCAGCAACCGCATGCCCTCGACCGTCAGGCCGCCGATTGGCTTGCGCCGAAGCTCGCGCACGGCCGCCATCAGACGGGTTTCGCTGCCCGTTGGGGCCGACCAGCGGACGCCCTCAAGCTTCTCAAGGGACTGGTCACGGTTCACGAGTTGAGTCACCGACCGATCGTCCCATGTCAGATCTCAAACGCAGCCTCACTGGGCGTTTCGTCCATGAAAGCGGCAGTCGATCCGGATTTCCGGACTGCCTGGCCAGCTCTTCTGCGGGCATTCCGGAGGCTGATGCGATGGGAGTGCTGCCTGTATACGAATTCCCGCCGAAACTACGCACATTGTCCTGTCTCATCCCAAGAGGTCGGGCTGGAGCACGGTTGTCCACTGGAGCCCGCAGCCTCTGGCCGGAGGAGAGATTCCGCAGCATGCCGTTGTTATGACGGATCGTCAACCGTATCCGAGCGACCTGTCCGACGCCCGCTGGGCCCTGGTCGAGCCCACCCTGACCTCCTGGCGCCGGGAACGCACCGAACGGGCCCTCGCGTTCGGCCGGCCGCCCGAGCACGATCTGCGTGATCTGCTGGACGCGATCCTCTATGTCGACCGCACCGGCGTCCCCTGGCGCTACCTCCCGTACGATTACCCGCCCTGGGAGGAGGACTGAGTCACCTCAGTCCAGGGTCAGGCCGGTGGTCACGAGGCAGCCGTTGACGAGTTTCGGATGGCACTGGATCCTCTTGAGCCGCCGTTTCACGGCTCGGGTGATCTGAGAAGGCATCCGCAATCCGCTTGTGGCGTATGACTTTTCGCTGTTCAGGCATGGTGCGTGGGGTTGGGCGGGAGGGTTTCGGCGTCGGGTTGTTGAGGTCGGAACGGAGTGTGTGTGATGCCGCCGTCGCCGCTGGGGTTGCTGGAGGAGCGTCGGGAGGCCGCTCGGGCGCGGGTGGAGGATCTGGAGGCCGAGTTGGAGCGCCTCGCGGGTGAGCTGAGGTCGGCGAGGGCGTTGTTGGAGCGTCGGGTGGTGGCGGTGGAGGAGCTGGCCGAGGCGCTTGCCCCGGCCGAGGATGCCGTGGGGCCGGCGCAGGCGGGGGTGCGGGTGCCGCCGAAGGGGGCGGTGGTGCCGGTGTGGCGGGAGGGTCTGGATCCGGTGGATGCGCTGGCGCCGGACTACCGGCGGTTGGTGGAGGCGGTGGAGTCCGGCGGGCAGGGCGGTGTCGGCCTGACCATGCGGGAGGTGGCTGTCGCGGTCGGCCGGGAGCCGGTCACCGCGGTCACGGAGAACCTGCGGCAGAAGGCTCGGCGACTGGTGGAACGGGGCTGGCTGGAGGTCGACGGGTCCGGGAGCCGGTTCATGCCGCGGCGGAAGCCCCAGGCCGCAGGGTGACACTCCGGACCCGGCGGCGGTGGCGGGCCAGGCGCCGACTCATGACCATGGTCATGGACCACAGGATCACGGCCTGGGCGCTGTCGGCGCGGGTCTCGTAGTCGCGGGCGAGGCGGCGTGAGCGCATGAGCCA
>NZ_JBICYZ010000111.1:0-21553 GCF_043201465.1 Kitasatospora sp. NPDC048298
TTGTGGGCGGGGGTGGGGCACCCGGCGCGGGGGGGGGGGGGCCCCCGGGGGGGGGGCCCCCCGGGGGGGGGCCGGGGGGCCCGGGGCGGGGGGGGGGGCGCCCGGGGGGGGGGGCCCCCCCCGCCGCGTACGGGGTCGGGGGTTACCGGGTGGCTCCGTTGGAGGCTTCCGGCTGAGCTTGCCCGTTCGTGCCCTGCCCGTTGGCGCTCGACCCGTTGCGGTCGGCGAGTGCGGCCGCGCCCGGCAGGTGCGCCTGCTGGTCCGGCGGGTAGAACTGCCGGGCCCAGTGCCGCATCGCGCCGATCGGCCCGTCGCCCTGGGCGAGCCGGGGCGGGGAGACGTACCGCTTGGTGGACCAGATCGGGAAGTCCGCCGAGGTGAACTCCAGGTTCCGCTTGAACATCGGGCCCGCCAGCATCCTGGTCACCGCCCGGCTGACCGTCCGGGCGACGGCCGGCGGCAGCCCGGACGGCTCCGACATGACGAAGCGGCCCGCCTGGCGCAGCTGCATCCGCCCGGGCGCGACCTGGGTGGCCATGACCAGTGAGCAGATCTGCAGGCCGAGCGAGGGCGTGTGGACGTCGGTGTGCAGGGCGGTGAGGCCGTACCCGTCCACCTCGACGTGGACCTCCCGCATCCCGAGCAGCGGGAAGGTCTCCCGGACCAGCATCGAGATGTGGAAGCCGGTGCCGTCGAACTCCACCGGCGCCGCCAGCTCACCCTGCGGCCAGCCGTGCAGGGTGATGAAGTGCCCCAGGTCGAAGGAGTTCTCCATGACGTCCTGGGCGTGGCCGGGCATCTCGAAGGAGGCGTAGCGCAGCGGCTGCCGCCCGTCGCCGATCCGGTGCCAGGCGGGGATCTCCCAGTCCGGCTCCCGGCCGTCGTGGTGGCGCCAGACGAAGACCGACTCGTTGACCTCGCGCACCGGCAGCTGCGCCAGCGCCGCCTTGGGCGGCTGGGTGCCGTACCCGGTGCGCACGCAGCGGCCCTCGGCGTCGAAGGCGAACTTGTGGAAGGGGCAGACCAGGTCGTTGCCCTCGACCGAGGCCAGGCCGAGGTGGGCGCCCAGGTGCGGGCAGTACGGGCGGATCGCGCGGATGCGGCCGTTGCGCAGCCGGTACAGCACGACGTCCTCGCCCGCGAGCCGGCGGGTGAGGACGGTGCCGGGCTTGAGCTCGGCGGAGAAGGCGAGTGCGGACCAGCCGTCGGGATAGGGCAGTGCCGGTGGCAGGGCGATGTCGGCCGCGGTCGGACGGCTGCTGACGGGGTGGACGTGCTTGGACACGCGCATGAAGACTCCTGTCGGTCTGCCCGGCGCCGCCCCTCCCAGGCGATTAGCGCTCGAACAGAATGGAATTCAGATGCTATCCATGGATCGGGAGAACGTGCACGGACAACCTCCCTGATCTGCAACAAGTCTGATGATCCGTTAGAAATAGAGGCGTTTGAAAATTCGATGAATTCAGGCCGATTGACCGGCCGTCCGCTTCGTGCGGGCGGGCACACGAGCGTTCCCCGGCCATGTGCCCGCTGCCGTCGTCGTGGCCGTCGGGCCGGTCCGGTGCGCTGGGGTGTGCGCCGGTGCGCCGGGTCGGTGCGTTCGGCCAATTCACGTGGTGAGACACGGAGTTGGCGATCCGGCCGGATGTGGTGGAGCATGGGCCGGGCCCGGTCTGTTGCGGTGCGCCTGCGCCGCGGCCGAGGCGCGCTCAGCTGCTGGGGGAGGAGGCGGTCCGGTGACTCCGGTGGAACGTCCGTTTCTGGTCCGGGGTAAGGCGGTACCCCTGGCCAGATACCTGGCGGAGGAGGACATCGAGGGCCTGGTGGCCTGCTCGTGCATCGGGAACGAAGTCAGCATAGAGCTCGGGGACACCAGGATCCTGGTGAGCCTGGTCGACGTCGCCGACGTGCTGAGGCTCAACTTCCACATGGTCCAGGACGGCCCGGCCAAGCCCCGCTCCTGGTCGCGCCGGCTGCCCGCCGGTACCGCTCCGCGCGAGATAGCGTCCCGGATAGCGCTGGACGTGCGGGCCCTGGAACGCGAACTGGCGCCGCTGCGCCGACGCCCGCCCCGGCCGACACCGACACCGACGGCGGCACCTGTGCCCGCGCCGACGTCCACACCTGCGCCCGCGCCGACGCCCGCGCAGCGCCGTCCGCACTGACCCGCCCGACGTGACACGGACCGGCCGGCCCGGGTCCGGCGGTGCCCCACTGCCGGCCCCGGGCCCTGTGCTGTTCCCGTCGGGCGGGTCAGCGGCCGTGCGGGGCACGGCAGTTGATCCACACCATCCGGAGCACCTCCTCCCACTTGTCGCGCGTAGAAACGTTCTTCCGGCGTATGCCTGGCCGTTGCCCGGTGCAGACGGTAGGGATCTGGTGGCGCTGCTACAACCGCAGCGCCCGACCTTTCTTGTCCGTGCTCACACACCGCCGGGTCGCGAGTCCGGACGGTGGTCAGGAGGAAGCCTCATGGGGAGCACCCCGAACCCCCGGATCAGCCCGAGAGCACCACGAGTCCGGCGGCGGACGCTGGCGGCGGCCTCCGCCGCGGCCGTGGTGGCGGCACTGGTGGCGCTGCCCGGCGGCGTCGCGCAGGCGGTGTCGTCCGACATCGTGATCAGCCAGGTGTACGGCGGTGGCGGCAACTCCGGCGCCCCGTACACCAACGACTTCGTCGAGCTGTACAACCGCGGCACCACGCCGGTGTCCGTCACCGGCTGGACGGTGCAGTACGCCTCGGCCACCGGCTCCAGCTGGTCGAAGACCACCCTCTCCGGCACGATCGCGCCGGGCCACTACTTCCTCGTCCAGGAGGCCGCCGGCGCCGGTACGGGCGCCGCCCTGCCGACGGCGGACGCCACCGGGACGCTCGCCATGTCCGCGACCTCCGGCAAGGTCGCCCTCGTCACCAACGGCACCGCGCTGACCTGCTCCACCGGCTGCGCGAGCCAGTCCGGGGTGAGGGACTTCGTCGGCTACGGCACCAGCGCCGGCTCCGCCGAGGGCTCGCCGACCGGCAACCTGTCGAACAGTACCGCCGCCCTGCGCGCGGGCGGCGGCGCCACCGACACCGACAACAACGCGACGGACTTCGCGATCGGTTCGCCCGTGCCGCGAAACTCCTCCTCCAACGGCGGGGGCGGCACCCCGGGCGGCACCCGGATCCACGACATCCAGGGCGCCGCCCGCGTCTCCCCGCTGGCCGGCAGCGCCGTCAGCGCGGTGCCCGGCGTGGTGACGGCCGTGGGCCCCAACGGCTTCTGGTACCAGGACCCGCAGCCCGACAACGACCCCGCCACCAGCGAGGGCATCTACGTCTACACCGCCGGCGCGCCCTCGGTCGCCGTCGGGGACTCGGTCACGGTCAGTGCCACCGTCAGCCAGTACCGACCGGGCGGCACCGGCGGCACCAACAACCTGTCGATCACCGAACTGACCGCGCCCAGCGTCAGCGTGGTCGCCCACAACGCGCCGCTGCCCGCCGCCACACTGGTCGGCCAGGGCGGGCGGATACCCCCGTCCTCGGTCATCTCCAGCGTCACCTCCGGCGACGTCGAGACCGCAGGGAACTTCCAGCCCGCCACCGACGGCCTGGACTTCTGGGAGTCCCTGGAGGGCATGCGGGTCGAGATCGACAACGCGGCCGTGGTCGGCCCGACCAACTCCTACGGCGAGGTCCCCGTCGTCCCGCAGGGCAGCGGCACCCGCACGAACCGGGGCGGCATCCTGCTGCAGGCGAACGACGGCAACCCGGAGCGGGTCGTCCTCGGGAAGGCGCTCGCGCCGACCCCGATCGCCAACGTCGGCGACACCCTGAGCGGCGCCACCGTCGGCGTCCTCGACTACGCCTTCGGCAACTTCACCCTCCAGGTCACCGCGACCCCGGCGGTCACCCCCGGCGGCACCGCCCCCGAGACCACCGCCGCGCCGACGGCCGGCCAGCTCGCCGTGGCCACCTTCAACGTGGAGAACCTCGCCCCGTCCGACCCGCAGAGCAAGTTCGACGGCCTCGCGGCGGGCATCGTCACCAACCTGCGCTCGCCCGACCTGGTCGCGCTGGAGGAGATCCAGGACAACAGCGGTGCCACCAGCGACGGCACGGTGAGCGCGACCCAGACCCTGGCCAAGCTCACCGCGGCCATCAGCGCGGCCGGCGGCCCCTCCTACTCCTACCGGGAGATCGACCCGGTGGACGGCCAGGACGGCGGGCAGCCCGGCGGCAACATCCGTCAGGTGTTCCTGTTCCGCACCGACCGCGGCCTCTCCTTCACCGACCGCCCCGGCGCCGGTTCCACCACCGCCGACTCCGTGGTGAACGCGGGCGGCACGCCGCAGCTGGCCTACTCGCCCGGCCGGATCGACCCGACCAACGCGGCGTTCAACTCCAGCCGCAAGCCGCTGGCCGGCGAGTTCCGCTGGAACGGCAAGCCGGTCTTCGTGATCGCCAACCACTTCAACTCCAAGGGCGGCGACCAGCCCCTGTTCGGCCGCTACCAGCAGCCGGCCCACCCCTCGGAGAGCCAGCGCCACGACCAGGCGACGGTGGTGAAGAACTTCACCGACCAGATCCTGGCAGTGGACCCGAAGGCCTCGGTCGTCGTGCTCGGCGACCTCAACGACTTCGAGTTCTCCCAGACCGCCGACATCCTCACCGCCGGCGGCTCGCTCACCGACCTGCCGCGCACCCTGCCGCTGCCCGAGCGCTACACCTACGTGTACGAGGGCAACTCGCAGGTGCTGGACCACATCCTGATCTCCGGCGCGCTCGCGGCCACCTCGTACAGCTACGACATCGTGCACATCAACAGCGAGTTCAGCACCCAGCTCAGCGACCACGACCCGCAGGTGGTGCGCATCCCGCTGCCGTAACGGTTCTCCGAAGTAGCCGGGGAGAGACCGGATATCCGTCACCTTCCGTGACACATGCCTTGAAGCGAGGACGGGAGCAGGAAGTCGGCCAGGCCGACTTCCTGCTCCCGTCCTTCGGTGCGGGACCGCTCAGCCGAGCAGTCAGTGGAGCAGTCAGCCGAGCAGGAGGAACTTGGTGGAGGTGGCGCCCCGGTAGGTGCTGCAGTCGTAGTTCTGGGTGGTCGTGCTGTAAGTGAAGCCGCTGGGGACGTCACAGGCCCAGAGTCCGCTGTACGGCTTGCGGAGGTGGAAGGCGTTGGACTGGCCGCCGCCCGTGGTCATGTTGCAGGTGGTGCCCCAGACGAGGTAGTCGTAGGTGAACTCCGGAGTGCCCACGCAGGCGACCATGCCGTCGACCGGCTTGCGCAGGTGGAACTGGTTGGACTGCACGCCCGATATCTGGCTGCAGGCGCTGCCCCAGGTGATGGCGTCGTAGACGAAGCCGGGCGCGCTCTTGCAGGCCGTCAGGCCGTCGTACGGGGTCCGCAGGTGGAACTGCGGCGAGTTCCAGCTGCCGCCGCCGCTACAGCTGCGGTTCATCGACACCTGGTCGTAGACGTACCCGGCGGGGACGTCGCAGGCCCAGGAGCCGTCGAGGCCGGTGGTGGAGGCGTTCGCGGAGGGCGCGGTGACCGCACCGCCCGTGAGCAGCAGGGCGAGGGCGGCCAGTGCGGCGAGCAACAGGCGGACGGGGCGGGTGTATGCGGTGGGCATGGTTCTCCCAGGGTCGTGGCCGGACACGAGGTGCGGCGCGGGAACATCGGGACATGCGGTACCGGGCGGGCGGGCAACCGGAGTTGCGGCCCGCCGAAGGTTCTAGCACGGCTCCGTCACGACTGCCCCACGAATCCGCCAAGTCATGTGGATTCCGTGGAAGTTCGGCCGGAGCCCCGCCACCGTCACCGTCGGGGCGGGGGACCGGTCGGGCGCCGGCCGACGGCGGCCGTCGCCGCTGGGTGCGGCACGCCCGGTGCTGCAACAGGGTCTAGCGCGTCACCAGCCAGGACAGGCTCGCGGTCAGCTTCGCGCGCAGCGCCGGGTCGGCGACGGCCGGGGTCGGGTCGGTGGCGACGGCGGTGAGGGCGTGCGGCCGGGAGCGCGGCCCGGTCAGCTTGAGCTCGGCCAGGTCCAGCGTGGCGCGGTCGGCGAGCCGGGGCAGCTCCCGCCCGTCCAGGTACCAGCGCAGCCGGGTGCCGGATACCGGGAGGTCGACGGTGAGGCGGTCGGCGGCGGTGAGCCGGCTGCCGGCGGGGGTGGGGCTGGTGAGCGGGGTGGCGTGGCGGTAGAAGCCCGCGATCATCGCCTCGCGCCCGGGCAGGTTGAACTCCCGTCCGAGTGAGCGCATGATCGAGTTCTCGGTCGGCCGGTAGAGCCCGGTGGGGTAGTAGCCGCCGCCCTCGTAGGTGCCGACCGTGCCGCCGTCCGGCGAGGCCTGGCCCAGCCAGCGCGCCCACTTGGTGCCCTGCTGTCGCATCCGCTCGGCGGTCAGCGTGCTGATGTTGGCCTCGGCGGGCTCGTCGCCCTGGTACGTCCCCTGGCCCTCGTACGCGTACTCGTCGGCCAGCTTGCCCAGCGAGTGCCCGATCTCGTGCACCGCGATCTGCCCGGACCTGGCGTTGCCGCCTGAAACGGTGGCGATCCCCTCGTAGCCGACCGGGGACTTGACGTCGTTGTAGCCGGCGCCGCCGTACTTCGTGGTGTTGGCCACCACGAGCACCAGGTCCGCCTGCGGGGCCCTGGCCGCGTACGACTCGACGGCCTTCTCGTCCACGCAGAGCAGCCGCTCCACGCCGTCGCACCAGAAGTACGAGCCCAGCGCGGTGTGCCGCACCGTCGCCTGGTCGGGATCGCCGGTGACCCCGGACTCGGGCGAGACGGCCGACACCGCCCAGACGTTGAACAGCCCGCGGTAGGCCGCGTACGGTTCGACGGCGGTCAGCTCGCGCCACTTGGCGGTCGCGTCCGCGCGGAACTTCTCCTGCTCCTGCGCGGTGTAGCCGTCGCCGACCACCACGACGTCCAGCTTGGCGGCCGGCTCCCCGTTGTGGACCAGTGCCGTCACCTCGCCGTCGCCGCGGACGGGTGCGATGCCCTGGGGGCGGTCGGCGAGGTAGGGGGAGCCGGCCGGGGCCTGGGCGCGAGAGATGCCGCCGTCCTCGGCGAACACCTCCACCTGGTGGACCGACTGTGGCCCGTCCGCCGGACGGCCCCAGGCGGGTGCGGCCCCGAGGGCCGTCCCGGCGAGTACGGCGGCGAGCAGGGCGGTGGTGGTCCTGGTGGTGGTCCTGGCGGTGGTGCGGTGCACGGGTGTCCTCCCGGGAAGCGGTCTGTGGCCTGCACCCTTCCCATGCCCAGAACCTGACAATCATGCGTCAGTTCGATTGGTTCGCCGAGTGCTGGAGGTGGTCGCGCCCGTCCGCGTCGGTGAACTCGACATCGAAGGACAGGCCCATCGCCTCCAGCGCCGCCAGGAGGGCGTCGATGCGGTCGGGGTCCACGAACCCGCTGAACGTCACGGGTTCCAACGGTAGGAGCCGAAGTTCGGCGAACGCGCTCTCGACCTCGAACTCGGTCCGCGAGGACCGCCGGACCCGCCAGCCGGCGGAGTGGAAGCGCGCGGCCGCCCGCTGCGCGTCCACGGCCGAGAACAGCGACCCCCAGACGTTGTCGGCGAGCTCGGCACGGGCCACGGCGCGGGCCACGGCGGCGGCGTCCGGCCGTGGCCCGTCCGTTCCGGGGGTGGAGAAGTCCATGCCGGACGGTACCAACTGGGAGGTCCATGCGTGAGGGGCGCCGGCCGGGGCCGGGGCCGGGGGGTCACCGCCCCGGAGGATCGGCCTTCGCCGGCGCGCGCAGGGCGTCCTCGACCAGCCTGCTCTCGGCCCCCGCCACCCGGACGACGTCCTTCTCGCTGTCGGCCTGGACGCCCGACAGCGAGAGCGCGACGCTGCGCCGGCCGTCGGCGGTGACACCGACGGAGCTGATCCAGCCGGCGTCGCCGCCCTCGTGGCCCCAGTACTCCCCGCCACCGGGCAGTCGGCGCGAGAAGAGCCCCAGTCCGGCGCGGGCACACGGCATGAGCCGCTCGAACGCCGGGCTGACCGCGACGGTCTGCTTCATCTGCGCCAGCTGCGCGGGCGCCAGGAGCCGGCCGCCGAGCAGGGCGCCGAAGAACCGGTTGAGATCGGCGGTGGTGGAGACGAGCCCGGCCTCCCCGTTGGTCCCCGGGCCGACCTGCTCGGTGACGTCCACGAGCGGCTCGCCGGCCCGGAACCTCTGGTACGTCTCGGCGTGCGGCTGGGGCAGGGTGGGTGACGTGCCGGGCCGGAAGGTGTGGTCGAGGCCGAGCGGCCGGACGATCCGCTCCCCGACCTCCTCGTACCAGGGGCGCCCGGTGACCTTCTCGATGGCCATCCCGAGCAGGACGTAACCGGTGTTGCTGTAGTTCCAGCCGGTGTCGGGTTGGAAGTCCGGGCTGTGGCTCATCGCCCGGGCGACGATCTGCTCGGGCGTGTACGAGTCGTTCCGGTGCTTCTGGAAGTCCTCCGCCGAGGTGTAGTCCGGATAGTCGTCGTGGATGCCGCTGGTGTGCTGGAGCAGTTGGCGGACGGTGATCACGCGACCGTCGTTGCCGTTCCCGGACACCACACCGGGCAGCCACCGTTCGATCGGGTCGTCCAGGGACAGCCTGTTCTCGCCGACGAGCTGCAGGGTCACGGTGGCCACGAAGGTCTTGGTGATGCTGGCGATCCGGAAGTATCCGTCCGGGGAGACCGGCTGTCGTCCCGTCAGGTCGGCGACCCCGCTGGTGACGGTCAGGGTCGGTCCGTCGGAGGTGGCCACACGGGCCTGTACGCCCGTGGCGCCGACCGCGGTGATCGCGTCGGCGTCGTGCTGGAGCCGTTGCTGGAGCTGGAGCTGGAGCCGGTCATGGTCGTCGCACGGCCGGGCTGCCGTCGTGTCGGGCGTGGCCATCGTGTCGGGCGCGGCCATCGCTTCGGGCATGCCGGCGGAGAGGGCCAGGGCCACGACGGCGGCCAGCGTCAGGTTCCGTCGGGCCGGTCGGCGGCGTCGCCGTGGGGCGCGGATCGGTGAACTCGGTGTGTTCGTCGTGCTCGCCGTGTTCCTCATGTTCGTCATGGGCGTTGACGCTAGGTCCGGGGGAGACGGGCGGACGATACCGCTCACCGGCCGGAAAAGAGGGTGGTGGGCTGTAATGCCGGGCCCGGTTCCCATGGTCCAGACTTGTGCGAATGAACGACCAAGGGGCCGGTCGGCTCTCGGAGACCTGGCGTGGGCTGGGCTACCTGCTGGGTAGCCTGTGCACCGCCGCGCTCGCCGTGCTCGCGCTGCCCGTACTCGCCGTCCCGGCAGCGGCCCGCGCCTGGGCGTCCTGGCACCGCCGCCGCGCCGACCGGCTGCTGCGCTCCGCGCGTTCCGGCGCCGTCCGCGTCGGTCCGTGGCGGGTCCTCGGATGGCTCTGCACCTGCGTCGTGACCAGCGTGGCCTTCGGGCTCGTCGTGGTGCTGTGCGCGGGCAACGCGGTGACCACCGCCGTCACGGTGCCCTTGTGGTGGGCCCTGCCCGCGGGCACCCCCGCGGGCGGGTTCGCCGCCGGCGTCCCCCTGACCGGATGGGGGACGGCGCTGACCCTGGGCACCGCGCAAGCCGTCGCCTTCGCGGCGCTGACGTACTGGCTGGTCCCCCCGCTGGCACGTCTGCACGCCCGGACCTGCCTGGCCGTGCTCTCCCCCTCGACCGCCGAGCGGCTGGCGCAGCGGGTGGAGACGCTGACCGAGACACGGGCGGAGGCCATGAACGCCCACGGCGCGGAACTCCGCCGGATCGAACGCGACCTGCACGACGGCACCCAGGCCCGGCTGGTGGCCCTCGTGATGCGGCTGGGCGTGGCCCGCGAACTGCTGGACGACGACCCTCAGTTGGTGGCCGGACTCCTGGCGGAAGCCCACGAGAACGCCGAGGAGGCCATGACGGAACTCCGCGCCGTGATCCGGACGATTCACCCGCCGATCCTCGCCGACCGCGGCCTCGCCGGGGCGCTGACCGCGCTGGCCGCCCGCTCGGCGATCGACACCACCCTCGACCTCGAAGACCTCGAAGACCTCGACGCCCACGGCACCGCCCCCGCCGCGGTCGAGGCCGTCGCCTACCACACGATCGCCGAGGCGCTCACCAACGCCGCCAAGCACAGCCGGGCCACCCGCAGCACCGTCCGCGTCGCACGCGACGGCGACCGGCTGGCGATCGAGGTCACCGACGACGGCATCGGCGGCGCCGACGAGACGCTGGGCACCGGCATCGCCGGAATCCGCCACCGCGTCCTGGCGCTCGACGGCACCGTCCGCCTCCACAGCCCGGCCGGCGGCCCGACCACGATCACGGTGAGCCTGCCATGCGGGTCGTGATCGCCGAGGACAACGTCCTACTGTCCAGCGGGCTGGAACTCCTGCTGACCGCCAAGGGCTTCGAGGTCGTCGCGATCACCGAGGACGCCCCCGGCTTCGCCGCCGCCGTCGCCGAACACCGCCCGGACGTCACCATCGTCGACGTCCGGCTCCCGCCGACCTTCCGCGACGAGGGCATCCACGCCGCCATCCGCGCCCGCCGGCTGCACCCCGGGCTGCCCGTACTCGTCCTCTCCCAGTACGTCGAGCAGCAGTACGCCGGCGAGCTGATCTCCGACGGCCGCGGCGGCGTCGGCTACCTCCTCAAGGACCGGGTCGGCCGCGTCAGCCAGTTCACCGACGCACTGCGGCGGGTCGCGGCCGGCGAGACCGTCATGGACCCCGAGGTGATCGGGCAACTCCTCACCCGCCCCGCCCACGACCCGATCGTCGCCCTCACACCACGCGAACGCGAGGTCCTCGCCCTGATGGCAGAAGGCCAGGACAACACCACGATCGCCGACCGCCTCGTCATCACCGACAACGCCGTCCACAAGCACATCGGCCACATCTTCGCCAAGCTCGGCCTCTCGCCGGCCGACAGCGGCCACCGCCGCGTCCTCGCCGTCCTCAGCTACCTCAGCCGCCACTGAGGAGGCCGCGCGGGGACCGTACGCCGTCTCGCCGTCCGGCAGTTGATAGCGTGACCGCCGTGACGGACGAGGTGGAAGAACTGTTCCTTACCCCCGGCGAGCGGGCCCGGGGAGTCGGCGTCGACAGCGTGATGTTCACGATGGACTGGACCGGCGATGATCACCCGGGCGGGCTGGCGGCGTTCGCGGCCGACCGGGTACGGGCCTTCGGCGCCGAGCCGACCGGCGTCGACACCGAAGCGGTCGACCGCGTGGCCGTCGACCGTACGGCCGAGAACGACCCGACGTTGCGCCGCGGCGATCTCCCGGTCCGTCGGCTCGACCACCTGGCCGCCGTGCTGGCGGAGCTCGGCTTCACCCTCGCGGTGTGGGACGACGGCACCGACACCTACGAGCTCCTGGTCGCCCCCACCGGCGAGCGCGAGCCGACCGGACTGCTGTACCGGGGCCTGCCGGTACGGCCCTGGGGCTCGGAACCCGAAGCGGCCCTGGTCAGCCTGAACTGCCCGAACTGCGCGCAGATGCTGGTCTGGGAACTACCCCCGACCGAAACCCTGGCCGACGAGCACTGCGACTGCGGAACCGTCCTGTTCGACGCCACCGGCAGCCCGCTGCCCGGCGTGACGCTGCACGACTGAGCCCGGCGGGGTCGCGCGGTGAATATCCCGTCGCGGAAACGTCCTCGCGTTGATGGGATGGAGGCATGACCTCCCCTCACGCCGGAGCGGCCGGCATCGTCGTATCCGTTCACGTCCGCGATCTGACGCCCGCCGACCTGCCGGACTGCACCTGGTCCGGGTCCGCGGCCCATCTACGCCAGGTCGCCCGGGAGTTGGCCCGGGTGGAGGCCGGCGAGGTGGACTACCTGGCCGTGTGCACCGCGGCCGGCCTGCCCGTGGCGATCGGTGGCGTCGACTACCGCGTCGCCCCGGGCGCGGGCACGCTCTGGCAGCTGGCCGTGCTCCCGGCCCTCCAGTCCTGCGGCCTCGGCTCGCTGCTCGTCCGGGCCGCGGAGGACCGCATCCGGGCGCGGGGTCTGCGGCGCGCCGAACTCGGCGTGGAGGACGACAACCCGCGAGCCCGCGCGCTCTACGAGCGGCTCGGGTACACGGCTTTCGACCGGAAGCCCGATGCCTGGGACGAGGAGGCGCCCGACGGCTCGATCCGCAGGTACGAGACCATGTGCACGCTCCTGCGCAAGGACCTGACGTAGGGGCTCATTCCCCGCCGCAACCGCCTCCGCAGCTGCTCCCGCAACTGCTTCCGCAGCCCGAGTGGCCGCCGCCGTGGCCCCCGCCGCCGTCGCTCCCGTTCCAGCCTCCGCTGCTGTCCCCGCTTCCGCTCGTGTAGCGCGACTTCCGGTCCGCGTCGTCGCGGCGCCGCATCCAGGCGGCGATCCTGAAGACGATCACGACGATGGCGACGATGACGATGAAGCCCATGAAGTTCATCCGAGTGCCCCCCCATGACATGCCGCACGGGATGTGTCGTGGACGGCGGCTGAACGGCCTTCGTGGGAGGCGGGATCAGCCGTGCCAGGGCATTCCGATACCGGCGGCGGTACTTCATTGTGCTCGTTGGGACTGACACCGAAACTCCGAGGCGGCCGGAGTAATGATCACCTAAAGAACGGAGAGACGCTGCCGAAACACCGTGACTGGTGATGTGGGTACCGCAGACGGCCACAAGGGGCGTCTACGGAAGGACAGAGATCATGAACCTCAGCTGGAACCTTCGCCGCAAGACCACCCTCGCCCTCGGTGGCGGGGCACTCACCGCGCTCGCTGTGTGCGGCGTCGCCGCCGCGCAGAGCCCGGACGCCGGCAGCCAGCCCTCCGGTGGGGCGGGCAAGTACGCGACCATGGACAAGGACGGCCACGTGACCTTCAGTGACACCGACCCGTCCGCGGGCAAGGACAGCGTCCCCGCCCAGCCCTCCAGCGGCGCGGGTAAGTACGCGACCATGGACAAGGACGGCAACGTGACCTTCAGTGACACCGACCCGTCCGCGGGCAAGGACAGCGTCCCCGCCCAGCCCTCCGACGGCGCGGGCAAGTACGCTACGGTGAACAAGGACGGCCACGTGACCTTCAGTGACACCGACCCCTCCGCGGGCAAGGACCGCGCCCCCGCCCAGCCGGTCCAGAAGTAGGGCGTTTCCGGTCGCTGGGGTTGTCGGCGTTCGGATCAACGATCGCAGCCCTGGTGACAACGCGCTGACGCCGGAGTGGCGCCACTTCCCGACCGGGGAGGTGGCGCCACCCGTGCGATGTACCGCAGCGAGGGCTGACTGACAGCGACGATACCGCGGCACACCGCCGACTCGGGCCGCCGCGACTGCCTTGGCCGCCCTGGCCGCCTTCGCCGCCCTGGCCGCCGCCGCGGCGCTCCGGGCGGGCCACATGGGTGTCGGGGTGTGTCCTGGTCCGGTGAGAGATGGAGGGTTGCGGGATGCGGGTGCTGGTGGCCGAGGACGAGCCCGTCCTGGCGAGGATGTTGGGCACGGGGCTGCGTCGTGAGGGCATGGCGGTGGACGTGGTGCTCGACGGGGAAGCGGCGCGTGATCTGACGGAGTTGACCGACTACGACGTTCTCGTCCTGGATCGCGACCTTCCGGGTGTGCACGGTGACACACTGTGCCGCTCGCTGGTCGCCTCCGGCGCACGGACCAGGATCCTGATGCTCACGGCCGCCGGAACCCTGCACGACCGGGTCCGCGGCCTGGGCCTGGGGGCGGACGACTACCTGTGCAAGCCGTTCGAGTTCCCCGAGCTCGTCGCCCGCGTCCAGGCCCTGGGCCGCCGGATCGCCCCCGTCACGCCGCCACACCTGCGGCGCGCCGGCATCACCCTGGACACCGTCCGTCACCGCGCCGAACGCGACGGCCGCACGCTGTCCCTCACGGCGAAGGAGTTCGGGGTGCTGCGCGTGCTGATGGAGGCCGACGGGGGAGTGGTCAGCGCGGAGGAGCTGCTGGAACGGGTCTGGGACGCGCACGCGGACCCGTTCACCGGGGCCATCCGCGTCACCATGAGCAGGCTCCGCGGCAAACTCGGCACCCCCGACCCGATCCGCACCCTCCCCGGCACCGGCTACGCACTGTGCTGAGACACCGCACCATCCGCACCCGCATCGCCGTCGTCTTCGGGACCGCCTTCCTCAGCCTCGGTGCCCTCCTGCTGACCGCCGTCTACCTGCTCACCCGGCACGGCACCGACGCTCTCGCCACGCGGATCGCGCACTCGGCCGGCCAGCCCGCCGCCATGGCGCCGGCCCAACCCACCACCGGCCACCCCTCGCCGGGAACGACGGTGTTCAGCGCGGACGGGACCATTGCCACCACGGTCAGCCGGCAGGTCACCGACGCCGCGGCCCAGCAGCAGCTCCTGTGGTCCCTCGCGGCCCTGGCCGTGGCCGCCGTCCTGGCCGCCCTGGTCGGCTGGTGGACCGCCGCCCGCCTCCTGCGTCCCGTACACCGGATGACCACCACCGTCCGCCGCATCAGCGCGGCCAACCTCCACCAGCGCCTGGAGACCGCCACCCCCCACGACGAGATCACCGCCCTCGCCGACACCTTCAACGCCCTCCTGGACCGCCTGCAGACCTCCTTCGACGCCCAGAGCCGCTTCATCGCCAACGCCTCCCACGAACTGCGCACCCCACTCGCGATCCAGCGCAGCCTGATCCAGGTCGCACTCCACGATCCCGAACCGGCCGAACTCGACCAGATCCGCGACGACCTGCTCGACGCCAACCGCCGCAGCGAGAGGCTCATCGACGCCCTGCTCCTGCTCGCCCAAGGCCGACACGGCCCGGAAACCCGCGAAAGCGTCGACTGGACCGCACTCGTCACCCGGGAGAGCGACGCCGCCGCCGACGCCGCACACACCGCACAGGTCACCATCCACCTCACCCGACGGCCCGCCACCACCCACGGCGACCCGGTGCTGCTCGCCCACCTGGCCCGCAACCTGATCACCAACGCCGTCACCCACAACCACCCCGGCGGCACCGTCCACATCCATGTCGACGAGGACGGCCTCCGGATCCACAACACCGGACCGCGACTGGACGACGCGACCGTCGCCGAACTCCTCGAACCCTTCCGACGCGGCCCCCGCCCCCGGCTGAACACCCCCGCCGGTGGATCCGGCCTGGGCCTGTCCATCGTCCAGGCCATCGCCACCGCCCACCACGCCACCCTCACCGTGCGGGCCAACCCCGACGGCGGCCTCACCACCCACATCCGCCTGCCCGGTCGGACGGCCGTTGTCGCATAGACGATCAGATGCGTGAGTCCTGCCAGCCCCCGAAGCGCGCCCGGTAACTCGTCGAACGCGAAGGTACCCAGGCACCCGCGACCGCAGGGACCGACGCAGGCGACAGGATCGTTGCGATCGATGTCTTCGGCGAGGAACGGACCAGCTCGACCCTGCCGCCTTCGATCGCCACCGGTTTCGTCGCGAGGCAGTACGAGACGTTCAGACCGGGGGAGCCGGTCTCCACATATCTGCGGGATCGGACCCTGAACACCCGTGCCTCCGCCACCTCATCCCACCGCAGCCGCGGCTTGAGGCCCTCGTTGAGCTCCACACCCTCACCGTCGATGCGCAGCCGCGTCGCGACGGCCCGCAACGCCAGTGCCCCGAGGACGAGAACGCCGAGGCGGCCAACAGCACACAAGGTGCGCGAGGAACTCTGGCAAGCCGTCAGCGGCTGCGTCGGCACCGCCCGTGCGCATCCCGCCGGGCGGGTACTCGTTGTGGTGCGTGCGTTGTTGCGGCTGTGTTGAGGAGCGCTGGGCTTGTTCGGGTTCGTCGGTTACGCTGGGCGCCGGTTCGGTTACGAGATCTGCGTGACCGGTGGGGGATAAGAGAATTGAGGCCATGTCAGGTTTCCGGGTGAATCCGCAGGACCTGCGGGACGCGTCGACGGCCGGCTACGCCGTGGCGAAGGGGATCAGCCAGGAGTGGTCGCAGGAGTTCGGCCAGGCGCCACCGGATCTGGGTCTGTCGTCCTGGTGGTTCGAGGGACCGGCCAAGAACGCCGTCTACGACTTGGGCAGGCACATCTACTTCATCACCACCACCAGGTTGGAACAGGCCGCCGGCAACCTGTCCGTCATGGCGAGGTCCTACGAGGCCGTGGACGGCACGGCCGCTTCGACGGTCGGTGGGGCCGGGGCCGGGGCAGGGGAACAGAACGCGGCGGGGGGACAGGGCTGATGGGGCCGCAGTACTGGGGGATGATCAAGGAAGCCGACGTCGGCAAGCTCAAGGCGACCGCGCAGGCCCTGGCCACCTTCGAGGGCAAGTTCAAGGAGCGGATCGCCGGCTGGCAGACGATGCAGCGCAACCTGGCCGACTCCAGCTGGCACGGCCGGGCCTCGAACGCGACCGACACCGCACTCCAGGAGCGCACCAACCAGCTCTTCCTCGTCGACCAGATGACCGAGGACCTGCGCCGGATGCTGACGGACGCCGTCGACAGCATCCTCCTCCTGCAGGCACGTCAGAAGGAGCTCATCACCCAGGCGGCCGGCAACTGCCTGGAGATCGTCGCCGCCGATGTGAACACCGTGCCCGTGGTGCAGATCCTGCCCCCCGACAAGCACTCCCGGAACGACCCCGAGTGGCGCAAGGAGGTGGAGGCCGCCCGCGACCGGCTCGTGGATGCCGTCACCCTGCTCTGTACGGACGCGCAGGCCGTCGACGAACGCCTGTCGAAGGCACTGAGCAGCTTCGACTTCATCGCCAAAGGGGAGGGGGACTACGACCCGGCGAAGGTCGCCGAGGCCAACAAGTCCGCCGGCGAGCTCGACAAGCGCGTGGACCAGAGCATGGGAAGCGCGGCATCGACACCCGACGCCAACCGGAAGTGGTGGGACTCGCTGCCCGACAGCACACGCCAGCAACTCCTCCAGGACCACCCCGGCCGGATCGGGGCCATGGACGGCCTCCCCGCCGAGACGCGTGACCAGGCCAACCGGGCCTGGCTGCCCCAGCTGCGCACCCAGATGGCCCAAGAGCTCGCCGACCCGTACCGGACGCTGAACGTGACCCAGACGAACCTCGACGGCCTCAACGCCCTGCAGAAGCAGATCGACACCGCCGGTGTGCCGCCCCAGCTCCTGCTCAGCGTGGACGATCCACGGGGAGTGCCGCACGCGCCGGGCGCCGTCATCGCCTACGGCAACCCGGACACCGCCACCAACATCGCCTCCTACATCCCGGCGAACCCGGCGGTGGGCACCCTCCCCGCGGACGCGGACGCGGCCGCCGCCCGCGGCCTGGCCGTCGCAGCCGGAAAGGCGGACCCCACGAAGCCGACGGCGAGCATCGTCTTCACGAGCCTCGGCCCGCCGGGGGACACCTCCCTGACCCCCACGGCGGTCGCCGGTCCCATGCGCGACAGCGGGCCGACCTACTACCGGGCGTACAACAGCCTGCGGGCCTCCCACCAGGACGGGAACGCCGTGCTGAGCGAGGTCGCCGCCACCCCGGACGGATCGGGGTACCTCGTCGCCCGCACCCCCTTGGACAGCACGAAGACCCCGGGGTGGGAATTCACGGCCGGCTCGATCGTGGCCAGAAAACCGGGCAACCCGGACGACCCGGCCTCCCGCCACACGGCGGCCAACGCGATCGTCGGCCGCCGGTAGCGGCGTCCCCGTCCCAATGTTCGGGTCGGTCTGTCGGGAGGCGATTCCTGGTTCGGCACCCGGGTGAATCGTGCGGCGCCCCGACGACCAGCCCGAGGGCGGGAGTTGTCGCAGTGACGGAGAGCAACCCCGCGAGCGCGGGACCGACATGCTCCTGCTACCGCCGCGCGACGGCGGCGATCATCGGCCGTAGGACCTGGGCGGCGGGGGTGTGCGTCAGGTAGGCGGTGAGCTGCTCCCGGTTGGCCGGCGGGATCCCGTGGGTGAGGCCCGCGGCGAGCAGCGCGACGGTGATGGCCTGCTCCGCGATCGCCTGCGGGAACCGCCCGCGCAGCTCGGCGGCGAGGCGGGCGGCGTGCTCCTGCCGGTTCTTGCGCTCGGCCTTGACGAGGTCGACGGCCAGCCGTACGGCGGGCAGCGCCGCGGCGAGCCTGAGCTGCTGCTCCGGGCCCGTGGTGCCCGTGCTGAGGAAGTGCGCCAGGTGTGGGCCGAAGCGTCCGGCCAGCCTGCGCAACTCGCGGGGGGCTTCCGGGAGTTCCGGTTCCGGGTTGCCGGGGCTGCACCAGTCGTGCCAGGCCGTGGACGCCTTGAACGCCGGCGGCTCGTCGAACCACTGCCAGGCCAGGACGGGGCCGAGGCCGGTCACCGGCAGCCCCGTGGTCCGAAAGCGCCGCTCGGGGCGGACGGTGAACTCGGTTCCGTCGTCCGCGCGGAAGGCCGTGGCCAGCTGCCACGCGCAGCAGGAACGGCGGATCTGCGCGGTGACGATGAAGCGTTCGGACTCGTCCGGGGCCAGCCGTACATGGGTGCGGTCCAGGAACGGGCGGGCGCCGACCGGTTGACGGGTGAACTCGTCCACCTCCCAGAGCACCGGGCGCTCCTGGTCGAGGTCGAGTTCCAGCTCGGGAACGTTACGGGACCCGGCGGGCTGCAGTCGGACCATCGCCCCGCGGAACGGCTCGACGCGGTCGAGGACCTCGGCCCGCAGGTCGCGCAGGGTGAGGTGGGCGTCCGAACGGTTGGTCACGGTGACGGACAGCACGGTGCTCTCGAAGTCCGCACCGCCGTGCCCGCGCGCCCAGCCGAGCACGTCCTCCTCGCCCTTGAGCTGTCCCGGCAACCGCACCGGAAGGTCGGTCACCTCCGCGTCCGCGGGGATCACCACCCACTGGGTGACCGGATCGCAGTACTCGGCCAGGACCTCCACCGTCCCGACGCCCGGCGGCCGCACCGGTCGCGCCGCCGAGTGGACGTGCACACCGCCGTTCACGGTCCCGGCCTGCACCACCGAGCCGCCGACGGCGGACCCTCCGGCAAGGAGGTTCTCCACACGGGACGTGGCGGACGGGTCCGGCTCCTCCGGCTCCTCCTGCGACATGCCGCCCATGGTGGCAGGCGCGGACGTGATACGACAGCCGTTCGCCCGAACCGGCACCCGGCATCCGCGGCGCCCTCACCGACCCCGGCGGCCTGGTGCACCATGGGTGGCCGTCGGCCGTGTGACGGTCGGCCTCCCGACCGCTCGGTGCGGGTCGGCGCGTTCGGCTGTGCCGCCGGCCGTTCGAAGTCTTCGGAGCACCCGTGCTCACCCTCTGACGCCGTTGCCGTCCCAGGGGCGTCAGAGGGTGAGGCGGATGGGCCCGTATACGCTGCAGAACTGGCAGTCACAGCTGGTGAGGGTGTTCGCCTGGCAATGGGCGGTCGGCCAGTAGCGGGATGCGCAGGGGCCCGGATCGAGCGACGCCTCGTCGCCGGGCACCGTCCGGTCGCACCAGGTGCAGCGGACGGCTGCGGGCACGCCGGCCTCCCGCAGCCGCCGGGCCGCGGTAACGGCGATGTCGAACGGGACCTCCTCCAGGACCACCGCAGGGGCGCTGCCCAGGAGCAACTTGCTGTGCCACAGGCTCAGCCCGGTCACCGCCCTGACGGCCCGCAGGGCATCCGGCCCCGCGTTTCCGGATCCGGTCACCAGCGCGGTGAACTGTGGGTCCTCCATGGGCTCGTCTCCTCCGGCGGCGGGACAACCGCCCCAGTATGTCGGCGGGCGGGGCCTTCGGCCCACCGGTTTTCGGCGGCCGCCGCCCCTTCGGCGCAGCGCCCAGTAGCGCCCGTCAGTACCTGTTCGTGCCCACTGCGCCTGTGGACCAGGCTCTGCGGGCACGCCGGGGGCGAGCGGTTCGGCCGGGCTGCCGGGCGGCCCGGCGTACGCGCTGCTCGTCTGGTGACGGAAGGATCCGCGCGGGATCTGCCGGGGTGCCGCGACCGCGGGCCCCGTCAGCGGTCCCAGCGCAGCGCCAGCAGCGCGGCGTCGTCGGTCAGCCCGTGCTCGGCCCAGCGGCCCACGTCCGCCAGCAGCAGATCCAGCAAATCCTCCGGCGCGGAGGCGCGCAGGGCCGCGAGGCGTTCGGCGAGCGGGTAGAAGCGATCGGCGCGGTCCCGGGCCTCGGAGACGCCGTCGGTGTGGAGCAGCAGCAGGTCACCCCTGCGCGGTTCGAAGAGGCCTGCCTGGTACCGGCCACCGGCCAGGTGGCGCAGGCCCAGTGGCGGGGCCGCTGCCGGAGGCTTCAACTCCACCACCCGCCCGGCCCGGCGCAGCAGCGGGGGCGGGTGTCCGCAGTTGACGAACTTGGCCGGTCCGGTGGGAGGCACCTCCAGCAGCAGTGCCGTGACGAACCGCTCCTGCATCGCGTGGCTCGCCTGGATCCTGTCCATCCGCTCGGCCAGCTGGGCGAGGTCCGCCACGATGCGTGAGCCCGCGCGGAACGCCCCCAGCACGTCCGCGGCCGTCTCCACCGCCGCCAGACCGTGGCCCTGGACATCGCCGAGCAGGATCCGCACTCCGTACGCGGTTTCCGTCACCTCGTACAGGTCGCCGCCGATCCGTGACTCGGCCGCCGCCGCGGTATAGCGCACGGCGATCCGTAGCTGTCCGATCCGCTCCGGCGGCGGGCGCAGCAGGGCCCGCTGCGCCGCCTCGGCGACGTTGCGCACGTGGAACAGCTCGCGCTCCCGGGAGGCCATCAGGGCGACGGTGGCGGCGCTGGCCAGGCTGGCGGCGACGATCGAGAGCAGGGAGGCGACGTGGACGGAGATGGGCAGAGCCACGTCGACGAAGTACGCGATCAGCACCGCCATCACGGCCGCGACCGCCCCCGTCGCCAGCGGGACCCGCGGATTGCGGGTGGCGGGGGCGGACACCATGGGTGTTACCGCGAGCATGGGGGTGAGCGTGACCCCCGGGCCGGCCAGCACGTCCGCCGCCACGGCCCCGACCAGCACCAGCAGGGCCGCCCACAGCAGCATTCGGGTGCGCCGCGGCAGGTGCAGCGGCGGCAGGGGGCCGTGCGAACCGTCGGCATTCACGTGCTTGCTGTGGGCGCTCAAGCGGGCTCCTCCGGATGCGGGCGGGCCGGGGCCGGATCGGTCCTACGTCCACTCTCCACCGCGCCCGCCGTCGTCAGCACCTCGCCACACCAGTGCCACCCCGAGCGTCTTCGCCTGCTCTCCGTCCACGGCATCGGCTGGGCGGTGTAGGGGTACGACAAGCAGCCGCTCACCAGGGGGAAGTCCCCGACATCCAGTCCGCCGCGGTCTCGCACTTCGGCCTCCTCACCGACTTCCGAGCCGCCGGCGCGGGCGGCGGCCTGCCGTCGTTCACCTTCCTGGGCCCCGGGAAGTTCGACTTCGGCTCGCGTGTGGCCACACATCATCCGGGACGGTCGCCCGGCCGCGCCGCTGTTGGTCGTCTCGCCGCTGCTGTGTCCGCTTCATGAGACGGTGCCGGGTCCGCTCGCCCCTGACTTCAGCGGCGGCACCCTGCGCTTCCGTGCCACGGGCGACCCCGCCGATGTCGCGGCGGGTCGGCTGACCCTCACCGTCATCCGTGCCGAACTGGCTCGTATCGTCGCCGACCGCAGAGCCGA
>NZ_JBICYZ010000112.1:0-21540 GCF_043201465.1 Kitasatospora sp. NPDC048298
CCGCCTGGGTCAACGTCGGCACCGACCACGACACCGCGGCCTTCGCCGTGGAGTCGATCCGCCGCTGGTGGAACGCGTGCGGACGGCACTCCTACCCCGCCTCCGGGCGGTTGCTGATCACCGCGGACGCGGGCGGCTCCAACGGCTACCGCAGCCGGACCTGGAAGTTCGAGCTCGCCGCACTGGCCGTGGAGACCGGCCTGGAGATCACCGTGTGCCACATGCCACCGGGCACATCGAAGTGGAACAAGATCGAGCACCGGCTGTTCTCCCACATCACCATGAACTGGCGCGGCAGGCCGCTGACCAGCCACGAGGTCATCGTGAACAGCATCGCATCCACGACCACCCGCACCGGGCTGAAGGTCCGCGCCGAACTCGACACCGCCGCCTACGAAACCGGCGTCCGTGTCAGCGACGGGCAGATGGCCGCCCTGCCCCTGAGCCGCCATACCTGGCACGGGGACTGGAACTACACCCTCCGCCCCGAGGAACACCGCAGGGACGGCATCCCGCCCATCCCTCCCCAGGACCTGCCCGGCCCGGGCCGCGCATGGTTGGTCCACCCCGTCCTGACCGGCATGCCGGACGACCGGTGGAACCAGTTGATCGCCACACTCAGCACGGCACGCGAAGCCCAGCGGGAAGCAGACCTTCTCCAACGACGCGGCGGCGACCGGCAGAAGGTGCCTGCGACCGGCCTCTACACCGGTCGGCGCCCTGGCCTCACCCTCGTCGACCGGCTTCTGGCCACCCTCCTCTACGAGCGTCACGGGCTCCCGCAGGTGACGATCGCCCCGCTCTTCGGGATGGTTCCGCAGAGCTTGAACCGGGCCATCAGCCAGACCCGACGCCTCCTCGCCGAGGCCGGCTACACCATCGAACCCACCGACACCCGACTGGCCACCCTGAACGACCTCACCAACCTCGCCGCCCGTCACGGCATCACACCACCATCAGAGATCAAGACGGCGAGTTGATTTCCGGCAAGCCCTTTGGGCGGGCCGGTCCGTGTCAAGGGTCGGGTGTGAGCATGTTGATGCTGATGGTGGCCTTGTAGGTGGCTCGGTCGATGGCGGGTCCGCGTGCGTTGTACTTGGAGATCGCTCGCTTGACGATGCGGTCCTTGGTGCGGACCCGCCGCTGGGGCAGGAGTTGAGCCAGTACGTGGCGGCCGATGGTCCCGACCAGGTCGATGGCGGCGTCGGCGATGACGCCTGCTGCCAGGACGAGTTGGTCTCGGGCGGCGGCCAGGGCGATGGTGAAGCCAGCCCGGTCCGGATCGGTGCCCGGGATGGGGAGAAAAATCAGGCTCTGTCTCGTAATCGGTGGTAACCGTCTGTGATTCGGGCGAGGAGGATGCGGTGTCGGAGCAGGGCGAAGCCGGCCCGTCCGGAGTCGCGGGTGTGCGGTTCGGGACGGGCCGGGCCCGGGGGAGCGGTGCTGTCGGCGGAGGCTCTAACGGGCCGGCGAGGCGGCGTCCACGGCCTCGACCGCCCTGACCAGCGAGGTCAGCTCGGGGTTGCGGGCGGCCTCGTCGAGCGCCTCGCGCAGGGCGGCGTCGTTGGTCGGGCGGGCCTGCTCCAGGAGCTTCAGCCCGTCCTCGCTCACGTTGGTGTAGATGCCGCGGCGGTCGGTCGGGCACAGGTAGCGCGCCAGCAGGCCGCGGTCCTCCAGTCGGGTGACCAGGCGGGTGGTGGCGCTCTGGCTGAGCACGACCGCGTCGGCGACCTGCTTCATCTGCAGGTGCCCGCCCTCGCCGTCGTGCTGGCGGCTGAGCACGTCGAGCAGCGAGTACTCGCGCACGCTCAGGTCGTGCCGGGCCTGCAGTGCGCGTTCGATGTGGGACTCGATCCGGCTGTGCAGGAGGGACAGGGCGTTCCAGCCGCTGGCAAGGGCGGTGAGCGCGGGGTCCGTGGCGGTCATGGGCCCGGCCTCCTTCCACGTGTGGCTCCGTCCAGGATAAGCCATGGAGCGAAATATCGGCTAGAGCGTGTAATGCGCTTGTGCAACTACTGCCGACCCCTGAGGCGCGACTCCTGAAAGTGGTTCAGACCACTGCTGCCACAAATGGTTCAGACCATTGACGCGAAGGGAAGGCAGCTCCTACGGTGTCGGGCAACCGGTCTGGCGCGGGCATGCCATGTTTCGGGCAGGCCGCCGTGCGCACCCCCACGCGCACGCGCACGCCCCGCGCCGGGCGCACACTCCATCCACCCCCACGGAGGAGCACCATGCGCAAGCGCCACCTGATCGCCGCCGCCGCGGCCGCGATCGCCCTGCCGATCGCGGCGGCCCTGCCGGCCCAGTCGCACGGCTTCATCAACCTGCCGCCGAGCCGTTCCGCGCTCTGCGGCGCCAACGCGGTCCCGTGGGACTGCGGCGACATCCAGTGGGAGCCGCAGAGCGTCGAGGGCCCCAAGGGCTTCCCGAGCCGCGGCCCGGCGGACGGCACCATCTGCGCCGGCGGCGACGCCCGCTGGGCCCCGCTGGACAACCCCCGGGGCGGCGCCTGGCCGACCACCAAGGTGACGGCGGGCCAGCAGCTCACCTTCACCTGGGAGATCGAGGCCCGGCACTCCACCACGAACTTCAAGTACTACCTGACCAAGCCCGGCTACGACGCGAGCCGGCCGATCACCCGCTCCGCCCTGGACCTGACCCCGTTCCTGACCGTCCCCTACAACGGCCGCCAGCCCGCCGCCACCACCACCCACACCGCGACCCTGCCCACCGGCCGCACCGGCCACCAGGTGATCGTCGCCGTCTGGGAGATCGCCGACACCGCCAACGCCTTCTACTCCTGCACCGACGTCCAGTTCTGACGGCCCCGACCGCCGCGTCCCGCCGGCGCCGCCCGACCCCGACCGTCGCGCCGGCGGGCCGCCGTTTGCAGTCGCAGACCCCGGGGCGCCCGGCCCCGGTCGTGCGCGCGCCACAGAAGCCGTAAATGGGTACATTGACGACATTTGGCAGCAGTGCCCAGCGCCCAGTGCCCAGGCTTCGCGCGTCCACGAAAGAAGGCCGACCGCCTTCGGAAAGGGTCTCCATGCGCCCCGACCTCAGCCCCGCCGTCCTCGCCGAGCTGCGCCGGCCGCGGCCCTACCCGGCGGTGTCGATCCTGATGCCCACGCACCGCCGGGAGCCGGACAACGCCCAGGACCCGGTCCGGCTGCGCAACCTGCTGGCCGAGGCGAAGGAGCGCGTCCAGGCCGACCCGAAGGTCTCCCGCGCCGAGCGGATCGACGTGCTGGAGCAGCTCGACCGGGCCCTCGCCGAGGTCGACCTGGTGCACGCCGAGGACGGCCTGGCGCTCTTCGCCGCGCCCGGCGAGCACCAGGTCTGGTCACTCGGTCGCACCGCCCCCGCCCGGGTGGTCCTGTCCGACACCTACCTCACCCGCAACCTGGTCGCCGCGCACGCCGCCGAGCGCCCGTTCTGGGTGCTCGCGGTCGCCGCCGACAAGGTGGTGCTGTGGGGCGGCACCGAGGAGCGGGTCACCGAGGACAAGGGCAACGGCTTCCCGCTGGTGCGCGTCTTCGACAACCCCGACCCCGAACGGCAGGAACAGATCGGCGACACCCCCAGCACCTTCCGCGACGAGGCGACCAAGACCTTCCTGCGCCAGGCCGACACCGAGGTCGGCAAGCTGCTGGCCGCCGCCCCCCGCCCGCTGTACGTGGTCGGCGAGGCCGCCGCGCTCGCCCTGCTGGACGCCGTCGGCCCGATCGCCAAGGAGTCCACCGCGCAGCTCCCGCACGGCGGCCTGGCCCAGGCCGACGCCGAGACCGTCCGCAAGGTCGTCGAGCCCGCCGTGCGCGCCCAGGCCCGGCGGGAGGTCGACGAGAGCCTCGCCCAGCTCGACAAGGCCCGCGGCGCCCAGCAGTTCGCGGCCGGCCTGGACGAGGTCTGGCAGACCGTCGGCGAGGGCCGGATCGCCCGCCTGGTGGTCGAGGAGAACTACCGCGCCACCGTGCGCGACGACGGCGAGCACCTCGTGCCCGCCGAGGCCGACCAGGAAGGGGCCCGCGAGGACATCGTCGACGAGGTGATCGAGCGCACCCTGGACACCGGCGGCCAGGTCGGCTTCGTCCCCGAGGACACCCTCGCCGACTCCGGCCGGATCGCCGCCGTCCTGCGCTACTGACCCCGCCGGCCCCGCTGACCCGCCCTCAACCCGCCCGCGCCGCAGCCGCCCCCTCCCCGGTGGGCGGCTGCGGCGCGTCCACGGCACCGAGGCCCGCGCCCTGGACGCCTGACCCAGACCCCTTCGCGGCCCCGTACCGTCCTTGGGCGCTACGGGGCCGCGGTACGCAGCGGGGGAGCGGTACCCAGGATTCGCGGCCGGATTGGGTAGCGGTACGCATTGATCCCACCCCGGCCCGGCCGGTTTCCTGGAGCCCGCCCCAGCCGACGACCCTCACCCCCCAGGAGGTCGCCATGACCCGCCGCGAGCGCCTTCGCCTCTACGCCGACGAGCACTTCACCGCCCCCGACCCCGGCCTGGTCCTGCCCGCCCGCCGCAGCAGCGGCCTGCGCCGCCCGGGCCTGGCCCGACTGGCCCGGCTCTCCCGGCTGGTCGAGCGCTCCGGGCACCACCAGCACGGCTGACCCGGACCGGGTCCCGCCCCCTTGAGGGAGCGGGGCGGGACCCCTTTTCCGGGCGGCGTCGGGTGGCGTCAGCCGGCGTCGTCCTCGGCCGCCAGTGCCTCACCCAGCCCCGCCCGCCCCACCCCGAGCTTGCGCAGCGCACCGGCCACATGGTGCTCGACCGTACGGGTCGACAGGAACAGCGCCCGCGCGATGTCCTGGTTCGCCGCCCCCTGCGCGGCCAGCGCCGCCACCTGCCGCTCACGCGGCGACAGCCGCTCGCCGTAGCCGCGCCGCCCCGGCGAGACCGCCCGGCCCAGGCCCAGCTCCCGCCGCAGCCGCTGGCAGCGGGCCGCGTCCGAGGCCGCCCCCAGCGCCAGGTACGCCCGCTCCGCCGCGGCGATCCGCTCGCCGGCCGCCGCCCGGTCGACCCCCGCCGCCACGGTCGCCGCCCGCTCCCCGGCCCGCGCCGCCTCGTACGGGCGCCCGATCTCCTGCCAGAGCCCGCCCGAGCGGACGAACTGCGCGCCCGCGCCCGCCGGATCCCCGTCCGCCAGCAGCAGACCACGGGCGAAGGCCAGCGCCGCCAGCGCGGCCGGCGCGTCCCGCCCCTCCAGCCGCGCCCCCGCCTGCCCGGCCAACTCCTCGGCCCCCGCCCGGTCGCCGTCTGCCAGCAGCACCTCCACCGCCACCGGCAGCAACTCCGCCGCCCGCGGCCACGCCCCGGCCAGCCGCAGCGCCGCCAGCGCCGGCTCCAGCGTCGCCGCCGCCCGCGCCACGTCCCCCTCCGCCAGCTGCAGCGCCGCCAGCCCCGCCGCCGCCCGCAGCGCCCCGGTCACCTGCGACTCCCGCTCCCCGTACGGGCCCGCCTGCGCGAAGTGGGCGTGCGCCACCGCGAGCCGGCCGCGCGCCGCCGCCAGCCGGCCCAGCAGCAGCGCCTGCTCGACCCCGGCCATCGCGAGGTCGGGGAACTCCGTGCCCAGCGCGGCCAGCCGCTCCTCCAGCCCCTCCCACTGCCCGGCCAGGCCGTCCAGCCGCACCAGCGCGATCCGGCTGTAGCACTCCAGATAGGGGATCGCCGCCTGCCGGGCCAGCCGCCGGCTCTCCTCCAACAGCCGCGCCGCCCGCCGGTCGTGGCCCAGCTCGACGGCGATCTCACCCGCGTTGTACAGCGCGCGGGTGGTCTGCCGGACGATCTCCGGCCGCCGCGAACTGCGCGGCAGCTCCTCCAGCCGCTCCCACACCGACGGGTCGCCCTCGCGCGCCAGGAACGTCAGCCGGGTCGCCCGCACGGCCGCCGCGACCTCCTCGTCCGGGTGCGCGGCCAGCGTCCGCTCGGCCCGCTCCAGCCACTGCCAGGCGCGCTCCCCGGCGCCGTCGCGCTCGTTCATGGCCAGCGCCACCATCGCCCTGGCCGCCCGGCCCGGACGCTCCTCCAGCTCCTCCAGGGACTCCTCCATCCGGTCGAAACCGGCCCGGTCCCCGCCGTGCACGGCCATCAGGAAGCCCAGCGAGAGGCGGATCTCGCCCCGGTCGGGCACCGGCAGCCGAGGGTCGGCGATGATCGCCGTCAGCACCGCCGCACTGGCCACCGAGTCCACGCCGTCGGCGGCGATCCGCGCCAGCGCCAGCGCCGCCCGCCCGCGCCGGTGCGGATCGAGGTCGGGCTCGTCCAGCAGCCGGCGCAGCAGCGCCCCCGCGCTGCCGCTGTCCCCGAGCGCGACCGCCTGACCGGCCGCCGCCTCGGCCACCTCCTGCCAGGCCGCCCGGTCGCCGAGCGCCAGGGTGTGGTGGGCGATCTGCACCAGCGGCCTCGGCTCGCGCGCGCCCAGCGCCGCCACCGCCCGCCGGTGCAGCGCGGTGCGCCGCGGCCCGGGCAGCCGGCGGTACGCCACCTGCTGCGCCAGCACGTGCCGGAAGCCGTAGTGGGCCAGCGGACGCTCGTGGAGCAGCGCCGCCCGCAGCGCCTCGGTCAGGCCGTCCGCCGCGGCCTGCGCCTCCAGGCCGGCCACCGCGGCCAGCAGGTCCTCCCCGGCCGGCACGCCGAGCACCGCGGCCGCGGAGGCGATCGCGGCGGCGTCCGGGGACAGTGCCGCGAGCCGCTCGGTGACGGCGTCGTGCAGGCCGCGCGGCACCTCGGACTGCTCCAGGTCGGCGGCCAGGTCCGCGGCGTTGGTCAGCGCCCCGGCGCCGCGCCGCTCGCCCAGCGTGATCAGGTCCTCCTCGGCGACCAGCGGCAGGCCCTCGCTGCGGTCGAACAGCACCCGGGCGAGCGCCGGCGTCGCGCGCGGGCCGAGCGCGGCCCGGGCCAGCTCGTCGACCTCGGCCTCGGCGAGCGGGGCCAGGCGCACCAGCGCGCCGCCCACCCCGGCCGGACGCCGGTAGGCGGCGCCGAGCGCGGGGGTGTCCGGCGGCAGGTCCTCGGCCCGGTAGGTGAGCACCAGGGCCAGCCCCGCCGGCACGTCCCGCGCCAGCAGCAGGAGCAGCTCCCGGGTGGCGTCGTCCACCCAGTGCAGGTCCTCGACGACCAGCACCGTCTCGCCCAGCGCGCCCAGCAGCGCCCGTACGGCCTGCACGAGCAGCCGCAGCCCCGGCGTCCCGTCACCGGCGGCCGCGGGCAGCGGCGGCAGCCGGTCGGCGAGGTCGGGCAGCAGCGGGCGCAGCGCCCCGGCACTGGCCGGGATGCGGTCGGCGGGCGGCAGGAACGGGCCGACGCCGCGCAGCGCGTCCACCACCGGGCCGAAGGCCAGCGGCTCGCGCAGCGGGTGGCAGAAGCCGGTCAGCACCCGGCGGCCCGCCGCGGCGGCGTCGGCGGCGGCCTCGGCCACGAGCCGGGACTTGCCGAGACCGGCCTCGCCCTCGACCAGGACGACGGCGGGCGGGTGGAGCATCGCCTGGGTGAGGCGCTCCAGTTCGGGGCGGCGCCCGACGAACGCGAATCCGGCGCCGGGCGATCCCGGCTCGACGGGCCGGCTCACGGCCGTCCGGTCGGTCCGGGTGCGCGGCGCTCGCCGAGGAGGGTTGCGAAGGCCATGGGGCCCATCATGCCGTGACGGTTCCCGGTGGTGGCCGCCGGGGCGCCGTCACGGTACGGGCGGTGCGGGGGTGTGCGGGTGGTGCGTTCACTCGGTGTGGGCGGGTGGCGCGTTCAGGAGATGTGTGCAGGTGGTGCGTGTATGCGGTGCGTTCACGCCGTACAGGCGGGGACGGGCCGCCGGTGCGGCAGGGCGCCCCGGCCGGGCAGGTCGAGCACCGTGCAGCCCAGCGCCTCCAGCCGGCGCACCGTGGCCCGGGCACTGCGGTCGTCGAGTGCGAAGACGAACGGGCCGGGCACCAGCACCACGTTCACCCAGCCCTGCCCGGCCCGCTCCAGCAGCCGCTCCAGGGCGGGGCACCGCTCGCCGGAGCGCACCCCGTCGTCCAGGAACGCGGCGGGCACCGGCAGACCGCGCTGGCGGGCCAGGCGCTCCAACGCGGCACGCTGGTACTCCAGGCCCGCCGCGTCGGCGGGGTAGCAGCGCAGGTACAGCGCGGGGCGGGACGGGCGGGCAGAGTGGTCGAGCATGTCGTTCACCTGACCTGTTCGGTGAGGAGTGCGACGGGCCTGGGGGAGCCCGTCCACTCCAGCAGGCCCCGGTGAATGGTGCGCAATCAATAGCGGTCGCCACCCAATCGTGCGAGCGCCGGGCAGGCTGCGGCGCGCCCCACGGGCCCCGCAGGCCCCGCAGGCCCCGGGCGCCACTGGTGGCACGCGGTGGCGGTCCGGGACGTTGACCCGGCGTCAACCCATCGGCCCGAGCGACACATTCGTACGACGGAGGAACCGGCATGATCGACAGGCGCACCTTCACCAGGGCCGTCGGAATCGGCGCGGGCACCACCGCGCTGTCCCTGGCCGCCCTGCCCCAGACCGCCGGGGCCGCACCGGCCGGTACCCCCGCGCCGGCCGGTGCTCCCGCCGGTGCCCCCCCTGCACCGGACGCCGCCCCCGTCGGCGCCCCCGCCCCCGCCCCCGCGACCCGGACCGGCTTCGCCCGCCTGGCCCAGATCCGCGCCGGCCTCCTCGACGTCGGCTACGCCGAGGACGGACCGGCCGACGGCCCCGCCGTCATCTGCCTGCACGGCTGGCCGTACGACATCCACAGCTACGTCGACGTCGCCCCGCTGCTCGCCGCCCAGGGCTACCGCGTGATCGTCCCGTACCTGCGCGGCCACGGCAGCACCCGGTTCCTGTCGGACCGCACGATGCGCAACGCCCAGCAGTCCGCCGTCGCCCTGGACGTGCTCGCCCTGATGGACGCGCTGGGCATCAGGCGGGCCGTGCTGGCCGGCTTCGACTGGGGCTCGCGCACCGCCGACATCATCGCCGCGCTGTGGCCGGAGCGGGTCAAGGCCCTGGTCTCGGTCAGCGGGTACCTCGTCACCGACGTCGAGATGCAGAAGCAGCCGCTGGCCCCCGTCGCCGAGCACACCTGGTGGTACCAGTTCTACTTCGCCACCGAGCGCGGGCGCACGGCCATGGAGAACCGGGACAAGCGCCGCGAGCTGTGCCGCCTGGTGTGGCAGCAGGTCTCACCGACCTGGGCCTTCGACGACGCGCTCTTCGACCGGACCGCCGCCGCCTTCGACAACCCGGACTACGCGGCGATCGTCATCCACAACTACCGCTGGCGCCTCGGCCTGGCCGACGGCGAGCGCCGCTACGACCGACTGGAGCGCAGGCTCGCCGCCCGCCCGAAGATCGCCGTGCCCACCGTCACCCTCGACCCCGGCCGCGACCCCTTCACGGCGCCCGGCGACGGCTCCACCTACCGCGACTTCTTCACCGGGCCGTACCTCCACCGTGCCCTGCCCGAGGTCGGCCACAACGTTCCCCAGGAGGCCCCGGAGGCCTTCGTCCGGGCCGTCCTGGACGCCGACCGCCTCTGACACCGGCGGCGGTGCGGGGCGGCGCGGGGGCGGTGCGGGGAGGAGTCTCGCGGCTTCGTGGGGGTCCGTGGGGGAGAAGCCGCGAGACTCGGTCACCGGGCGCCGACGGCCGGCCGACCGGCGGTCACGCGTCGGCGGTCACGCGCCCGGCGGTCACGCGGAGGTCGTCCACCGCTGCTCGGAACCGCCCGTGCACGGCCACTGGATGACCGGGGCGCCCGGCGTCGTGCTCGAACCGCCCACCGCGGCGCACAGGTTGCTCGCCCGGTTCCTGATCTGCGCGAAGCCCGTGTCCGGGTTCGAGCCGAAGTACCAGGTCTGCTCCGGCCCCTTGTCGCAGCCGTACTGGATCAGCTGGACCCCGGCGTTCGTCGAACTCGCCGGATCCGCCAGGCACTTGCCGCTGTTCTTGTTGACGATCTCGTAGCCGCCGCCGGAGTTCGGCATCGGGTAGAGGCCCCAGTACTGCTCGGCGCCGCCGTAGCAGGACCACTGGATGATCCCGGCCCCGCCCGCCGTGCTCCCGGCCCCGACCGACAGGCAGTGCTGGCTGTTGAGGTTCCAGAGCTCCACGATCTCCCCGTCCCTGACCGAGGGGGAGGAGGTTCCGCTGCCCTGCTGCGCCACGCTCGGCGCCGCGTTCGGCGTCACGCTCGACGCCGACGCCGACGCCGAGGCCGGCGTCATTCCTGCGGCGAACGCGAGCGCGGCGGCGAGCCCGACGGCCGCCGTGCCGAGCCTCGTCCGGGTGCGTGCCGCCGTGCCGTGGTGGGCGATTCCCATGGGGTGTTCCCTCCGTGTCGAGACGTCATGGTCACCGGGTGTCGGCGCGGACGGCGTGGTCACCGGCCGTCCGCGCCGGAGGCGTCACGCGGTGCGGATGTCCCACCACTGCTGGGACTGGAAGTTCTTGCCCCACAGCTGGGTGCGGGCGCCGTCGCCGGCCACGTTGATGTCGCGGTCCAGCACGGTGTTGTTGCCGTTGTTGTAGCGGTAGTTGTAGATGGCCAGGTCCCCGGAGGGGTGGTACCACTTCTGCTGGGTGGTGCCGTTGCACTGCCACAGCTGCACCCGGGTGCCGTTGGCGCCGCCGCCGTTGGTGTCGGCGTCCAGGCACATGCCCGGGAACCGCACGTTCTGCAGGCTGCCGTCGGTGGACAGGTACCACTCCTGCTGGGTGGTGCCGTTGCACCCCCACACCTGGACCCGGGTGCCGTTGCCGCCGGCGGTGGCGTCGGCGTCCAGGCACTGGCCCGGGGTCCCCTGGTACAGGCTGTAGATCCGGACGTAGAGGCCCGCGGTGAGGGCGCCCGCCTGGGTGCCGGGCGTCTGGCCCTGGCTCCAGGCCACGTGACCGGCCTGGCCGGCGGTCTGGGCAGTCTGGGCGGACTGCGCGGCCTGGGCGGACGCCGCGCCGGTGGCGCCGACGACGAGGGCCGCCGCGGCGGCCACGACGGCGGCCAGCTTCTTGTGAGCGATCACGGGTCCCGGATTCCTCTCAGGGCTGGGCGGTTCGGTGAATCCAGCAAACGCCACGCCGATCGACCGGTCGAATGATTCGATGGTTTTCGAAGGGGCTGGCGAAGGGGGAGCGTCTGTGATCCGGATCCGCCTGGGGGCCCGGGGGCTGGGAGGCGTCAGGTTCGCGGTCTCACCGGTGGGCGCGGCCAAGGACCTGCTCCGCCTCGTCGGCTTCAGCCCCGGCACCCTGACCCCGCAGTGGCGGACCAGGGCCACGGACGCGCTGTCCCGCCACCGGCTCGGGCTGCTCGCCGTCGTCGGCGGGGGCGGCCCCCTCGGGTACGCCCCGGACTTCATCCGGCCGGAGCCCCCGGCCTTCCTGACCGACATCGACACGGCGCTGCACCAGATCGCGACGACCCCGCAGGAACGGATCCGCTACGAGCTGGCCGGGGCCGTCAACGGCCACGCCTGGGACCCCGGCTCCGGCCACCCGCCGCCACGGCAGCTCCTGCGGGCCCTCGACCGCGGCGAGGACCACTTCGCGCACCGCCTCGCCGACGAGATGGCCCGGTTCTGGCACGCGGCACTGGCCCCCTCGTGGCCGGCGATCCGGGCCCGCCTGGAGGCCGACGTCACCGCCCGGGCCTCCGAGATCGCCCGGTCCGGGCTCGCCGAGGCCCTCAACCGGCTTGCCCCGAACCTGGAGTGGCGCGACGGCGAACTGCTCGTGCACATGCGTACGGACAGCATCCACCAGCTGACGCTGGACGCGGACGCGGTGATCCTGACGCCCAGCGTCTTCGTCGACTGGGCCCTGTTCTGCGCCGGAGAGCCACCCGGCGCGCCCGCCCCGCGCACCCCGCTGATCGTCTACCCCGCCGCGCAGGCGGACTGCCTACCGCCCGCGCAGGACCACCCGCTGATCGGCGCGATGCGGCGCAGACTCCTGGCCGAACTGAGCCAGCCGCGCTCCACGACGGAACTCGCCCAGCGGCTCTACCTGAGCCCGGCCACCGCCTCCTACCACCTGCAGATCCTCCACCGCGCCGGCCTCGTCACCCGCACCCGACGCTCCCGGCACGTGCTCTACCAGCGGCTCGGGGGAGCCACGTAGAAGACGTCCCATCCTGGACGGCCACGGCCACTCACCTTGACGAAGCGTCATGACACCGGTCCGGAGGGCTTCTTCGACGCGCCCACTTTCGCTGGATCGGCAACAGGTCTCTGGACGCAATCGGTTTGTCATGCAAACCTAGTGGGCGTGACGACTCACTCCGCACCCTCCTCGAACAACCCCCGCGACCTCCTGACGATGAAGCAGGCCCTGACCCGGCACATCCACCGCGAGCAGCGCGGCGCCTGGTTCGCCCTCCTCGTCTTCGCCGCGGTGCGCCTCGGCGCCGCACCGGTGGTCCGCTACGGCCAAGGCGACCACAACGGCGGCCTGCCGCCGGCCATGTGGTACTGGCCGGTGGCGCTACTGCTCGCCTACGCCGCGATCAGCTGGTTCTACGTGCGGCGCTCCACCAGGCTCGGCCTGGGCACCCGGGTCGGACCGTACCTGGCGCTGGGCATCACCCTGGTCGTGCTCATCACCGGCTACGTGCTGTGGACGGCCCTCGACCCGGGGTTCCTCGCCGAACTCCGCGGGCCGTCACCCTTCGCACCGATCCTCACCAACCCGGTGGTGAGCCCCGCCGGCACGATCGGCCTGGCGCTGCTGCTGCTCGCCCGGATCGAGCGCAGCTGGCTGCTCCTCGCCATCGCCTGCGGGTACCTTGGCTCCATGATCAGCGCCGGCGACCTTCCCGACCCCTCGCCGTGGGGCGGCCTCCCGCGCATCCTGCTGGAGGGGGGAGTGCTGCTGCTCGGCGGCGTCGGCCTCGCCCTGCTGCAGGGGCGCAAGGGGCGGTCGGCCACATGAACGAACACCCCACCAACGGCCTCGACGACGTCGTGCACCAGCGCGTCCGCCTGGGCATCCTCGCGGTGACCAAGGAGGCCCGGCAGGTGGAGTTCACGTTCCTCCGCAGCACGCTCGGGCTCACCGCCGGGAACCTCTCCCAGCACCTCGCGGTCCTGGAGAAGGCGGGCCTGGTCACGATCGACAAGGGCTACGAAGGCAAGCGGGCCCGCACCTGGATCCAGCTCACCAAGGCGGGCAAGAAGGCCCTGAGCGAGGAGATCGCGGCACTCAAGGCCCTGATCCAGCAGCTCGAAGGAACGGGCAGAGGCGTCGGCCCCGGCCCCGCGGCCGCCCCCGCCCCGGGCTGAGCCCGATCGGCTCCATCCGGAGCCGTGGCGGTGGGCCTTCCACCCACCGATCTGCCCACCGAGCTGCCCTGCCGTGGCTCGCTCGCGACGGGGCGAGCCGTACAGTCCCGGCCGTGACCGACACCACCGCCGCGTCGTGGCACGAGCTCGAACGCACCACCGTGTTCGGCAAGTTCGGCCGGGCCGTGGACACCGCGTCGACTACGAGATGCCCGACGGCAGGACGGAAGAGTTCTACGTCAAGCGCGAGCGCCCGGCCGACCGTGCCGGTGCCCGGCCCCTGCCGGGGCCGGGGCCGGGCACCAGACCAACCGTCAGGACTCGCGGCGCTCGGCCGCCGGCTCCTCCGCCGGCTTCTTCGCCGGCTTCTTCGCCGGCTTCTTCGCCGGCCGGGCCGACGTCATCGGGACCATGCCCCGGGTTCCGTGATCCTGCGCGCGAGGTGCACGGGTGGCGGCTTGGGCGGAACATTGAGGAGAGATGTATGCGCGACTCGAAAGGAGAACAGGCCGCACCAAGAATATGCCGCATTATCCCTTGGAATTCGGAGAGGTCGATCGAAGTGCCGCATTTCTACACCACGTCAGCAGCTGAGGCGACCACTGCGATCAACAGCCACGGGTACTCCCTGGAAGGGATCGCATGCTGGATCTACGGCCAGAGGCCGGTGGTAGTGCTGCCGCCCGAGCTCCGCGGGGTCGTGGAGCTGCTTCGCCTCTACCACCCGGAGAGCCAGGCGCACGTCTACACCACGGACGCCGCCAAGGCGCTCGATCTGACCAAATCAGGCTGGCAGGACGAGCCTTCTGCCGGCTGGGTTTACGGCCAGCAAGTTCCTGGCACGGTTCAGCTGCTGTCCGCGCTCCGCCCGAACCCCGAGGACTACTTCTACACGACGTCGGTCGATGAACACGATGCCGCCGTAGCAGGCGGCTACACAGAGGACGACATACCCGCTATCTGGGTCTTTTCCGACTCGACGAACGGTGTCCCCTTCTATCGCCTCGTGCGCTGATTCCGATCGTGCAGGACGGCGGGGTGACGCCCGGGTTGCCCGTCACCTCACCGCCACCGGCGGCCCGGCCCGCTGCCGCCCCACGACGGCCCGCTACCGCTCCACGACGGCAGCCCTCAGCTTCGTCGTGGATACCTGCACGAGAAATCCGGCGGCGAACTCCGTCGCGGCCTCCGAGCTTTCGAGGTCCGCGGCAGTGACGTCCGGCGGGAGCTCGATCTCCGTCATGGAGAATCCCAGCGCTGTCTGCTTTTCCACGGCCAGACCGATCGGGGCGGTGACGATTTCGGAGATGATTCCCGCGGTGTCGTGAATGGCGAAAGCCCGCCGTCCGAGATCTTCGGGCGACCCGGATGACGGGTCGAGATTGACCCCGCTGAGCCAGGCATGGTAGGCCGTGATCCCCCAGGGGCCGTTGTTGAGGAGCGCGTAACTTGCGCCGGCCGTACCGCTGCTCAAGTACTGCGTGGCGAGATAGTCCACTCTCATGGACTGCACGCTCGACTCCCTGGCCGGGTGCGCGGATACCGCGAACACGACTGCGTTCCCCGGCAAGTCGGGGCTCAGCCACGTGTGGTACTGGCCGGGCATGAGGGGGCTATTTCCCTGAGCCATTGCCCAGTTGACAGGGCCATATGCTTGCAGAACCGGTGCTGGCATATACCGTCACCTCCAGAAGGGTGCTCCCACTTTATGGAACCACCGGTTCGGAGGCGATGCACCTCCGGCATCGGCGTCGGGCGGCGTCGCCCCCGGGGCGTTCGGCCAAGGCGGTAGGGCGCTTGGTGCGGAGTGGGAAGTCGGTCCGGCCGACTTCCCACTCCGCTCAGTGCGGCGCCGGCACGGGATTGTCCGGGCTGTCCAGCCACACCGTCTGCCCGTCGGGCGTGACGGTGAGCCCGAACCGGTCGAAGCCGGGGCGCCCCCGGCGGCGCCACCAGCGCCAGGCCGCCTCCACTTCGTCCCAGAGCCTGCGGGGGCCGGACTGCACCACCTCGTAGGCGCTCCGGTCGGGCTCCCAGTCGGTGGTGGCCCAGGACGTGACGGCGGTGTCGTGGATCCACAGGGTGTACGTGCCGTCGGCGTACCGCTCGGTCAGCGGGAACGCGTCGGGCACCTGCACGCCGATGGCGAACATGGCCGGCCACCCGCCGATCTCGTCGGGGGAGAGGGGCGTCGACGACTTCGTCCCGTCGGCCGGCCACGGCCCGGACAGGTACTCCAGACTGCCCGGCCGTACGGTCCGCTGCCGGCGCAGCCGCATGAAGGCGGACGACCCGACGAACCGGCCGCTCGCCGTGCCGTCGGCGCCGACCGTGAGCCGGACGACGGCCTCCCCGCCGTACTCGGGCGCCCACGGGGCGACGAGCACGGCGCCGGGCCGGGACTGCTCGATCCAGGCGTACGGAATCCGGCGGACCGAACAGGTGGCGATCACCCGGTCGAACGGCGGGCCGCCGGCGAAGCCCTTCGACCCGTCGCCCACCACGAGCCGGGGCTCGTACCCGGCGCGTGCGAGCCGAAACAGCGCGGCGGCCGCGCTGTCCTCGTCCACCTCGACCGAGACGACGTTCCCGGCCCCGACACGACGGGAGAGGAGAGCGGCGTTCCACCCGGTGCCGGTACCGATCTCCAGCACCCGGTCCCCGTCCGCCACGCCCAGCGCGGCGAGCATGGAGAACACCATGGTCGGCATGGAGTTGGACGAGGTGGGCACGGTGCCACGGCCGTCCCCGCTGTGCTCGCCGTCGTCCCACTGCGTGGTGAGCGGCGCATCGGAGTAGACGGCCTTCAACCACCCGTCCGGATCGGCGAAGCGGTGCACGGACTCGCCCTGCCGCACCCCGTCCGCCCTGCCCGGCCAGACCAGGTCAGGGACGAACCAGTGACGTGGAACGGCGTGGTAGGAGGCCAGCCAGCCGGGGGCGAGGGACCCGTTCGCGATGAGCGCGGAGGCCAACCGGGCCCGGCCGGCCTCCACTTCGTGCCGGTCGCTCATGCGTCAGTGCCCGACGCCGGGCCGGCGCCGTCCGAGGTGTTCCCGCCCTCGTCGCTGCCGCCGCCACCGTGCTTGTTGCCGCTGTTGGAGTCGTCCTGTTGACCGCCGCCCTGGCCGTTGCCCTGGCCGCCACCGTGCTTGCCACCGTCGAACATCGGCATGCGCTTCCCCTTCGCTGTCGGTCAACTCCCGTGCTGCTCACGGGTGCCAGTGAGCACGTTAGGCGTGTTCGCATCGACGGCGGGCGCGTGATTCGCGGGTATTCGAGCTGCCGGGAGTGAGGTTCGCGGGGATTCCTCACACGTCCCCGAGAGCCCTGCGGCACCGGGTCCCAGACGCGCCGGTGCTGGAAGTCGGTGCTCACATGTCGGACAGTACCCCAGCGGCGAACTCGCGGTGCGGGGTGGCGTAGTGCCAGGCGGCGTCCCGCTCCTGGCAGGCGCGGGCCACCTTCACCGGGTCGGTGATCACCTCGATCTCGGTGATGTCGTCGTCGGCGTCGAAGTGCAGCAGGGCGAGGTAGCGCGAGTCGAACAGCCAGGCATCCTCCGCCGGGAGGCCGAGCCGGTCGGCGTCGGCACGCCAGAGGTAACGGATGTCCTCGCCGACCAGACCGTTCCGCTCGGAGTTGTTGAGCAGGTACCGCTGCCCCATGGTGGGCGGGTTGTCCATGATGCGCACCCGCTCGAACCGCTTGCCCAGGGCCGCCTGTTCGCGACGCGAGCGGCACCAGGGGTGGTCCAGGTCCCATTCGGGGGCCAGACCGGCGACGAACTGCTGGTAGGTCTCGGACTCCTCGTCCGAGCGGTAGCGGCGGCGGGTCTCCAGCCGGAAGGCCGTGTGCTGGAAGGTCGTGAACATCTCCTCGAACTCGTCGTAGCTGATCAGCACGCGTTCGCGGTTCAGGCTCACAGTCACTCCCCTTGCGGTCGGTCTCACTCGGACGCCCAGGTAAACCACAAGAATGAGGATCCGTCAGAATCCTCATGAAGCCTTGCGAGAGCGCCGTGAAGCGAGGAGCCATTGCGGTTCAGGCATCTGCGAAGCGGCGCCCGGACCAACGTGGCGGCCGGTGTGTCAAATCCTGTGGACTGATCGGACCGCCCAAGGACCGGTCGGTCAAGCAAGCGGCTTGCGGTAGCGGACGTGCTCGTTCTGCCGCCGGAACCCCACGCTCTCGTAAAGGTGGTAGGACCGGTGCGGATTCGCCGTGCCCGTGAACAGCCGGGTGGTCGTTGCACCCTGCTCACGAAGGCTTCGCAGCCCGTCCAGCAGCAGGGCCCGGCCGATTCCGAGACGTCGCTGGTCCGTCCGGACACTCAGCTCTTCGATCTCGCCCACGGTGTGGTCGTGGCGGCGGATGGAGCAGAGGGCGACGCCGACCATGTCCTGCCCGTTCCACGCAGCCCTCCAGCATGCCGAGTCGGCGGTGTCGACGAAGTCCTGGAACGGCCATTTCTGAGTGAAACCGGCATCCGCATACGAATCGACGACCGTCCTCCAGGCTGCACGGTAGTGGCTTGCCCCGATCGGTCCCGTCCGTATCCCGGCCGGCAGTTCGCTGTCCCGCTCGGGCAGCTGCTGCAGATCGCCCAATTCCATCTCGACCAGGCCGAAGACGCGTCGGTAGCCGGCTGCGAGGAGAAGGGCGGTGGCGTCCTGCTCGGAGACCAGAGCGTTCGCGCCGATCACTGCCGTCCGATTCGTTCCATGCTGTTCGACGAGCTGGTGGATCCGCTCTTCGGCCCAGCTCAGCATGGCTGAGCCGATGCCCTGGCGGCGATGCTGGGGCAAGAGGTAGCCGCGGTGCAGGTACAGCCACGTATCGTCCTGCTCTTGCCACCACCGGATCGTCGAGTAGCCGACGACTCTCCCGTCGTGTACCACCAGGTTCTGGTTCTTGGACGGCTCCTCCAGCTTGGCGGAGGCTTCGGCGATCTCGGCTGCTGTCGGGATCCCTTCCACAACCGAATGGGCATCGACCCCGTCATGTTCGGCACACCCCAGCCGCACCGCGGCCATGGCGCCGTGGTCTTCGCCGCCGCGATACGGCCGGAACCCGAAGCCGACCGGAAGGTCCTGCCCTGGTGTGTCATCCGACATGACCGGATGGTCTCGAACTTCGAGGCATGTCCGCCACCCTGTTCATGCCGCGGTCGTCTGCGGACGTTCAACGAGTTGGCCGTGTTCGAAGCGGGCCCTGGCGCGGACGAGGGCGACAACCGGTTGACGTGTGATCAGGCTGCAGTGGGCTCCTCCCGTTCGACCAGGACGCCGTTCTTGAACTCGGCTCCGGAGCGGACGAGGGCGACGAGGTGGGCTCCGGTGATCGCGCGCCAGCGGGCCTGCGCGGACTCGACCAGCTTGAACACCATCGCCAGGGCCGCGGCCGGGCTGCCGGCCCCGCGGGTGACCTTGGTCCGCAGCTTGACCGTGGAGAACGTGGATTCGATGGGGTTCGTGGTCCGCAGGTGGACCCAGTGCTCGGCCGGGAAGTCGTAGAACGCCAGCAGCTCCTCCCGGTCCTCGGTGATCTTCGAGACCGCCTTGGGCCACTTCGTCCCGTAGGTCTTGGCGAAAGCGTCGATGGCCTTCTCCGCGTGCGTGCGGTCCTCGGCGTTGTAGATCTCCTGCACGGCCTTCGTCGCGCCCGGTTGTGCGGACTTCGGCAGGGCGTTCGTGACACTTCGGGCCTTGTGGACCCAGCACCGCTGGTGGCGGGGCGGGGAACACTTCGGCCAGTGCCTTCCACAGGCCCATCGCGCCGTCGCCGACGACGAGTTCGGGGTCGCGTATGCCGCGTCGGCGGCAGTCGCGCAGCAGGTCGGCCCACGACTCTGCAGACGCGTCGCGGCCGGTGTCGGCGCGGTCGTGCTGTCAGGAGGGGATACGGGCCAGGAGTTCGTGGGCGGCCCGGGTCAGGTGTGCGGGGATGTCGTCCGGGAATGTCGGCTCGCCGTAGTTCTGGAGCGCCTTCACCGCGTCGACCATGGGTGCCAACTCCTCGGACTCGCCGTAGGCCTCGGCGACGTTCTCGATGACGAGTTCGGCGCCCTCGACGGGGTCGAGCCATCCGCCGACGATCTCGGCGGCGTACCAGCGGGCGAGCGCCAGTCGGCCTTCCCAGTAGTCCTCGGGTGGGTGGAAGCCGAAACCGAGCTCGTCCATCACCTGGCCGAAAAGTTCCGGGGCTTGGTCCTTCTCGCTGCGCAGGAGCCCGGCGAGGATCGGCAGCGACGGTGTGTCGACGCCGACGATCAGGGCGCGGAGAGCGGCCTGGATCAGACGATCCGGGTCGCCGTACCGGCCGTCGATCCACCAGTGGGCGAGCTCCCGCAATTCCCGCACCGCCTCGCCCGCCGTTCCGGGGGCTCCGTTCGTCGCCATGGCGGCATACTGCCGCGCGTCGCCGACCGCAGGCCAGCGGATATCACGCGGTGGGGTCGGGCGCCGCCGGGCGGCGAAAGCCGTGCATGCGGGTGGGGCGAGTGCCCCGACGGTGGGCGTGTTCGCTGACCAGATGCATGCCACGGCCGCCCTCGGCGGAGCTGGGCAGCCATACGGGCACGTCGGCGTGGGTCTCTCTGCCGGCGGGCCCTTGCGGAGCGCAAGGGCCCGCCGGGCGACGAAGAGTGGAGCCTCGCGCCGGGGCCGGCGCGAGGGGCAACGGTGTCGGCGCGGCTCGGTGAGGCGTCTGCGCGGGAAGTCGGCCCGGCCGACTTCCCACTCCGATCAGTGAGGCGCCGGCACGGGATTGTCCGAGCTGTCCAGCCACACCGTCTGCCCGTCGGGCGTGACGGTGAGCCCGAACCGGTCGAAGCCGGGCACGATCCACCGCACACGACTCCGCCCCGCCGAGCAACAACTCGGCGGGGCGGAGTGGTCAGGCCCCCGCATGACGCGAAGGCGCCTGGCCCCTGCCAGGGCCAGGCGCCGGGCCAACGGTCAGGGCTTACGGTGCTTGCCCGCCGGCTTCTTCGCCGGGCGGGCCGACACCATCGGGATCACGCCGTCGCCCTCGATGCCGTGGACGAGTCGCTGCGCGGCGGCGTAGTCCGGCGCGATGGTCTCGGCTCGCCACGGCGACCCGGACCGCATGTCCCACTTCATCGAGACCGCCCTTGCCGACGACGTCGGCGCAGCCGCGAACCTCAACTACTGGGCGTACTGGATCGGCGAGATCCCGCTCGAACTCTCCGACGACTTCATCGCATCCCAGGCATCGGGCTCCTGGCCCGGACACAAGCTGTTCGCCCACCTCGCCGATGGCATCGACCCCCGTCATGGCTACCTCGACCTGAACATCCACAGTGTGTGGTCGCTGCTCCAGATCCGGCCGAACCTGCTGCGCTCCGGAACGGCGGCAAGCGCCCTACGAGACCGGCTCCCCATGATGTTGGATAGCGCTGAGCTCTCGTCGCGCGGGCGGCGCGAACTCGAGAACATCCGTTACGCAATCCGCCTCGCTGAGGCGTGAGGGGAGTCCGACGGTGCCCGACGACCTGTCCTCGGTGGCGCGCTTCCTGTTCGAAGCCGGGACACTCAAGCAGACCAAGCGCACGGGCTGGTGGATGGCCGGCGTCCGCGACCCCGAGTCGGTGGCCGAACACTCCTGGCGGACCTCGCTCCTCGCCTCGCTCATCGCCAAGCTCGAAGGCGCCGACCCCGCGCAGGCGGCGTTCCTCGCCACCTGGCACGACATCGCGGAGACGCGTACGGGAGACGTCAACCACCTGGGAAAGAAGTACGCGAGCGGCGCCGACCCGGAGGCGGTGACGGCCGACCAGGTCGCCGGCATGCCCGAGGTTCTGGCGTCGGCCGTGCAGGAGCTCATCGCCGAGTACGAGGCGAAGGAGTCGCCGGAAGCGATCTGCGCACGGGACGCCGACAAGCTGGAGTGCCTGATCCAGGGCATCGAGTACCGGGCTCAGGGCTACGCGAACGCCCAGCGGTGGATCGACAACAGTCGTGGGCGGCTGACCACGAAGACCGCCAACGCGCTCGCGGACACCCTTCTGGCGACCGACTCGCTCGACTGGCTCCGCACTGCCCTCGGTGAGCAGCCGAGCTGAGCTGCCGGACGCCGGTCGAGCGCCTTGGGGGAGCCGTCGGCCCCTCGCGCAAGCATGCGCGAGGGGCGGTGGAGACGAGGCGGTTGCGCAGGAAGTCGGGCAGGCGACTCTGCTGGCGAAGTATTTGATCTGGGTCAGGCCGCTGCTGCGATGGCGTGTTGGGTGCAGAGTGTGTGGATGCGGGTGGGGTGGCGGTC
>NZ_JBICYZ010000113.1:0-21134 GCF_043201465.1 Kitasatospora sp. NPDC048298
TTCGCGGCCAGGGCCGCCTCGATCCCCTCCGGTCTCCCCATACCACAGCAACGAGCTACCAAGCCGGAAGCAACGACTTGTTCTCCGGCAAGCCCAAACTGAACGGCGTTGGTACTAGGTGACGCAATGTCAGAAAACGTGGCATCCTTGGTGTATGACGGAACCGTCGGTGGGGAACGTGCTTGACCAGCTGGGCCAGCAGATCGCGGACGGGACGAACGGCCCGGCACTAGAAGCGCTTCGCGAAGCGGTTTATCTTGTTCGGGTTTCGCGGATGACGGTGTCCCCTCCGGAGGCTTACAGCTTCCTCAGGTATGCGATCGACCTTGCTGCGTGGCAGGAAGTGGTGTTCTGGTCCCGTCACGTCATTAATAGCGCATATAGCCCAGAAGCATGGGTCGTTGCGGCATCCGTGCTTCCCGGGGCCCTGAGTCACACAGGTGGCTACGGGGCGGCTCTGGCTGAGATAGACACGATGCCTGATCCGCCGACCGGAGCCGATCCGTTCTTCTACTTCCAGCTCTACCTGAACCAGAGCCACGTGTTAAACCGGGCCAAGCGTTGGTCTGACGCGATCGATCGAATAGCCCGAGCCGAAGCTTATATGTCCGACCATATCGACCTGAATGCTCGATGCACGCTGGTGATAAACAAGGGGGCTATTCTCGATTCTCTTGGCCGTACTGAGGAGGCGATGGAGGCATACGACAGTATCCTGCCCATAGTGCCGTCGGGCCACATGGCTGCAATGCTTCTCACGAACAAGGCCAATCTGCTTCGCGCGCTTGGCCGGCATCAAGAGGCCGATGAAACCTACGAGGCGGCGTACTCGGCGACCAGCGATAGTGATCTGGCTCTGCGCGGGAGCATCCTGAGCAACGCCGCGAAGTTGCTCCTGGAAACCGGCCAAAGAGATCGCGGGATCGACACTCTGAAACGCGCAGCCGAGTTACGAGGCGCGGGTGGGGACATGGTGGGCCAGGCCACGTCGCTGGCCCTCCTGGCCAACGCATACTCAGAGGATGCCGACTTCTACGTTGCGCTGGAGTATGCAGAGCAGGCACTCGCGTTGTATCGAGCCGCAGGACTCGCGGACCAGGGGCAAGGACAGGTTGAGCGCCTTCGCCGCGCTATCGCGAATGCGAAAGCGAGACCGGATCTGGCAGGGCACATCCTCGGCATGCACCTGCTCAATGCCTCATCGTTTAGCGAGCGGGTTGATGACTTGAACCGGGCCACGCCCGAGGTCCTCTTTCACGCCGTGGTGGCAGTGGAGCGCGAGTACCTGCAGACGACCGACAGGTACCGGATGGCCAAGTGCACTGTTACTCGCCAATTTCTTACTCGGGTGCAACAGGTTGGCGCGCAATTGGCAATCGCCGAGAGTGAGCAGGCGCGGGAAACGATGACAGCCTTCATCCGAGCTGTCGCCGCCTTCGCCACGCTGGACAGCTGGATTAAGCGGAAGCGATTCTTCAGCCTTCATCGAGAGCTGTTCGAAGAGGTCTTCGCGCAGGGGGTGCCCGTATTCCGCGACATAGAAGGCATCGAGGAGTCCCGGGCTGCAGCCCAGACACTAGGTGAGCTCACCGCAGCCGTACAGAGGGACGGCCTCGACACGGCATTCGCCCGGCTGCCGGAGTCCGCGCCGGGCGAACTCGTCCAGCGGCTGGTTGAGGTCGGCACGTGGTCCGAGACCCGGGGCTTGATCAAGCACCATGGTGAAGCATATCTGTCGGACGCGACCTTGCGCTACATAGATGACATGACGCAGCGCGTTCTCCCTTTTCAAAGAGCCGACATCGAGCGCCATGCACGGCTGTTGCGCCGCTGCGCGGCCGTGGGTATCGAGGCTGCGTTCGGTGAGGTACTGGGCGAATCGCGTGGAATGGACACCAAGAATCGCGTCTCGGGTGGACCCTTCGAACAACCGGTTCCGGACGCCGGCATCCCGGAGGATCTCGTAGGTTTCGATATCGCTCGGAGGAACGCCAAGCTGCGCGGAGACCTTCCTATATTCGGCAGGTTCAGCCTCCGGCTCGGGCAGCAAATCCTGATACGGGCGACGGACAGCAGGTCCATGCGGAAAGCCCAGGGGGTCCTCCGTGAGGCGCTGGAGGTCCTGTCGCCCGGAGATACAGATTCGTACTACTCGTGCCTGATCAGCCTCGGCGAGGGGCACCGCAGCCTGTATGACGTGGAGGGCGATCCGGAAGACCTTCAAGAGGCTGCCCGGTACTTCATGAAAGTCCTGGAGCAGACCCGCTCGAAAGCCATGCCCTACCGCACCCGACAGGCCTCAGTACGTCTCTACAATGCGCTCAACAGGCTGCGCACCGCGCACGCCGACACTTGGACAGAGGTGGTCCGGAAAGACAGGGAAGCCATGCTCCTCCAGGCATGCCGGCGCATGATGGAGTTGACTGACGAGGACCTGCGGTTGCTCCGGGTCGACGAGGAGTTCTGGTGGCCGTTCGCGGAGGCGGTTCTGATCGAATATGGCCACCATCATTACGGGGCGGCTCTTCTGACGGCAGATCGCGGGCGCGGTAGGCGGTTCTTGACTGAGGTCGGTAGCCGCTGCCCGCTGCCCGACTATGTCCCCGATGATCTTGCCCGGCGGGAGGCGGAGGCGAGAAGCCGGCTCAAAGTGCTCTACGCGGCCGAAGAACTCGACGCGAGGGGGATCTCGGAGGCGGGCGGTGAGTCTGCGGAGTTCAACTGGGCTCTGTCCAGGGCCCAGGCAGATCTGGGCAGAGTCCTCGATGAACTCGCCGTAGACTTCCCCGAGCTGGCGCGGATCCGGGGAGGGGCCGCACTCACGCCCTCCGACCTCAATGAGTTCACCAACGGCCTCGGCTCTGGCACGGTCGTCCTGGCCTGGTACACCACGCCGGAGAGGTGCATCAGCTTCCTGCTGCGTAGCGGGACAAGCGAGATCCTCGCCGCCGACGCGGCCATCGGCTGGAACAGACTCGCATCCTACGTTGAGTTGGCCGCGGCGGACTTGTGGCTCAAACCGGCATCGCCAGAGCAGAGTCTCGCGGCAAGCTGGTCGGGGTTGATGGACGCGCTTGTGCCCCCGGCATGGGCCGACCATCTCGCTCACGCGCGGGAGCTCGTGCTCTTGCCACACGGATTGCTTCACGAGCTGCCTCTCCATGCTCTTCCGCTGGCAGCGGCTGGGGGCCGCACTCTTACCGATATCGGTGTTGTCCGCCATCTGCCGGGATTGACATTCGCCGGCCCCATGCGAAGGCAACAGCGGCTGGCACGAAGTGCGGCTGGAACCGCCTCGTCCGTGTTCGCGTTCTCCCGTGGAAGTGACCCCCACTTCTCAGCTGAGGCGACGACGATTGCCGCCACGCTCGGCACGGGAGCGCATCTGGACGGCGATGCCACGTGCGAACGAGTCATCGACGTCGCCCCCGGCGCGCGGATCCTCCACCTTGCTGCACACGGCTGGTTCGACGCCGACGACCCGCTGGAATCCGGGATACACCTGTTCGACGGAGTGCTCACAGCACGGGACGTCATCGAAAGAATCCGCTTGAACGGGACGACCGTCGTACTGAGCGGCTGCGAAACGAACCGGATCTCCGTGAGCCCGGTCGACGAGAGCGAGGGCTTGGTCCGCGCCTTCCTCATCGCTGGCGCGAGCACTGTCATCGCGAGTCAGTGGGCCGTCGACTCCGCATCCACCCGCACCTTGATGGAGCAAGCGTACCGGCGTTCGGGCGAACGAGGCATGGCGACCGCGCTGCGGGACTCAATGCTGGAGCATCGAACTCAATATCCACACCCTTACTATTGGGCTCCGTTCATCTACTGGGGGGCTGATCCGGCTCATGAGTGAATCCATTTTGTTCGAATCGTGGACGCACGATATGGTCGAGTTGCCGCTGGAACCACTCGAGGCGACCGACCTTCGCGGAAACCCTATTGAACGGCCGCAACCGGGCGCCCTCGCCCCGGTCGTTCACCTGCCCCGGCGTTTTCTCGACTGCTTGAGTTTCGAGACTCTGGAACATCATCCGGCCGTCGATCCGGTTATGCGCGACCGACTGGCCCGAGGAGAGCAGTTCCGGCTGATCCGCCTGCCCTTCTCGTTGCGCCCTCCGGGCGGCGCGATAGTCGAGGAGATCCGCCTCGCTCTCGAGGTCGACAGCCCGCCCTTTGTCCACAGCATCTTCCCGGTTCGCGAGGAGGTCACCGCGCAGACTACCCAGGAACTCTCCTTCAGTCCTAGCCTGACTCTGGGCCCACTCCAGATCGGAGGAGGACGCATTGGTCGGACAGTTGTTCTTGAGCACGCTGCCGCTGTGACCGTCGGGTATTGGGCGGAGAGAGGCGCGGACTGGATTCTGCGCCGACCCGGTCCGCAAGCCCCTGGGCTCGAGGGGACGTGGGAATTCGCTGCAATCCTCCGCTGGCCGAGGGCAGTCGGTCCTGTTCGAGTCGCGGTCAGCGCTTCGGCGGAGGTGAGTACCGCGCGCCTGCGCTGGTGGACAAAGCGAGTCGGGCACGACCTCGGCACGGTCAAGCTCCGCGGCTGCCGTCCCATTGTCTGAGTCATGGCGCACCCCGCGCCGCTGGATCGCAGTCACAGAGAGCCACCGTCGCCGAACAACTTCTCGCAAAGTAACACTCGCAACGGCTCGCAAACTACAAGTCGCAACCCAGGTCAATGAGGTCGGAATCGCAAACTATCCGTTGAGAAGGCGTTGTCTTTCCGAGAGCGATGGGTGCGTTTCTGCTGGTCAGGCATGGTGCAGGCGTCTCGGTGGCAGAGACAGGGTGTCGTGTCGTCTCTGCGGTGGAGGTGCCGGATGCCGTCGGTGATGGGGCTGTTGGAGGAGCGCGAGCGTGCTGCTCGGCAGCGGGTGGAGGTCTTGCATGCCGAACTGCGGGAAGCGGAGGCTGTGTGGGAGCGATTCGTGATCGCCCGTCAGATGGTGGCCGAAGTCTTGGCGGAACCTCGCACGAGCGAGGAGGTGCCGTCGGTCGTGGTGACCGGCGTCGGGCCGGCGCGTGTCGCCTCGATGGTGCCCGGATCGGTGGTGCCCGTCTGGAGGGAAGGCCTCGATCCGAGCTCGCTGGCGCCTGACTACCAGCGGCTCGTGGAGGTCATGGCCGATCGGGGCGGGGAGGTGATGGACTGTCGGCAGCTCGCGGCGGCCTTGGGTTTGGAGGTGGTCGCGGCGAAGGTCGAGGGGGTGCGGTCGAAGGTGAAGCGCTTGGCCGCGCGGGGCTGGCTGGCCGAGAATCGTCCGGGAATGTTCAGTATGGTCGCCGGTGTCGGCGGCTCATGACCATGCTCATCGACCACCGGATCATCGCCTCGGAGGTGTCGGTGCGGGTCTCGTAGTCGCGGGCCAGGCGGCGTGATCGCATCAGCCACGCGAACGTCCTTTCCACCAGCCACCTTTTCGGCAATACCACGAAGCCCGAGGTGTCGTCAGTCCGTTTGACCACGGTCAGAGCGATCCGCAGCACGTCGCGGGCGAGGTCGACCAGGCGCCCGGTGTATCCGCCGTCGGCCCACACCAGCGTGATGCGCCAGTGCCGCATCCGTAGTCGCTCCAGCAGTGTCCGGCCGGCCTCGCGGTCGGTGACACAGGCTGCGGTGACATCACGGCCAGCAGCAGCCCGAGGGTGTCCACGACGATGTGCCTCTTGCGCCCGTTCACCTTCTTCCCGCCATCGAAGCCCCGGCTCGTCGCCGGCACGGACGCTGCCCCCTTCATCGACTGGGAGTCGATGATCCCGGCGGTCGGCTCCTGATCACGGCCCGCGGCCTGACGGACCCGGTCGCGCAGCCGGTCGTGGAACTCGGCGACCAGGCCCGTGTCGCGCCAGCGCCTGAAGAAGGCGTAGACGCGGTCCCACGCGGGAAAGTCCGCTGGCACCGCCCTCCAGGCGATGCCGCCCGCGACCAGGTAGCGCACCGCGTCGACCATCTGCCGGTGGCAATAGCCTTCCGGCCCCCACCGTGTCCCTCCAGCCACCCCGGAATCGGCATCGCGTCGCGGACGACCGCCCATCCCGCGTCGCTCATGTCGGACGGGTACCTCGGCCGCCTGTGCGGCCGGTCACCGGCGTTCCCGAACCGGTGCGAGAGGCAATCACACGATCGTGCAGCCGAGTTGGAATCGGCAGGCGCGAGTGCGTACAACTGCGGCAACAGGGCCTCCTGGCGTGTTCACGGTCTTCGACAGACCCGAGCCGCACCAGGGGCCCTGCCTTCATGCACAGCGCCCGACAAAACCGCCCGACCGAGCTACCGCAATCGAACCCATGTCCACCGCGATCAGCACGACAACGGCTGGCCAGGTCGCCAAGCCGGAGCCACCCCGACCCGGCCGTTGGCCATGTTCGCGGGCTCACTTCCGAATCTTCGACCAGTCACCCCGAGGGCGATAGGAACGGCCGTCCCCGACCTGCTTCATCCCGCCGGGAACGACGTCCCCGTGGTACGGATACTGCTCCGTCACTGCGGCCAGCAGGAACTCCAGGAAGCCGCCCTCGAACAGGTCCCACTCCAGCATCGAGTCGAACTTGGCGGCGATCGGCCACTGGTCCGGGTCCGGGCCCCGCATCAGCCAGAAGAAGTGGTCGGAGTTGTAGTTGTTGCCCCACTTCAGCAGTCCGCCCTCGGCCGGGAACAGCGGATACGGGCACTCGTCGTGATCCCCGCCCTCGTAGGCCTGGGCCAGCATGGCGCAGTATCCGTAGGGTTCCGTCGTGAAGTAGAGGAATCCCTCGAAGCCAACCGGTCCCCCGACGTAGGGACCGAGCGCTGTCGATGGTGTGCAGATGTGCAGCTCGTCGCTGATGCTGACCATCCCGTACCGGTCGGCGAACGCCCGGTAGTCCGCGGGCAGCTGGAAACCGAGCTCCTCGCGCCCGAGTTCCCACGGGACCGGGACCACTCCGCCCGCAGGCGGCGGCCCGATCACCGCGCCGAGCCGCTCCAGCATCTCCTCGATGTCCACGTCCACTCCCGTCAACCGCCCGCTCCCGCCGAGGCTATCCGTTACCGGCGACACCGGAGGCGGGAGGGCAAGGCCCCACGGTGTCCTGACACCCGAGCTGTGCGGGAGGCCCCACTTTCATGCCCATCCGATCAGAGGACCACCCCACTGGGCCGGCGGGCTCGAACGCACGATCACCAAGATCGATTGAGCAACAGCTACTGAAGTCACACCTCCGCCCCCCTTCGGCCTCATGGCGCATGCCCACTGTCCGCGCTTGCACTTATCGCGCGTATGCAACTATTGTCGAGGCATGCAAGGCGCTCGCTCAAGCAACCACAGAAGGGTTGGGCCCATGCCTCTCGCTCTCATCGCCCTGGCCATCGGCGCGTTCGGGATCGGGACGACGGAGTTCGTGATCATGGGCCTGCTGCCCGAGATCGCCGGCGACTACGGCGTCTCCATCCCCGACGCGGGCCTGCTGGTCACCGGCTACGCCCTCGGCGTGGTCCTCGGCGCGCCGCTGATGACCGCCCTCGGCACCCGGATCGGCCGCAAGACCATGCTCATGCTGCTGATGGGCCTGTTCACGGCCGGGAACCTGCTCTCCGCGTTCGCCCCGTCCTTCCCCGTGATGCTGGCCGGGCGCATCGTGACCTCGCTCGCCCACGGCGCCTTCTTCGGCATCGGCTCCGTCGTCGCCGCCGACCTCGTCGCCCCGCAGAAGAAGGCCGGCGCCATCGCCACCATGTTCACCGGGCTGACCGTCGCCAACATCGTCGGCGTGCCGCTGGGCACCTACATCGGCCAGGCCGTCGGCTGGCGCACCACCTTCGGCGTCGTCGCCGCGCTCGGCGTGGTCGGCCTGCTCGGCATCGCCCGGCTGGTGCCCACCCTGCCCCGCCCCGAAGGCGCCCACCTGCGCCGGGAGTTGACCGCCTTCCGCAACCCCCAGGTGCTGCTCGCGATGGCGATGACGGTGCTCGGCTTCGGCGGGGTCTTCGCCGCGATCACCTACATCGCCCCGATGATGACCAACGTCGCCGGCTACTCCGACGGCTCCGTCACCTGGCTGCTGGTGCTGTTCGGCGTCGGCATGTTCCTCGGCAACCTGCTGGGCGGCCGCTACGCCGACCGCAAGCTGATGCCGATGCTCTACACCACCCTCGGCGGACTCGCCGCGGTGCTGGCGCTGTTCACCCTCACCGCCCACAGCAAGGCGCTCGCCGCCGTCACCGTCCTGCTCGTCGGCGCCCTCGGCTTCGCCACCGTCCCCCCGCTCCAGAAGCGGGTCCTGGACCAGGCCCACGGCGCCCCCACCCTGGCCTCCGCCGTCAACATCGGCGCCTTCAACCTCGGCAACGCGCTGGCCGCCTGGCTCGGCGGGGCCGTCATCTCCGCCGGCCTCGGCTACACCGCGCCGAACTGGGTCGGCGCCGCCCTCGCCGCGGCCGCCCTGCTGCTGGCCCTGTGGTCCGCCGCCCTGGAGCGCCGCACCTCCGGCCGGCCGGCCACGGCCGCCGCGCCCGCACCCGTCCCCGCCCACCACTGAGAACCCCCACCGGAGAACCACCATGAGCACCGCCACCGCCGTCGCCCCGCTGACCACCGCCGACGCCGAGACCCTCCTCGTCGCCGCCCGCACCGCCGCCGAGGCCGCGGGCGTGCCGGTCAGCGTCACCGTCCTGGACGCGGGCGGCCACCTGCTCGCCTTCCGCCGCGACGACCGCGCCGTGCTGATCTCCGGCGAGACCAGCACCCGCAAGGCGTACACCGCCCTCCAGCTGAACGCCCCGACCGCCGACCTGGTCGACCTGGTCAAGCCCGACGGGCCGTTCCACTCCCTGCCCACCGCGCTGGACCGCCCGCTGCTGTTCATCGCCGGCGGCATCCCCGTCCACCGCGACGGCCGGCTGGTCGGCGCCCTCGGCGTCGGCGGCGGCGCCCCCGAGCAGGACCACGCCTTCGCCACCACCGCCCTGCGGCAGCTCGGCTGACGCACCGACCGGTCCTGGCGGCCCCGGCCCACCGGCCGGGGCCGCCGGTGTCTTGGGGCCGTGGGCCGCCGGGCCCCGGGACCACCGGACCGAGGGACCGCCGCAGCCGTGGCGCCACCGGGCCAAGAGCCCGCCCGGCACCGGGCCCTGCCCCGGCGGCGGCAGCTCCTAGTACTCCGGGTGGCGCAGGGCGACGGCGGCGCGGACGGTGTCGGCCTGGTGGGCGGCCTGGCGGGCGACGGGCAGCCAGACGGGCTGGAAGCGCTGCTGGTACTGGGCGCACCAGTCCCGTAGGAGGTGGTCGAGGCGGGCGGCCTCGCGGGCGGCGGGGGCGCCGGCCGGCCGGACGGCGCGGCGCAGCAGGGCGGCGGCGCGCACGGGGATGCGGTGGGCCCAGAGGTCGATGCCGGCGAGGCGGGCGCGGGTGAGCGGGGTGCGCATCAGGTCGTGTCCGTGGACGTCGGGGTCCCATTGGTCGGCGAGTTGGTGCAGGGCGGTGAGCGGGGTGCGGGCGGCGCGCAGCAGCGGGGTGTCGGGGTGTCGCAGGTACGGCGTGGCGGCGTCGAGGAGTGCGGTGAGGAGTGTGCCGCGGTGGCGCAGGCGGTCGGCGTGGGTGCGCAGGTGCCGGCGGACGGCGTCGGCGGGGCGGGGGTCGCCGAGGTGGGCGCTGGTGAAGGCGGGGACTTCGACGAGGACGGTCTGGCCGCCGTGGCGCTGGGGGGCGAACCAGGTGCCGGCCTGGCCGCCGCCGGTGTCCTGGTGGGGGGTGAGCATGCCGGTGGCGGTCTCCTGGTGGTCGATGTGGTGGGGGGTCATCAGGTAGACGCCGGGGCCTGATTCGTGCAGGTGGAAGGTGTCGAAGTTGCCGGTCTCGACGGGGATGCCGTGGTGGGCGGCGGAGCGGGCGAAGGGGTGGGCGAGGGGGGCGGGGTCGATGGTGGCCTGGAGGAAGGTGCCGCCGACGTCGGTGCTGTGGAGGGAGAACTGGAGGGTGGGGCGCAGTTCGTCGATGAGGTCGAGGAGGGCGCGGCTCTCGGGGAGGTCGGAGCCGATGGCGGGGGCCCATTCGGGCTGGTCCTCGGCGGCGGGGCGGTAGTAGTGGGCGAAGTAGGCGGGCAGGGTGCGGGCGGTGCGGCTGCCGTCGGCGAGGTGGGCGCCGTCGGGGTCGAGGCAGAGCAGGAAGTGCCAGGCGAGGTCGGGGCGTCGGGTGGTGAGGGCGTGGTGGGCGAGGTCGGTGACGGCGGCGCGGGAGGCGAACTCGTCGGCGTGGGCGCCGGCGACGACGAGGAGGTTGTGGGGGGCGTCGCGGCCGACGGTGAGGAGGGTGAGGGGGCGTCCGGCGCGGGAGGTGCCGATGGTGCGCACCCGGCACAGGTCGGGCCACTGGGCGGCCAACCGGTGGGCGGTGGCGGTGAGTTCGTCGAGGCTGGGGTAGTGGTCGTGGAGTCGGGTGGTCCGGCCGGCGGGTGTCGTCGTGTCGGTCATTCTCGGTGTCCTCCCCTGGTGGTCGTGGCAGTAGTTGTACCTGCTGCGGGAGGGGGCCGGGCCCGCCCGGGCGCGGAGGCTCGGACGGGCCCGGACGGGGCTGGGGGTGTCAGCCGGTGATGGGGCGGGTGTCGAGGCGGATGTGGTCGACGGCCCAGTACCAGTTGTTGCCGGCGTCGTACATGCGGAACTTGAGGGTGACCGTGCGGGCTCCGGCGGGGACGGCGAAGCTGCGGGTGATGCGGGTGTTCTGGGCGTCCTTGCCGGCGTTGTCGTTGCCGGTGGCATCGGAGCTGTAGGCGAGCAGGCGGGTCTCGGTGCCGTTGTCGAAGACGGCGGTGACGGAGGCCTTCTGCGGGGCTTCCTGGCGGTAGTGGGAGTCGAAGGCGAGGTGGAGGGTGTCGGTGCCGGCCGGGATGGTGACGGCGGGCGAGGCGAGGGTGGAGTCGAAGACGCCCTTGCGGGAGGGGGAGCCGGTGTCGTCCCAGTCGTCGGGGTCGGCGACGGCGACGACGCCGAGGGCGCGGGTGAAGTTGCCGCGGTCCTGGGCGCCGAGGGCGGCCCATTCGCGCTTGGTGTGGAAGGTCCAGCCCTGGAGGCGGGCGGTGCCCTGGGGCATGGCGGGGGCGTTGACGACCGTCCAGCCCTTGGGGGCCTGGGCGGTCCAGCCGAGCAGGCCGGATTCGGGCTTGAGGGTGTCGGCGAGGGATTCGAAGTCCTCGTCGAGGAGGTGGCCGGTCATCACCGGGGCGGGGCGGGCGGCGAGTTCGCCGTCGGCGACGGCGTGGCGGCCGTCGGCCTGGGCGCGGGCGGTGACCAGCAGGCGGTGGGTGGCGGTGGCGGGCAGCTGGGCGGGCGGGGTGACCTGCCAGACGGCGGTGGCGGTGGCGCCGGCGGCGAGCTTGTCGGGTGCGGCGGTGACGGGGGTGGCGCTCCAGCCGGGCGGGAGCAGCGGCTGGGCTTCCAGGCGGGTGAGGGCGGTGGTGGCGGTGAGGGTGGCGGTGATCGTGGCGGGGCGTCCGGGCAGCAGGACGGGTTCGTCGATGGTGGTGGAGGCGGCGCCGAGGGCGAGGTCGACGGTGAACGGGTCGGTCAGGCCGAGGGCGGGGTCGGTGACGGTGCGGTCGTCCCAGGGGAAGCGGCCGGCGATGCGGCGGCGGAAGCCGAGGTCGCCCTGGACGCCGACGGCGACGTCGTACCAGCCTTCGGGGCCGACCTTGAGGTTGACGGTGCGGTCGTCGCCGGCCGCGACGCGGACCTCGCGCAGGCCGTCGCCGTAGGCGAGGTCGCCGACGAGGAAGGTCTGGGCGGTGCGCGAGCGGTTGATGACGTCGACTTCGAGCACCTTGCCGTCGCTCTCCTCGGACAGGGAGATCTCGTAGGCGGAGGCGGTGTCGCCGCGCAGGTGCCACAGGGCGCCGTTGGGGCCGTGGACGCGCAGGTCGTAGCCGGCGGGGCCGACCTTCCAGACGTCGGACAGCCGGCTCCTGGCGGCGACGGTGTAGTGCTTGGGGGCTTCGCCGGGGGCGGGGTAGACGGCGAAGACGGCGCCCTGGCGGCCCTGGTTGACGAAGTCGAGGGTCAGTTCGTCGCCCTTGAGGCGGGGCTTGACGAGCAGGTTGTAGGGGGCGGGGCGGGAGGAGCGGGTGCCGCGTTCCTGGCGGGGGAAGGTCTGCGGGCTGGGCACGGTGGGGGCGGGGAGTTTGCCGGTGTCGGTGACCTTCTGGCGGTTGCCGCTGGTGTCGGGCAGTTGCGGCCAGGCGGGGTTGCGGCCGGAGAAGTCGAAGATGCCGGTGAGGTCGCCGCAGACGGCGCGCCGCCAGGCGCTGATGTTGGGTTCCTGGACGCCGAAGCGCTGTTCGAGGAAGCGCAGCACGGAGGTGTGGTCGTAGACGGTGGAGTCGACGACGCCGCCGCGGGTCCAGGGTGAGACGACGACCATGGGCACGCGCACGCCCAGGCCCATCGGGTAGGGGCCGGAGACGAGGGTCTCGCCGGCGGGGAGGGTGTCGGACCAGGTGAGGGTGCCGTCGGCGGCCTTGACCCGGTACCTGCCGTCCTGGCCGACGACCCGGTGGTAGGTGGAGGAGCCCTTGGAGACGCGGACGACGACCTCGCCGTCGACGGGGACGTTGGACTTGCCGCGGCCGTCGGCCAGCGGCGGGACGGGCGGCAGCTGGTGGTCGAAGAAGCCGCCGTGCTCGTCGTAGTTGAGGATGAAGACGGTCTTCTGGAACACCTCGGGCTTGGCGGCGAGCGCGGACAGCAGCCGGGAGGTGAGGTGCTCGCCGTTCGGCGGGGCGTAGTTGGCGTGCTCGGACAGGGCGGCGGGGGCGACGATCCAGGAGACCTGCGGGAGGCGGTCGGCCTGGACGTCGGCGGTGAAGGCCTCGACGAGGGCGTCGCCCATGGCGAACGGGTCGTTCTTCTTGGCGGGGTCGCCGACGGCGCGCATGCCGCGCTCGTAGAGCGGCTCACCGGGCTTGGCCTTGACGAAGGGGGCGAACCAGGCGAGGGCGTTGTCGTCGAAGTTGTCGATGGCCTGGTAGGTCTTCCAGCTGACGCCGGCCTGTTCCAGGCGCTCGGCGTAGGTGGTCCACTCGTACCCGCCGGGAATCTCGGTGTTGTCGGTCACCGGGGTGTCGCGGACGGTGCCGCCGCTGGTGCCGGTCATCAGGTGGTCGCGGTTGGTGTTGGTGTTGCACTGCACGGAGGCGTAGTAGGCGTCGCAGACCGTGAACACCGAGGCGAGGGCGTGGTAGAAGGGCATGTCGGCGGACTCGTAGTAGCCCTGGCCGAGCCAGCCGGAGGAGCGGCGGGTGACGGAGCCGTCGGCGCGGCCGTCGTTCCAGGCGTTCATGGAGTCGCCGTAGCCGAAGGACGGGGCGCCCTGCTGGTAGGCGTTGGTGTGGGCGGCGTTCATCGCGAAGGGCAGCAGGTAGCCCTCCTTGCGGCCGGGGTCGGGCTGGTGGAAGACCGAGCGGCCGTCGACGCCGCGCACGGCGGTGCGGTCGCCGAAGCCGCGGACGCCCGCGAGGGTGCCGAAGTAGTGGTCGAAGGCGCGGTTCTCCTGCATGAACACCACGACGTGCTGGATGTCCGCCAGCCGTCCGGGCCGGGCCGGTGCGGCGAGCGCCTGCTGGACGCTGATCGGGAGGGCGGACAGCACCGCGGCCGCCGCCGCGCCGCCGAGGATGCTGCGGCGCGACAGTTCGGGCTTCGGACTCATGGGGGTGGGGCTCCTTGCTGACGGACCGCGGGTCTTCGGAACGGGGGCTCCGGTACGGGGGCCGGCCGCGCGGTTCGGACCGGACCCGTTATGTGTACGAGACCGAGGTGGACGCAGCCGTGGTGTCCGATGACGGGTCGATGACCGGCAATCGACTCCGAGCTGTACAGACAACTTGACGACAGTTGATCAATCAGTTGATCCGTCAACCAGCCCGGACCGGCCGTCAGGAGCCCCACCGGGCGGCCCGGCACGGCCCGTCCCGGCGCCCCGCGCACTCCCCCGTCACCCGTGTGCCACAGCCGGGGTGTCGGGCCGCGCGGACACGGGCAGACGCGCGGCGTGAACCCCATCGAGCGGGGCCTGCGGGCCGTGGACCGCTTCCAGCAGCGCCACCGGGCCCCCGGCCTGGTGATCGGCGTCGTGCGCAAGTACGGGGACGACCGGGGCGGGCTGCTGTCCGCCCTGATCACCTACTACGGCTTCGTCGCCCTGATCCCGCTGCTGCTCCTGCTCAGCACCGCCCTCGGCTTCGTCCTGCACGGCCACCCCGGGGCGCAGCACGCGGTGCTGGACTCCGCGCTCGCCGACTTCCCGATCATCGGCGACCAGCTGCGCCGCAACGTCCACTCGCTGCAGGGCAGCGGCCTGGCGCTGCTGATCGGCGCGCTCGGACTGCTGTACGGCGCGCTGGGCATCGCGCAGGTGCTGCAGCACGCCATGGCCGAGGTCTGGAACGTGCCGGGGGTGAAGCGGCCCGGCTACTGGCCGCGGCTGGCGCGCAGCATGCTGCTGTTCGCGGTCCTGGGCAGCGGGCTGGTGCTGGGCACGGCCGCCGCCTCGCTGGTCGGCGGCACGCTGGCCGGGCCGGCCGCCCGGGTCGAGGGGCTGGTCGTCTCGGCGCTGGTGAACGCCGCGCTGTGCCTGGCCTGCTTCCGGGTGCTCACCCCGCACGAGGTGCCGCTGCGGTCGCTGTGGCCGGGTTGCGCGCTCGCCGGACCGCTGTTCACCGTCCTGCAGGCGACCGGCTCGCTGCTGGTCGCCCACGAGCTGCGGCACGCGAGCCAGGTCTACGGGTTCTTCGCGACGGTGATCGGGCTGCTGTTCTGGCTCTACCTGGCCGCGCAGGTCACCGTGTACGCGGCCGAGGTCAACGTGGTGCTGGTGCGGCGGCTGTGGCCGCGCAGCCTGTTGCAGCCGCCGCTGACGGAGGCCGACGTGGCGGTGCTGTCCTCGGTCGCCCGGCAGGAGGAGCGCCGGCCCGAGCAGCGGGTCGACGTGTTCTTCCACGACGAGCCGTCACCGCCCGAGGAGCCGGAGGAGCGCGGGGAGCCGGAGGGGGACGGCGGGGAGGACGGGAAGGGCGGGGAGGACGGGGACGGCGGGAAGGACCGCGGCGGCCGGCCCGCCTGAGGGGCGAGCGCGGTTTCAGCCGCGGGCCAGCCGGTGGGCGTCGAACTCGGCCCAGATCGCCTTGCCCTGGCCGTGCGGCTCGGCGCCCCAGCGGTCGGCGGTGCGTTCCACGATGAACAGGCCGTGGCCGCCGGGCAGGGCCGGCTCGTGCGGCAGGCGCAGCGCGGGCATGGCCGGGCTACGGTCGCTGACCTCCACCCGCAGGCGCTGCCCGGTGGCGTCAAGGACCAGCTCCAGCGGGCCGCCGCCGTGCAGCATGGCGTTGGCCACCAGCTCGGCGACCAGCAGCACGACGTCCGCGCCGACGCCCTCGTGGGCGCCGGGCGCACCGGTGGGGGCGTACCAGTCGCCGACGGCCTCGGTGGTGAAGGCGCGGGCCCGGGCGACGGGCTTGGGGAGCCCGGCCAGGGGCAGCCGTCTGCGCTGGCCGCCGGGCGGCAGCGCCGGGCCGCACCGGTGCGCTTCGCCGTCCAGGGTTCCCCGGCTCATCGTCATGTGAGGGCGCCCTTTCGGATCGACGGCGGTTCGCATGGTCGGTTTCCCGGCGCTTTCGGGATTATGCCTGCGCCGGACACGCGGCCGCCGCGGCGCGGCACGCCGGGACGCCGCGTCCCGCGAAACGTGGACCGGCTCAGGCCGCCAGGGCCTCCTCGGCGGAGGCGTGGATGGAGAACACCGCGCGGGTGCCGGTCAGTTCGAGGACCCGCATGACGGTGGGCGGCACCGCGGCCAGGTGCAGGTCCACGCCCTCCTCCCCCGCCGCGAGGCGGGTCTTGAGCAGGAGGTTCAGGCCGGAGGAGTCGCAGAAGCCGACCTCGGCGAGGTCGATCACCACGGCGCCGGGCCGCTGCGCGACCAGGGCGGTGAGGGTGTCGGCGGCGGGGGCGAGCGTCTCGATGTCGAGGTCGCCGGCCAGGACGCAGACCACCGCGCCGGAGGCCACGGGGCGGGTGCGTACCGCCAGTTCGGCACGGTACGGGGAGGCCGCCGGCGCGTGGTCCCGCCGGTCGTCGTCGGATGGCATCATCGTCGTCCCCTCCATGTCCGTGCCCTCCGACCTTACGTAGGCGGCGTCCCGCGGCCAAGCGGGGGGTCGGTGCGCCGGCTCAGTCCTCCTCCAGCCCTTCGCGCAGGCGCCGCAGGGTGCGGGCGAGGAGGCGGGAGACGTGCATCTGGGACAGCCCCAGGCGGGCGCCGATCTGCGACTGCGTCAGGTCCTCGCAGAAGCGCATCGACAGGATCAGCCGCTCGCGTTCCGACAGGGCGCCGACCAGCGGCTTGAGCGCGACGAGGTCCTCGACCCGGGAGAGGTCCGGGTCCTCCTCGCCGATGCGCTCGACCAGGCTGCCGGGGCGGTCGTCGTCCTCGGTGCCGGTGTCCAGGGAGCCCGCGGTGTGCCCGTTCGCGGCGGTCAGGCCCTCGATCACCTCGTCCTCGGCGAGTTGGAGGTGGGCGGCGAGTTCGGCCACCGTGGGGGCCCGGTCCAGCTCCTGCGCCAGGTGCTCCTGGGCCTTGGCCAGGACGATCCGCAGCTCCTGGAGGCGGCGGGGCACGTGGACGGCCCAGGTGGTGTCGCGGAAGTGCCGGCGGATCTCGCCGAGCACGGTGGGCAGGGCGAAGGTGGTGAACTCGACGCCGAGTTCGGCGTCGAAGCGGTCGATGGCCTTGATCAGGCCGACGGCGCCGACCTGCAGCAGGTCCTCCTGCGGCTCGCGGTGGGCGTTGAAGCGGCGGATCGCGAACCGGACCAGGGACAGGTTCATCTCCACCAGGGTGGACCGCACGTACGAGTACTCCCGGGTGCCCTCCTCCAGGACGGCGAGGCGGCGCAGCAGCACCCGGGTGAGTTCGCGGGCGTCGGCCGGCGGGACCTCCCGCGGGTCCCCGGCGGCGGCGAGCTCGGGTGGCAGCAGGTCGCGCAGCGCCGGCGCGGCGGGGGCGGCCGTGCGGGAGGGGTCCTTCGTCGGCGAAGCGGCGGAGGCGGTCAGTTCACCAGTGGTCGTGACCATCGGAGTCCTTCCTCGTGTCGGCACGGTCGAACGCCCCGGATACCCCGCCTCGGCCGATCGATGCAGTGGCGGCACGTGGAGGTTTCGTGAATCCCGGCCGGGCGTCCGGGCCGCGGCCGGGTCGAGGGGGAGGCACCGCCACGAAGAGGCCCCGACTCCTAAGGGGCGGTGGGGTGGTGGAGCCGGCGGGCGGCGGTGCGGATGGCGAGGGTGTACGGGGCGTCGAGGGCGCGGGTGGGGGCGTCGAGGTCGTCGAAGGGCACCAGGGCCCGGTGGGTGTCGTCGGTGGTCTGGGTCCAGGCCGTCCAGGCGTTGTGGACGTCCTCGTCGGTGACCTGCTCGCCCTTGGCCTGGAGCAGCACGGCGTAGATGCGGAAGAGGTCGTCGGAGCCCGCGGGAGGTCTGGCCTCGGTGGGCAGGCAGGAGCGGATCAGGTCGGCGATGGGGTCGAGGTGGCTCATACGGCCAGTGTGCCGGTGGCGAGCGTGCCGGTGAGCAGGATCAGGTGGGCCAGGGCGAATATCACGGGCACGAGCCGTTCGGTGGTGCCGAGTTCGGTGTAGTGCCGGTGGCGGCGGCCGGTCGCGGCGCTGTTCCGAAGGACGTCCCACTCCTCGGTGTAGATCCGCGCGGGCAGCTTCTCCTCCAGGCTGTTGATGACCCGGAACTTGGCGCCGTTGAGGTCCCGGTAGCTGCGCAGTTGCATCCACCAGGCGCCGGAGAGGGTGATGCCGGCCAGTGCGACGGCCGTCGCCACCCACCACGGGGACTCCGACAGCTTCGGTATGCCGAAGCCGATCAGGGTGACCAGCGCGGTCTGCACGGACAGGAAGAAGGTGTTGGCGCTGCCCCGGCGGGCGGAGATCCGGTCGGCCATCTCCACGGCGAGCAGGTACAGTTCCAGCGTTTCGGACCGGCCGTTCGGCTCCTGCGGCTTGGTCATCGCGCGGCCCCCTCGGGCGGGTGGTGTGCCGGCTTCGCCCGCTGCCCGGGCTCGGCCCGATGTGTCCATCCTTCCCTGCGGGTCGGCCCGTCAGTGCTGCGCGCCGACGGCGGCGGCCACCGTGGCCGGGGTGGCCGCGGCGGCGGTGCCGGTCGGCAGGGCGCGCAGGGCCGCCTCGGCCTGCGCCTCGCCCTCCCCGTACTGGTGGGCGCGGGCCTCGCGCAGCGCGGCGCCGAGGTGGAGGGCGGCCTGTTCCGGGCGGCCGGTGGCGGCCAGGGCGCGGCCGTAGAGGGTCTGCAGGACCACCCGGCGGGTGACCGGGAAGGGCGGTTCGGCGACGGCCAGGCCGCGGGCGGCGTGGTGGGCGGCCTCCTCGGCGGCCCCGCCGGCCAGGCACTCGTGGGCGAGGTGCTGGCGGGCGAGGGCCACCAGGTCGGCGCGGTCGGCCCGTTCGGCCAGGGACAGGGCCTTCAGCAGCAGGCCGCCCACCCGGGCCCGGCCGGCCCGGTCGCCGTGGCGGGCGAGGGCGACGGCGAGGTTGACCAGGGCGACGGCCCTGGCGGTGCCGTCGCCGGCCCGGTCGGCGAGGTCGGGGGCGCGTTCCAGGTGGACGAGGGCCTCCCCGGGGCGGCCCTCCTCCAGCAGCACCCAGCCCAGCAGGGCCCGGGCGCGGGACTGGGCGCCGGGGTCGCGGTCGGCCTCGGCGGCGGCCAGGCCGTGTTCGAGCAACGGCACCCAGCCGTCCCGGACCTGCCAGACGATCAGCGGCCACTGGAGCAGCACCAGGCGCCAGGCCCGGTCGTGCAGTCCGGCGGCGACCGCCGCCTCGACCGCCCCGCGCAGGGTGTCGCGTTCGGCGGCGTACCAGGCGAGCGCGCTCGCCCGGTCGGGGAAGGGGCGGACCTCGGCGGGGCGGCGGGTGCCGGGCGGCAGGGTGCAGCACGGCTCGCTGCCGGGTTCGGCGGCGGCGCAGGCGGTGAGCAGGGTGTTGAGCAGGTGGTCGAGCAGGCGGGGCAGCACCTGGGCGTCGGTGTCGCCGGGCAGGCTGCGGGCGTAGAGGCGGACGAGGTCGTGCAGGGTGTAGGCGTCCCGGCCGATCTGGACGATCAGGTGGGCGGTGGCCAGTTGGGCCAGGGCGTCGGCGGCCTCCTCGGGGCGGCAGCCGGCCAGGGCGGCGGCGGTGCGGCTGTCGAGGGTGGTGCCGGTGTGGGCGCCCAGGCGGCGGAACGTCCGGCGGGCGGGGTCGCTCAGGTGCTGGACGGTCAGGGCCAGGGCGGCGGCGACGCTGGTGTCCTCGACGTCCAGGAGGTCCAGGCGGTCCTGCTCGTCGGCGAGTTCGTCGGCGAGGGCGGCGAGTGTGCGGGCCGGGCCGGTGGCGAGGCGGGCGGCGGCCAGCCGCAGGGCCAGCGGCAGGCCGTCGCACAGGCCGGCCAGCCGGGCGGCGGCCTCGGGCTCGGCGGCGACCGGGTCGGGGCCGAGGGTGGCGGCGAGCAGGGAGACGGCCTGCGGGGAGGACAGTTCGGCCAGCGGCACCGGGCGGGCGGCGTCGGAGGCGACCAGGCCGCCGAGCCGGTCGCGGCTGGTGACCAGGGTGACGCAGTCGTCGCCGTCGGGCAGCAGCGGGCGGACCTGCTCGGAGCGGCGGGCGTTGTCCAGGACGATGAGCATCCGGCGGGTGGCCGTCAGCTCCCGGTAGCGGGCGGCCATCGCCTCGGGGGTGGCGGGCATCCGCTCGGCGGGCAGGCCGAGGGCGAGCAGCAGTTCGCGCAGCACGGCGGCGGTGTCGCGTTCCGGCAGCGTGCTGTGGCCGCACAGGTCGACGAAGAGCCGGCCGTCGGGGAAGTCGCGGTGGCGGTGGTGCGCCCAGGACAGGGCGAGGGCGGTCTTGCCGACGCCGGCGCCGCCGGTGAGCACGGCGACGGCGCCGGGGGCGGCGGTGGCCCGGTCGACGGCGGCCAGTTCGTCCTCCCGGCCGGCGAAGCCGCGCGGGCGGCGAGGGAAGGGCCAGGGCGCGGGGGCGGGCGTGGGCTCGGGGACGGGGATGAGGACGGGGACCGGGACCTGGACGGGGGCGGGGGCGGCTTCGGGGGCGGGGGCCGGGTCGGGGGCCGGTACGGGCGGGCTCGGCGGGGCGTCGGTGCGCAGCAGCCGGTCGTAGGCGTCGGTGAGTGCGGGCCCGGGGTCCATGCCGAGTTCCTCGGCCAGGGCGCGGCGGGTGCGGTGGAACCAGTCCTGGGCCTCCGAGCGGCGCCCCGCGCGGCCGAGGGCGTGCATGAGTTCGGCGACCAGCGGTTCGCGCAGCGGGTTGGCGGTGGCCTCGGTGCGCAGCAGGTGCGCGGCGGCGCCGTGGTCGCCGAGCCGGCCGTGGGCGCGGGCCAGTTCCTCGACGGCGGCCAGCCGCAGGTCCTCCAGGGCCTGGGCGGCGGCCTGCAGTGGCAGGCCGGGGGTGGTGCCGGTGAGGGCGGGGCCCCGCCACAGGGCGAGTGCCTCGCGCAGGGCGGCGGCGGCGAGGGCGGCGTCGTCGTCCAGGGTGCGGGCGCGGGCCACCAGCTGTTCGAACCGTACGGTGTCCACCGCGTGGTCGGGTGTCCGTAGCAGGTAGGCGCCGTTGTCGGTGACGAGTTCGATGCCGGCGGCGGGGGCGTCGTGGGCGGTGAGCAGGGCGCGCAGTCCGGAGACGTGGTTGTGGATGACGGTGCGCGAGTGCCGGGGCGGCGCCTCGTCCGCCCAGAGGGCCTCGGTGAGCCGTTCGACGGTGACCGGTGCTCCGGGGTTCAGCAGCAGCATGGCCAGCAGGCTGCGGCGTTTGGCCGATCCGGCCGGAAGCTCCCGGCCGTCCTCGGCCACCACGGCCACCGAGCCCAGCAGTCGGAACTCCACGCACCACTCCTTAGATGTATATGACAATCATATGACGGCAGGCGATCTGTCGATCGCGGAGCGTTGTCTCCCCTGGTCCACGGGCGGCGGGGGCCCGGGCCGGGCCCCCCCCCCCCGCGGACTAACAGGGGTAGGCGGCGTGCAAGGGCGGCTGCGCGGAGGTGTACTTTAGCGGGTCGGGGTGGGTGAAACCCGTGGGGGGGC
>NZ_JBICYZ010000114.1:0-20218 GCF_043201465.1 Kitasatospora sp. NPDC048298
AACTCGCACAGCACACTGGCGTCGAAGCCGGTGTAGTCCAGCTCCAGTCCCAGCGCGTACTTCCAGGAGATCCGGTCGGCCACCGCCACCGCGGCGTCCCGGTCGGAGAGGTTGTGCAGGAACTGCAGGACCGTGACCATCACCAGCAGGGCCGGCGAGATCCCGGGCCGTCCCAGACCCGCGTACATCTCCTCGAACCCGCCCACCGTGAAGTCCTCGTCGACGAACAACGGACCCAGCGCGTCCCGCACCCGCATCTCATCCGTCCCACGCGGATGAACCCGACGAGCCAACGCCACGGTCTCCACCGGAATCCCCGACACAACACCAGGACGCAGCACAACCCACCCCGCAAACCGCCAACCCACCAAAACCGGAAGGAACTTACTGTCCCACACTCACCCCAACCGACTTCGCCAGCAGAGTCGCCTGCCCGACTTCCTGCGCGCCGCGGTCGAGGACTGGCCCCGGCGTCCCTTCGCACGCCAATCGGCCATCGCTTCCAGCCAAACACGATCGCCCCGGAAGAACCTCCTGGTCTCAACTCCCGGCCTGAACGAGATTGCCGGTGCAGGAACAAACACCCGTTCTGCGCAATGGAGTTGAAGCATAAACAGAACAAGGGCTCTCGCTCTTGCGGTGATCGGCGCCCTCGCGCCGGCCACCATGGGAACCTCCGGTGCCTCCGCCGCGCAGGCCGTACCGGCCGCAGCCAAGCCGTGGACGTCCACCTCCACCCAGGTGCCCGCGCCACGGACACTGGCCGCCACGGACTACTGGACACCGGAACGCATGACGGCCGCAGTCCCGGCCAACAACGCCGACACAGTGCCCGCACCCCCCTCTTCCCTCCCGGACCAAGCCCCGGCGCAGCCCGCGCTGTCGGTCGCTCCGGTCGCGCCCCGGAAAGCGCCCGAATCCAACCCTGCCAACGAGGGGCCCGACAACAGCGCTGCCCGCCTGGCCGGGGTCAACGCCTCGATCCTGGTGGGCAAGGTCTTCTTCCACAACGTGGGCAAGGACCGCGACGCATCCATGCCGGCCAAGGGCCGCGCCGAGACCTCCTGCCCCTCACCCCGCCCGTAACGCGCGGCCCCTCGGGCGGGATGCCGGAGGGCGGCAGGGGCAGGTACGCCGCCGGCTTCGGGCAGTTGTACGCCGGCTTCTCGGCAGGCAAGCAGCATGACCTCAAGGATCGGCAGTCCGCGCTGATGCTGCGCTGCGCGATGACGACGAGGACGGCGCCCCACCGAACCGCACCGGGGTGGACCTGGCGCACGGTTCGGCAGTGATCCGGTTGCCGAAGGCCTCCTGCGCAGGTGTCCGCGGATCGCCCGGGACGAGTAGGCCCGGTCCGCCAGGACCAGGAGGCGCCGGGTGCGCGGCCGGCCGATCGTCCTGGGCACGAGGGCGTATGTGAGGCGGTGGTCGGGGTTGGGGGGAGGACGGTGTCGGCCCTCGCTGCATGGCGAGGGCCGACACCTCGGCGGCCGGTTGCGGCAGGGCCTGGCCGGCCGTCAGCTCGGACCGTTTGTGGGGTAGCTGGCGTTGTCGACTCCGGTGGATTCCTACAGCCCGACTCCGGACATGAGGTCCGGTAGTTCCGGCACAGGCTCGGCCCGGCGCTGGAGGAGGTGGACCTTCGCCTCGGGGAGTTCGGCCACGCGCAGCAGCTGCCAGCCCTGCTCCCGTCGGTAGTAGCGCGACAACGGTTCCTGGGCGGTGCCGCGACGCACCCATCGGACGTTGTCCGATGCGGCGCGGTCGAGGGCCCACCAGGCGAGCAGGCGGCCGAGGCGGTACGGGTTCGGCCGCGTGAAGCTGGTCGTGAGGAAGAGGCTGGGCTCGGCGCGTTCCTCGTCCGTGAAGCCCCACCGGGGAAGGGCGCTCTCCCGCATGACCGTCGTGCAGCCGACCACACCGTGCTCCTGGTGTTCCAACACCCACACGGGAATGTCAGGATGTGCGGCCTGGGCGCCGAACTCGTCGGCCGCCGCCGCGCACTCGCCGAGCCCGCGTTCCGCCAGCCAGCGGGACCGCTCGCGGACCATGTCGGCGATCGTGCGGGCATCGGCCTCGGTCGCTTCGCGCATCCGGAACACCGGTGTCTCCTGTCTCCTGTGTGACGGTCCTTCAGGCGATCAACGCATCGTCGTTGCAGAGTCCGCGAGCAGGGCGAACACCACTTCACGGTCCTCGCGTTGGGCTCTTCCGGTGTCAAGCCGGTCCGCGACGGCGTGCAGCGCCTCCGGGTCGAGAAGCCGGGCCTCCAGCAGCGGGGAACCCTCGTCCAGTAGCTGTCGCACGCGGCCGGCACCGTGCCTGCTCATAGCGAGGGCCATGATATTGCCGAAGTTCTCCGGGATCGGTGGGCGGGCGATCTCCGGCGCCATTCCATGGCGGTCGATGAGCTCCCGGAGAAGTTGCTTGTCCTCGCGCCAGTCCACGGGCGTCCACTCGCACAGCCGCACCAGAGCCGGAGCCGTGAGCGGATGGACCGGCCACATGCCGCGTTTGAGGAGGGGAGGAGCCACGCCGGCTTTTGCCATGAGCGCTGTCTCGGGGACGACGGCTGCTGGCGCGATCCCCGTATCCACGTCGTACAACGCCTCGCGGGCTGTCGGTCCGAGCCACGTCGGCAACTGCGACAGGGGGGTCGTGCGCTGCGGGGCCTCCACGCTGGTGAAAGCCATCAGTTCATCACCGCCGATGCCCGTGAATACCGTTCGAACCCCTCGCTGTTCCAGTAGAGAGTGGAGGGTGTCGACAGCATCGAGGTAGAGGTCCCCGTAAGGGGACACAGGCACCTGGCGCGCGAAGATCGAACCGGGAGCGTAGGGCAGGTGATCCACGGCGTTCACGGTGACGTCGGCCCAGTCGCGATCGATGTGGCCGATCACGCTCCGACGCCTCCGGGTCTGCTGCGCTCCCCGAGCCCCGTCCAGGATCAGGGCGGCGGCCACGAGGCCGGATCCGCGTTCGTCGGTGCTTAGGGCGAGAGCGGTGTTCGTGGAGTCGACGCCGCCGGACAGCTGCACGGCGGTGCTGTCCGCGCTCCACGGTATCCGCCTGATGACGCTGCTCAGCACTTGTTCGAACGCGTCGACAGGGCTCGCTCCGTCGCGGATCTTCCGGGCTCGGGAGTGCTCGGCAGGCTCAGGGAACTGCACGGACAACTTGCCCGGTGTGTAGAGGGCGCAGGCGCGTTCGGTGAGTTGGTGCACGTCCTGCCAGAACGTTGCGTTCGTGTATCGGGCCGACAGCGAGATCCGTCGTGCCACCTCCACGACGTCCAGGTCGCCGCTGTGGCGGCGCAACTCCAGCAGGTCCCAGGAACCGTACAGGGCGTCGGTGCATGCGGTGAGATAGAGCGGTGCGGTACCGGAAGTGCCGGTGAGCACTCGTACTTGTCCGTCCGTGCGTGTCTCGACCATCACCCAGTCGTCGTTGTGGTCGAGTACCGCGCTGACGGCCTTGTCGTAAAGAGCGGCGTCGGCAGTGTGCGCGCGGCTCAGACCCTCAGCGGCCCCCGCGATGCGGGCCACGTTGATGAGTGCCGTACGTCTTCCGTCCGTCAGGAAGTGCTGGGCGGTCATGGGGTGGCAGAAGGGCTCGACCCAGGAACTGCCGCTGAACCAGCGGCCAGCGGCCCATTCCCACGGGTGTCGCATGTCGTCCGCAAGGATGCGTAGCTTGAGCATGGATTCCCCTCGTACGGTGTTGCCGGGGTTGGGCGGACCGCCCTTGGAAGGGCGGTCCGCCCTTGATGTCAGACCTCGAAAGAGTCGTAGGTCTGCGGGGCGTCGCTGCTTCCGCTCTTCTTCTTGTACTGGTAGCGGTCCGTGGTCGGGGCGATGTAGTACTCGGGCTCGCCCTCGAACAACTCGCCGGCCACCTCGGCCAGCTCCTCCAAGACTGTGCTGGGCAGCATGCGGTGCTCCTCTTCTGTCTATCGGATGGTGTGCGTCGGATTGTTTTCTCTTCGCTCGGGCGTCAACAAGGCTCATCGCGGGTGGAGTTGGGAGCCCGAGCGTTCCGTCGTGGCCTATGGCGCACGCCGGAGCCATGGGGGCGCGCGGGAGGAAGGCCTCGAGCACTGCTCGCATGCTGGCGATGGTGGACAGGCCCGGCCGATCAGGCATGGGCGACTGCGCTGCACAGGAAGTCGGCGGGCTCGACTTCTCGTGCGGGGTGTGGGTTCAGGTGCGGGTGGCTTGGGTGCGGCAGTGGGTGAGGGCGTATTTGAGGCGGGGGTCGGGGTTGGGGGTGGTGGTGAGGAGTTCGCCGGCGGTGGTGAGGGTGGTCCAGTAGGTGGTGGGGTCGCCGGTGCGGGGCAGGGGGTGGGTGGCGGTGAGGGAGAGGTAGGCGGCGGTGAGGTTGCCGGTGGTGAACCAGCGGTTGAGGCCGTGGTGGTGGCCGGGGCGGATGCCGCCGATGGCGTCGATGGCGGTGGTGAGGAGGGCGACAATGGTGTGTTGGGTGGGGGTGAGGGGCTTGGGGATGTCGAAGACGCCGAGGGCTTCGAGGAGTTCGCCGGTGTCGTTCTCGGAGTTGGGGCGGGGGTCGGCGAGGAGGGCGTCGTGGCAGTCGGCGAGGCGGCGGGTGGTTTCGGCGTGGGGGATGTCGAGGGCGAGGCAGACGGCTCGGGCGACGGGGAGGGGCTGGTGGCCGAGGCGGGTGAGGAGGGCGTAGGTGGCGGCGGGGGTGGCGCCACGGGAGAGGGTGTGACGGGCGAGGGTAGCGAGGTTCACGGGGGTTCGGGCTTTCAGACGGTGGTGGCGGGAGCGACGAGGGCCCAGACGAACTTGCCGATGCCGCAAGGGCGGGTGGCGCAGCCCCAGCGTTCGGCGAGTTCGTTGACGAGGAACAGCCCGCGCCCGTGCTCGTCGTCGGGGGCGGCGGTGCGGAGGGAGGGGTGGGTGGTGCTGGCGTCGTGGACTTCGAGGCGGAGGCGGGAGCCGGTGAGGGTGAAGCGGATCTCGATGTGCTGGTCGTCGGGGGCGTCGGAGTGCTGGACGGCGTTGGCGAAGAGTTCGCCGAGGAGGAGTTCGGCGGTGTCGCGGTAGCGGTCGCCGGAGGGGAGCCCGGAGAGGTACGCCCGGAGCAAGTAGCGGGCCAGGGGCGTGGATTCGGCGCGGGAGTCGAGGCGCGCGACGAACATGCGGGGACGCCGGGCAGTGAGCATGGGGGAGCACCTCAAGGGGGATTGCGTGCGAAAGATTGCGCTGTGCACCCGGTGGATCACCAGGCGTAGCCATGGTGGCCTCTTACCCGTTACGATCGGAAGGCTTCCCCACTTGACAGTTTCCCCGTGTGGAATTCGCGCAGCAGTGGAGGTCTGACGATGCGTGAGTCTCAGCTGGATCCGTCGGCCTCGCCCCTCAAGGCGTTTGGTGCTCAACTGCGCAGGTTGCGCAAGGCGGCGGGCTTGACTCAGACCCAGCTCGGCTGGCGAACCCAGTTGAGTGATAGTCAGATTTCGAACCTCGAACGAGGGACACGCAATCCCACACTTGACTGGGTTCGAAGGGCTGACAAGGCCGTCGATGCCGGTGGAGCATTGGAACTGACGTACTGGAGTCTCAGTCGGTCGTCGTTGCTGGAAGGGTTTCCCGAGTACGCGGCGCAAGAGGCGAAAGCCCAGCGCATCTCCCACTTCGAGCTGGGCATTGTTCCTGGCCTGGTGCAAACGATGGAGTATGCCAGCGCCTTCGCGTCCGCAGCCGTTCGGCGGGGCAGTATCACCGAGGAGCAGGCTGCGGATCGACTCGACTTCCTCGCCACACGCCAGAAGCTGCTTGACCAGCGGTCGGCGCCACGCCTGCACTTCGTCCTGGATGAAGGCGCTCTCCTGCGAAGGGTGGGAGGGGCCAAGGTCATGGCACGTCAGCTGGCGCACCTTGAAGACCTCGCGAGCCGCCCGAACATCACGATCCAGGTGGCGCCCTTCTCGCTCGCGGAAGAGCTGCCGTTCACCATGATGGTCACGCTGCTGACTCTGGCGGATCGATCACTCCTGGCATACTCGGAGTGCCAGCTGCGCGGCTTCCTTGAGCGAGATGCTGATACTGCCCTGGCCTGGGAGCGGGACTACCATCAGCTCCAGGTGGAAGCGTTGTCGAAGGCTGCGTCACTGGAGAAGATCCGCAAGCAAGGCATGAGAGGAACGTCATGATTCGCCCTGTAGACCTGTCCGGCGCCGCATGGTTCAAGAGCAGTTACAGCAACAACGGCGGGTCGTGCGTCGAGGTGGCTCCCGGCTTCCCCGGTCTGGCGCCTGTCCGTGACTCGAAGGACCCCGAGGGCCCGGCTCTCGTCTTCCCGTTCGAGGCGTGGAAGTCCTTCGTCACCGCCGTCCGTAGTGGCGAGTTCGGCGAGGTCTGAAGTCAGACTGCCAGAAGCCCGGCTGGGGGTTCCCCGGCCGGGCGTTTTGTGTGCGTGGGGGAGGGCAGGCAAGGGCCATGAGCGCTCTGGAAGGTGACCTGGCCGGCGCTGTGTGGCGCAAGAGCTCGTACAGCAACGGTGGGGGCGGCTGCGTCGAGGTGGACGACGCGCACCCCGGGAGGGTCCGCGACTCCAAGGACCCGAACGGGCCGATCCTCGCCTTCCCCGCCGAGGCGTGGGCCTCCTTCATCAGCGCCGTTCGCAGCGGCGAGTTCGGCGAAGCCTGATTCGAAGCCTGGAAGGAACGGACTATGTCTCACACCGTGGGCGCCAAGTGGCGCAAGAGCACCTACAGCAACGGGCAGGGTGGCTGTATCGAAGTTGCGGACGGCTGCCCGGGGGTCATGCCGGTCCGTGACTCCAAGGATCCAAAGGGGCCTGCTCTTGTCTTCCCGATCAAGGCCTGGGCGTCGTTCGTCGTCGCCGTCTGCAGTGGCGAGTTCGGCGAAGTCTGAGGTCAGTCAGACGCCCGGCTGGGGGTTCCCGGCCGGGCGTTTTGCGTGTGCGGGGGAGGGCAGGCAAGGGCCATGAGCGCTCTGGAACCTGATCTGGCCGGCGCCGTGTGGCGCAAGAGCTCGCACAGCAACAACGGTGGCAACTGCATCGAGGTGGACGACGCGCGCCCCGGCAGGGTTCGCGACTCCAAGGACCCCCACGGCCCGACCCTCGCCTTCCCCGCCGAGGCTTGGGCGTCCTTCATCGCCGCCGTCCGCAGCGGCGAGTTCGGCGAAGTCTGAACCCAGCCCGACTGGTAGTGAAGGGTGGCCCGGGAACGAACCGTTCCCGGGCCACCCTCCGTTCACGCAGCTCCGCTGACTCTCCGTGGGCGTGAAACTGAGACACATGACATGTCACACCCCATTGATGGGCACGCTGCTCCTGTGAGACCGTGCGTCACGCACTCCGGATGCCTCCACACCTTCCCCCCTTCCGTGGTGCATTCATGTGCGTTTCCCCCACGAAGGAATGACGATGCGTCCCCTCTCACGCATGCCCAGACTGCTGGCCGCAGTCGCCGCGGCAGGCACCGTCCTGCTCGGCATATCCGCCGGACCGAGCCAGGCAGCCCCTGCCCCCATCCCCTCCCAGACCGCCCCCGCCGCGGCCGCTTCGAGCCCGCACCAGACCGCGGGCGGCCCGCTGACGGTGACCGGCAGCACCACCACCACGGACTCCGAGAGCCCCGCCGCACCCCAGACCCGTCGGCTCACCGCCGCCCAACTGCCGCCCGCCAGCCCGCCCAGCCGGCCGGATTCCACCGGCACGGCCTCGCTCACGGCCGCGCCCCGCACCCTGACGGCGGCACCGGCCGCCGCCGCCCCCTGCAACCCGGCCGACTTCAACGGCCGGACCGGCCAGGCCCTAGTCTCCTTCCTCACGGCCTCGACGCCCGAGTGCGTCTCCAGGCTCTTCTACATCGGCGGCAGCGCGGACGCCTCCGCGATGTTCCGGCAGAGCCAGATGGCCACCGTCGCGGACGCCTTCCGCACCGCCGTCGCCACCTACCCGGGTGACAACTCCACCGGGGTCTGGCAGCTGGTTCTGTTCCTGCGTGCCGGCTACTACCTGCAGTCCAACGACCCGGCGCACGTGCCGCCGTTCGACGCCTCGCTGACCGACGCCGTGACGCGCGGCATCGACGCCTTCGTGGCCGGCCCGCACTTCGCGGACGCCACGGACGCCCACGCCAAGGTCGCGGCCGACGTCATCATCCTCACCGACAGCGCCAACGTGCAGGGCCGCTACCTCGGCACCTACAAGCAGGTGCTGAGCGGCTACAACAGCTCGTACGACACGTCCAGGGACCTGCTCAACCTGGTCAACAGCGCGTTCATGCCGCTGGACCGGGGCCACGAGAACCCCGCTTTCGGCACCGCCGTCACCGCGGACCCGAGCATCATCGACACGCTCACCGCCTTCACCCGCAACCACCTCGACCTGCTGGGCACCGACCGCGGGTACCTGGAGGGCAACGCCGGCGTCGAGCTGTCCCGCTTCATCGAGTACCCGGCTCTCCAGGCCAAGGTCCGGCCGCTGATCAAGGGCCTGCTCGACGCCTCGTCGATGACCGGCCCGACCGCCCGGCTGTGGGTCGGCGCCGCCAACGTGGCCGACTTCTACGACCGGGGCCAGTGCTCCTACTACGGCATCTGCGACCTGAAGCAGCGCCTCACCACGGCCGTGCTGCCGATGCGGCAGACCTGCAACCCCACCCTCACCGTCCTGGCGCAGGACCTCACCGCGGCCGAACTCGCCGCCGTCTGCGCCAACCTCAAGGGCGAGGACGCGTACTTCCACAACCTGGTCCGCGACAACGGCCCCATCCCCGGCCAGTACGAGTCCTCCGTGCAGCTCGTGGTGTTCGCCAGCCAGGCCGACTATCAGACCTACGCCGGCGCGATGTACGGCGCCGCCACCAACAACGGCGGCATCACCCTGACCGGCGACCCGACCGACCCGGCCAACCAGCCCGTCTCGATCATGTACCGGCACCCGAACGACAACGGCTTCACCGCCCGGATCTGGAACCTCAACCACGAGTACGCCCACGTCCTGGACGCCCGCTACGACATGAAGGGCGGCTTCAACCAGCAGATCAGCGTCCCCGACCTGTGGTGGATCGAGGGCTTCGCCGAGTACGTCTCCTACACCTACCGCGGCGTCACCGACACCAACGCCGTCGCCCAGGCGCCCAAGCACACCTACGCGTTGAGCACCCTGTTCCAGAGCACGTACCTCAACAGCGACGTCGTCCGCACCTACCACTGGGGCTACCTGGCCAACCGCTACATGATGGAGCGGTTCCCCGGCGTCGTGCAGACGATGCTCCAGTTCTTCCGCACCGGCGACTACGCCCGCGGCTACGCCTACTACAACGGTATCGGCGCCGCCTACGACGCCGACTTCACCAACTGGCTCGGCACCTGCGCCACCGACACCTGCCTGGCCCCGGGCACCCCGAAGGCCGCCTTCGACACCGCGGTGCGGGACCTGAACGTCCAGCTGACCGACCGCTCCACCGAGACCGACGGCAAGGGCAGCATCACCACCCGGGCCTGGAACTTCGGCGACGGCACCACCTCCACGACGGCCTCCCCGACGAAGTCCTACCGCACGCCCGGCACCTACACCGTCACCCTGACCGTCACCGACAGCTACGGCAAGACCGCCACCGCGACCCAGACCGTCACCGTCACCGCCCCGGCCGCGCCCGCCGCCTGTGCCGGCAGCGACGCCCGGAAGATGGACTACAACTGCTTCCGCACCGACCGCGCCGCCGCGGCCGGAAGCCTGGACCAGATGTACATCTACATGCCGGCCGGCACCACCACCCTGACCGTCTCCACCGCCGGCGGCACCGGCACCGCCTACCTCTACTACAACGCCGACAGCTGGGCCTCCAACACCTCCTACACCGCCTCCTCCACCAACAGCGGCACCACCCAGACCATCACCGTCACCAACACCACGGGCGGCTACCGCTACCTCAGCCTCTACGGCAAGACCGCCTTCAGCGGCGTCACCGTCACCACCCGGTACTGACCGACGCGTTAGAACCCGGCGCCCCGGCCCCCGCATGCCACGGCATGCGGGGGCCGGCGCGTTCACCGGACTTCACCCCGGACCCGACTTAGGTCGTCGTCGCCGGTCGCACAGGCAGTCGGATGACTGATGCCTCCTCAGTGCCCCCGCCGCCACAGTGGTGTCGCTCCGCAAGCGAAGCGCCGGAGCACCCCCCTGGGCATGCAGAGATACAGAGGAGATCAGGATGAACCTGCGGCGAATGACGACGAGGCTCGCGTTGGGTGCCGCCACGGTGGCCGGGGTGCTCGCCGCCACGACGACGAGCGCGAGCGCCGACGTTCTCACCTCGATCCAGACCGGCGCCGGCAAGTGCCCGGCCAACTGGGTGTGCCTGTGGAGCGAAAACGACTTCATCAAGGGGAACCCGAAGGGCGGCATCGACTTCGGGGCCATAGGTTCGAACCAGAACATCCCGGACATCGCGTACATCCAGTTCCTGCCGAACGAGCATCGCTGGAAGGGAATGGTGGACGATGCCTCCTCGGTCGTGAACAACACCGGGAGCAGCATCTGCTTCTACGAGCACAACAACTACGGCGGCCTGGAGTTCAGGATCGGCCCCCACGAGCAGTGGGCCTCGGTCCCGTCGTGGATCAACGACAAGATCAGCTCCTTCAAGTTCTGCTGACCTGTCCCGTCCCCTCCACCTGAACCTGAACGGAAGTGATCGTCATGAAGCTTTCCCGGAACCTGTCCAAGCTCGGCCTGGTCGCCGCCGCCGCTGCCGGTCTGATCGTGACCACCGCGACCTCCGCGAGCGCCACCAACGTCTACAACATGGGCCACGGGGCCGGCTCGTGCCCCAGCGGCTACATCTGCCTGTGGTCGGAGGCCAACTTCATCCAGGGCTCGTTCTACAACGACCTCAAGTTCGGTGCCTTCGCGGCAGACCAGAACACCGGTGACATGGGCAAGCTCCAGAAGGTCGCCAGCACCGACAAGGGCATGCAGGACATCACCTCGTCGGTGCTGAACAACACCAGGAGCAACGTCTGCTTCTACGAGCACAACTGGTACGGCGGCCTGGAGTTCAAGGTCGGCCCCGGGGAGCACTGGCCCTCCCTCCCGTCGTGGATCAACGACAAGATCAGCTCCTTCAAGTTCTGCTGATCCTTCCGCCTTCCCTTCCCTCTCTTCTCCTTGACCCTGAACGGATCGTCATGAAGCTCTCCAAGAACCTGACCAGGCTCGGCCTGGCCGCCGCCACCGCCGTCGGGCTGGTCGTGACCGTGGCCGGCTCCGCCAGCGCCAACACGATCCTCGGCGTCGGGCAGGGCGCAGGGGCGTGCCCCGCCAACTACGTCTGCCTGTGGTCCGAGAACGGTTTCGTCGGCAAGATCGGTTCCAACAAGATCGGGGCGATCGCCTCGGACCAGAACATCGGCGACCTGGGCAAGCTGCAGAAGAACGACGCCTTCTGGGACGGGATGCAGGACATCACGTCGTCCGTGGTGAACAACACGGGGAGCCACGTCTGCTTCTACGAGCACAACTGGTACGGCGGCGCGGAGTTCAAGATCGGCCCCCACGAGCAGTGGCCCTCGGTCCCGTCGTGGATCAACGACAAGATCAGCTCCTTCAAGTACTGCTGACCTGACCCGACCCGCCACCCGCACGTACCCGAAGCGCAGGCCCGGACCGCACTCCCCGCGGTCCGGGCCTGCGGCGTCTCCGTCCACGCCCACCGTCGCGCGACCGTGCCGGGATACCTATGGCGGCGCCGCCGGCCGGCCGAGTAGGTCATCGACTAGGTCAACGACCCGGCTCCCACATGTGGTCGGATGACCGATGCCTCCCCCCTGCCCTCGCCGCCACAGTGGTGGTGTTGCTCCGCGAGCGAAGCGCCGGAGCGCCCCCAGGAATGCAGAGAGCAGAGGAGATCATTCATGAACCTGCGGAAGACGGCGATGCGGCTCGCGGTGGGTGCCGCCACGGTGGCCGGCGTGCTCGCCGCCACGACGACGAGTGCGAGCGCCGACGTCCTCACCTCGATCCAGACCGGCCCCGGCAAGTGCCCCGCCAACTGGGTGTGCCTGTGGAGCGAGAACAACTTCATCGCGGGGAACCCGAAGGGCGGCGTCGACTACGGGGCCGTGGGCGCGAACCAGAACATCCCGGACATGGCGAACTTCAAGTACGAGAGCACGCTCTGGCGCTGGAAGGGCATGACGGACGAGACCTCCTCGGTCGTGAACAACACCGGGAGCCACATCTGCTTCTACGAGCACAACAACTACGGCGGCGCGGAGTTCAAGATCGGCCCCCGCGAGCAGTGGGCCTCCGTCCCGTCGTGGATCAACGACAGGATCAGCTCCTTCAGGTTCTGCTGACCCCCTTCTCCCTTCACCCTTCCCTCTTCCTCGACCTGAACGGATCGTCATGAAGCTCTCCAGGAACCTGGCCAAGCTCGGCCTGGCCGCCGCCGCCGCCGTCGGCCTGCTCGTGACCGGGGCCACCTCCGCGAGCGCCACCAACGTCTACGACATGGGCCACGGGGCCGGCTCGTGCCCCAGCGGCTACGTCTGCCTGTGGTCGGAGGGCAACTTCATCCAGGGCGGGACCGTCAACGGCGCGAAGTTCGGCGCCTTCGCGTCGAACCAGAACACCGGCGACATGGGCAAGCTCCAGGGGAGGGACGGCGGCGGGGACAAGGGCATGCAGGACACCGCCTCCTCGATCGTGAACAACACCGGAAGCCACATCTGCTTCTACGAGCACAACTGGTACGGCGGCGCGGAGTTCAAGATCGGCCCCTGGGAGCAGTGGCCCGGCATCCCGGCGTGGATCAACGACAAGATCAGCTCCTTCAAGTTCTGCTGACCTCCCTTCCTCCCTTCCCCTTTCCTCGACCTGAACGGATCGTCATGAAGCTCTCCAAGAACCTGGCCAGGCTGGGCCTGGCCGCCGCCACCGCCGTCGGGCTGGTCGTGACCGTGGCGGGCTCCGCCAGCGCCAACGTGATCCCCGTCGGGCAGGGCGCCGGAGCCTGCCCCACCAACTACGTCTGCCTGTGGTCCGAGAACGGTTACGTGGGCAACACGGGCCCCACCGGCAAGTTCGCGGCGATCGGCTCGGACCAGAACATCGGCGACCTGGGCAAGCTGGAGCACACCTCCCCCGGGGACAGGGGCATGCAGGACATCACGTCCTCCGTGATCAACAACACGGGGAGCCACATCTGCTTCTACGAGCACAACTGGTACGGCGGCGCGGAGTTCAAGATCGGCCCCTGGGAGCGGTGGCCCTCCGTCCCCTCCTGGATCAACGACAAGATCAGCTCCTTCAAGTACTGCTGACCCGACCTGACCCGACCGGCCACCGCAGCCACCTGAAGCGCAGGCCCGGACCGCACCCCCGCGGTCCGGGCCTGCTGCGTCTCCCTCCGCGCACGCCGTCGCGCGGCCGTGCCGGGATACCCATGCCGGCGCCGCCGCGTGCCGGCAGGGCAGCGAGGTGCTGCGGGTGGACAACGGCCGGGCGGCCGTGGATCAGCTCCGGCCACGCGGCTCAGCGTACCGTCACGGTAGGCTCATGCATCCTTACGGAGGCGACATGCCCCGCACCCCGGCACTCGACCCGCTGCCCACCGCCGACTACGACCCCGCCCGGGTGCCACCCCGATCGTCCGGTTCGGCCCGGCCCTGAACGACTACCGCGACCAGGACGGCCGACTCGATTCCGGCCGGTACCGGTGTGACGCGGAGGCCGCTCGGGCGGCCTGGCAGCGGGCCGGGATGCGCCCGGACCCGATCGCTGTCTCGCCGGCCCGCCTCGGCTCCGCCTGGGGAGCCGCCGTCACCAACTCATCGCAGGAGCAACGAAGTGCACCAGCTCACGTACGGCGACATCAAGGCCGCCACCGACCGCATCGCCGGACGCATCCGTCCCGTCACCCTGTCCCCGGTCGACCCGGGCGCGATCCGCACCGCCCACCGCGACCCGGTGGATGACCGGGAGGTCATCCCGTGCGAGGTGTGGCTGGCCATGGAGTTCATGCAGCACACCGGCTCGTTCAAGGCCCGTGGTGCGCAGAACTTCATCCAGGCCCACCGCGACGCCAACACCCTGTCCGAGGCCGGGGTGACCATCGCCTCGGGCGGCAACGCCGGGCTGGCCTGTGCGTGGGCCGCCCGGCAGCAGGGCGTGCGGGCCACCGTGTTCCTCCCCGAGACGGCACCGCAGGTGAAGGTGGCCAAGCTCCGCGGCTACGACGCCGAGGTCCGTCTGGTCGGCGCGGAGTACGCCGAGGCCCTCGCGGCCTGCGAGGAGTTCGCCGCCGCCACCGGCGCGCTCGCCTCGCACGCCTACGACCACCCGCTGATCGCCGCCGGGGCGGGCACCCTGCTGGAGGAGATCCACCAGCGGATCCCCGGCCTGGACACCGTCGTGGTCGCAGTCGGAGGCGGCGGCCTGTTCGCCGGTGTCGCGACGGCCGCCCAGCACCACGGCATCCGCACCGTGGCGGTCGAGCCGGAGAACTGCCGCGCGCTGAACGCCGCGATCGAGGCCGGCCGCCCGGTCGACGTCCCGGTCGACTCGATCGCCGCCGACTCCCTCGGCGCCCGCCGCACCTCCGCCGCGGCCCTGCGTGCCGCCCGGCAGGACGGCGTCCACTCCGTCCTCGTCCCGGACACGGGGATCGTCCGCGCCCGCCAGGCACTGTGGGACCACCGGCGGATCGCGGTGGAGCACGGTGCGGCCACCGCCCTGGCAGGCCTGCTCGCCACCGACCGGCACACGGCCGACCGGGACCTGCCGACCCGGCCCGCCACGGCGAGCCGCAGCTACCGGCCCGCCAGCGGCGAGAAGGTGTGCGTGGTGCTCTGCGGCGCGAACACCGACGCCGCCACGCTCATGCAGCCCTGAGCACAGACCGGCGGCCCGAAGGGGGGCAGCCGGGGCGAAGACCGCCCGGCTGCCCCCTTCGCCATGCCCGCCCGAGGCTCCCGGCAGCCGTTACGGGCGACGTCGCCGACCGGCGACCAGGTCGACGACTCGGGGAGCCACACCTGTTTCTACGAGCACAACTGGTACGGCGGCGCGGAGTTCAAGATCGGCCGGTGGGAGCGGTGGCCGTCCGTCCCGTCGTGGATCAACGACAAGACCAGCTCCTTCAAGTACTGCTGACCTGACCCGACCGGCGCGCCGCAGGCTGTCCGGTTACCGCCGCCCGGGCCCGGCCGCGCGGTGCGGAGGTGAACCGGCGGGCCCGGACCGCACGTTGTGGCGGTCCGGGCCCGTGGTGCGTCGCCGAAGCCTAGGAGCCGGCGGTGGCGGCCTCCAGGGTCGTCGCCATCACCGGGCTGGTGAAGGTGTTCGTGGCGTCGCCCGTGGCGGGGTGGTAGGAGCCCCACTTGAGGTAGTTGCGGTCGCCGTCCCAGGTGGTGCCCTTGAAGGTGCCGGAGCCGGTGGTGAAGGTCTGCTTGACCCCGTCGAACCAGAAGTCGATGGTGCCGTCCGTGCGGCCCAGGTGGATCTTCAGCGCGTAGGAGTGCCAGGTGTTGTTGGCCGTCTGCGCGGTCCACAGCGAGTGCGCCACGTGGGCGGTGTCCCACTCCTGGAGGCGGACGCGGCCGTTGACGATGTCGATCTCGATCGGGTGGTTGGCCGTGTCGGTGCTCGGCGAGCACTTCAGCTGGAACACGTACCGGCTCTCGGTGTCCTTGATGTCCACCTTGGACGACCAGCCCAGGTAGAAGGTGTCGCCCTCCTTCAGGTCGGGGCTGAGCGTCTCGCAGCGCTCCTCCCCGGCGGCCTGGAAGGCCCGCCACACGTTGCCCTTGGTCGCGTCCTTGACGACGCCGAAGTTGCCGGCCGCGCACTGGACGGCCTTGAAGGAGGACGGGCCGGTGCTGGTGCTCGGCGTCCAGATGACCTGGCCGGCGGCACTGGAGGGCGTCACCCCGGCGCAGGTGATCGCGAGGGTGCCGAGGGCGACGGCCGCGGTGGCGGCCTTGCGGCGGTGGTTCAGGCGGTGGTTCAGAAGGGACACGTCTCTCCAAGGTGGATGAGTGACCGGTGCGGACGGGCAGTGATTCGACCACCGGGCCGGCCCGTCCGGCCAGACGAAACGGCCGGCGGAAGATCCTTTTCGGACACTTCCGCCGGCCGTCGCGCCGTGCTCCCTGTTCCCGGTTACGCGCCCGCGCCGGGTCGCGTCTGCTCGTCGTACGAGGAGGTGCCCTCGTCCAGCAGCGGCTCCTGCGTCTTGAGGTGCGCCGGGGCCAGCGCCCGCAGCACGTGGTAGCCGGTGATGACGACCAGCGTGCCGAGCGCGATGCCGCTGAGGCTGAAGGTGTCGGTGAACTTCAGCGTCACGTTGCCGATGCCGATGATGATGCCCGCCGCGGCCGGCACCAGGTTCAGCGGGTTGCGCAGGTCCACCTGGGCCCTGGTCCAGATCTGCGCGCCGAGCAGGCCGATCATGCCGTACAGGATGACGGTGATGCCGCCGAGCACCCCGCCCGGGATCGCGGCCACGATGGCGCCGAACTTCGGGCACAGGCCGAACAGCAGCGCGAAGCCGGCCGCGCACCAGTAGGCGGCGGTGGAGTAGACCCGGGTGGCGGCCATGACGCCGATGTTCTCCGAGTACGTGGTGTTCGGCGGGCCGCCGACCGCGGTGGAGAGCATGGAGCCGATGCCGTCCGCGGAGATCGCGGTGCCCAGCTTGTCGTCCAGGTTCGTGCCGGTCATCTCGCCGACCGCCTTGACGTGCCCGGCGTTCTCCGCGACCAGCGCGATCACCACGGGCAGCGCCACCAGGATCGCCGACCACTGGAAGGACGGGCCGTGGAAGGTCGGCAGGCCGATCCAGTCCGCCTTGCCGACGCCCGACAGGTCCAGACGCCAGTGGTCGGTCATCTGCCCGGCGCCGTTCACCGAGTGGATCTTCCCGAAGACCTGGTCGAACAGCCAGGAGATCCCGTAGCCGAACAGCAGCCCCAGGAAGATCGCCACCCGCGACCAGAAACCGCGCAGGCACACCACGGCCAGACCGGTGAACAGCATCACCAGCAGCGCCGTCCACTGGTCCTGCGGCCAGTACACCGAGGCGGTCACCGGGGCGAGGTTGAAGCCGATCAGCATGACCACCGCGCCGGTGACGATCGGCGGCATCGCGGCATGGATGATGCGCGCCCCGAACTTCTGGACCGCCACACCCACCAGGAACAGCACCACGCCCACCACGAACACCGCGCCGGTCACCGTCGCGCTGGTGCCGCCCTGCGCCCGGATCACCGCGGCCACGCCCACGAAGGACAGCGAGCAGCCCAGGTAGCTGGGCACCCGGCCCTTGGTGGCCAGCAGGAAGATCACGGTCGCCACGCCGGACATCATGATCGCGAGGTTCGGGTCGAGCCCCATCAGCACGGGCGCCACGAAGCTCGCCCCGAACATCGCCACCACGTGCTGGGCGCCGAGCCCTACCGTGCGGGGCCAGGAGAGCCGTTCGTCGGGACGGACCACCGCCCCCGGTGCGGGCGTGCGCCCGTCACCGTGCAGCTTCCAGCGCACGCCGAGATCCATGGTGCTTCGCTTTCTCTGTACTTCCGGGGAACTGTCCGCACCATTGTCGTGGCCGCCGGGCGTCCCGGCGATCACACGGACCCGCGTGAGCTGCGGAGACGTGTGGGTGAGGCCTGACGGGCCCGGTGCTGTCGGGGATCTTACGGCCACCGACCGCGCGCCACGGATCCGGCCGGGGGCGTACGGGGTGTCACCCCTGCGGGTCCACCGCCGCCCGTTCCCACTCGCTGCTGCCCGGCGGGTACTTGTAGGCCGGCCGCCCGACACCCGCGCTGGTGCGGAACGGCGCGCTGCCCGCGCCGACGCGCAGCGTGCCCCGGCGCCCGCCACTGGACCAGTCCAGGGTCAGCTCCCAGCGCACGTCGTGCGCCCGGGTGTGCGCCGTGACGTAGAAGACCTCCGGGTCGGACTCGCTGACCTTGCGCGGGAAGGACCGCTGCCCGCCCCGGGCGGTGACCGTCGGGCTGCCGCTGTCCAGGTCGACGTCGAAGGACGCGCTCTCCACGTCGCCGCCGCAGCCGTCCCCCATCGCGTAGTCGTTCCAGGCGAGCGGCGCCCCCTTGGTGACGACCCGTACGTGCAGTGCCTCCAGGACCACCGTGTCCTTGCCGGTGCCCTGGACGGTCAGCGCGACCCGCTGCTCCCCGGAGGCGACCGCGCCGTAGGCCGCCGCCCAGCGCGGCGCGTCCGGCTCGTTCGCGGGCGGGCCGACCTGCTGGGGCGGGCTGTTGACGAGGAAGTGCTGGTAGCAGGGGTTGTCGTAGACGTAGGGGCGGGTCGCGACCCTCAGCGGGTCGGCGGTGGCGGTGGGCGTGGGGGAGGGGGAAGGGGAGGCGCCGGTGCCCGCCGGGGTGTCGACGGCACCGGGGGCACCGGGGGCGGGGGAAGCGGGTAAGGCGGGGGAGGCGGAGGGCTCACCGCTCCCGGCGCTCGGGGGAGCGGCGGGGGTCTCCGCCGCGGAGGGCCCTGCGGTCTCCGGCTGCGCGGCGCCGGTGGCGCCGACGGTGTCCGCCGTCGTGGCGGCGGCCGCGGCCGGCCGCTGGTCGCCGGCCCCGTTCCCGCCGCCGTTCCCGCCGCCGTTCCCGCCGCCGCCGAAGGGCGCCAGGCTGAGCGCCACCGCCCCCAGCACGGCCGCCGTCGCCACGGCGGCCACCAGCGCCCCGCGCCGGCCCCGCCTCGGCGCCGGCTCCTCGGGCGGCGTCACGTCGACGGCCGCCGGCTCCTCCTGCGCGACCGGTAGCGCGTCCGGTACGGGCACAGGCGCGGGCACGGCCGCCGCGTCGGCCGCACCACCCGCCTCCGGCCCCGGTCGGCCCGCCCGGCGGGTGCCGTCCGCCAGGATCCAGCGCCGGTGCAGCTCCGTCAGCTCCTGCGGCGTCGCCCGGCACGCCCGCGCCAGGCGGTCCAGCGGTGCGAACTCGGTGGGCACCACGGTGCCGATGCAGTAGCGGTGCAGCGTCGAGGTGCTCAGGTGCAGGCGCTTGGCCAGCGCCCCGTAACTGAGCCCCGAACGCTCCTTCAGCTCCCCCAGCAGTGCCGCGAGATCCTCCGCCGCCGAGCTCCCCGTCGTCTGCGGCTGTTTCATCGCACTTCCCCCCCACGTCTCATGCACGCGTTCCAGGGCTCCGGCATTCCCCCAGCTCAGAGCCCGTCCCAGTGTCCCACCGTCCCTGATCGGCCGTAGACCGTGGCGCCCGGGACGGATCACCGCGCAAGCTCCGGTCATCCAAGCAGCAGACCGACCCGAGCACCGAAGGGGACACGGCACATGTCCGGCATCCGCACCTCCCGCACCCGTTTCCTGACCGCCGCCGCGGGCGTCGCGATCGCCGCGCTCTCGCTGAGCGCCTGCAACGACGACGCGGCGGAGGCGGGCGGCAAGGGGGCCGCCGCGAACTCCCCGGCACCCGCCGCGACCGCACCCACCGCGACCGCCCCGGCCGCCTCCACCGGGGCCCCGGCCGCACCCGGGGCCCCCGCCCCCGCCCAGAGCGGTGCTCCCGCCGCACCCCCCGCGACCGGAGCCCCCGCCCCCGCCAAGCCCTCCGCGAAGGCCCCCACCGCGGTCCCAAAGCCCCCGGCCGCCGCGGACAGCAAGGCCGTCACCTGCGAGGGTTCCGTCACCAGGACCGTCGCGGCTCCGCTGACCCGCCCGGTCAACCACCTTCTGCTGACCGTCACCAACACCGGCAGCGCCCCCTGCCACCTCTACGGCTACCCGGCGGTGCGCTTCGGCGAGGCCCAGTCGGTGCCGCCGGTCATCGAGGACTCCAAGCCGCAGGCCGTCGTCACGCTCAAGCCGGGCGAGTCCGGCTACGCCTCGGTGAACCTGTCCGCCGCCGACGGCAGCGGCGGCCATGGCCACACCGAGACCACCCTGGCCGTCTACTTCTCCGGCCCCTCCGGCAACGAGAGCGTCGGCGCCGGAAGCAACCCCGCGCTGCCCGCCAAGGGTTTCTACATCGACGACTCGCTCAAGGTCACCTACTGGCAGCAGTCCATGGACGACGCCGTCACCTGGTAGTCCGCGGACGCGGGGGGGGGCGGCCCCGGGCCCCCCCCCCCCGGGCCCGGGGGGGCCCCCCCCCCCCCGCCCCCCACACCCCCCCCCCCAAAAATAGTATTGGTGATGGGCGGGGGGGGGATGGTTGTTTACGTG
>NZ_JBICYZ010000115.1:0-19178 GCF_043201465.1 Kitasatospora sp. NPDC048298
CGGCGATCTCCGCGACCAGCTCGGTGTGGAGGACGGTGTCGTTCTCGTCGAGGACGACGACGGCGCGGGCGGTGAGGCCGGCGAGGGGGCCGTCGGCGATGGCCACGCCGTAGGTGTCGTGGAAGTCGCGGGCGCGCAGGGTGGAGAGGGTCTTGACGTTGTCGAGGCCTTCGGCGCCGCAGAACCGGGCCTGCGCGAACGGGAGGTCGGCGGAGACGCAGAGCACGACGGTGTTGTCGAGCGAGCCGGCCTTGGCGTTGAACGCGCGCACCGAGTTCGCGCAGGTCGGGGTGTCGACGCTGGGGAAGATGTTGAGGACCTTGCGCTTGCCGGCGAAGTCCTTCAGGGACACGTCGGCGAGTCCTTCGCCGACGAGGGTGAATGCGGGAGCCTGGGTGCCGGTGGCGGGCAGTGCGCCGCCGATCTGTACCGGGTTGCCCTTCAGCGTGACCTGAGCCATGAAAAGTCTCCTACCAGCGGTATGCGGGATGCAACGCGCCGATCCTACTGCCCGTCCCTGTTCCCGCGACGGGGCGACCACGGATCCGGACATGGGGTCACGCGGTCACGCGGGCATGGGGGCTTGGGGGGAGTGGGGCAATGCCGCGTAGTTAAGGGGCGGTTGGGTTGGTCAAGGCCATGTTCGGGTGGTGTTTCAGCCGGCCGGGAACGGCCCATTCGGGAGGGCGGCCACATCTACCACGTGGCTCTCTATGTCGGTGACGGATTGATGATCTCCGCACCGAAGACCGGCGACGTCGTCAGTCACATCCCCGTTGCGGACCTGCCCGCCTCCGACTTCGTGGGCGCCACACGACCGTAGCGGGTCGTTTTGTAGGTTTCCAATTCACTTTGCGTTTCCCCACTGACTCTGCGCCTACGTTGCGCATGTGCAAGATCAGAGGACGTTGAGTCCGTTTCTGGTAGTGGCCGCGTCCGGGTTGGTCGATGAGTCCTTGACGGACGAGTCGTTCCAGGCGGGAGCGGGTGACGTTGATCGAGGGCTCGTCGGTGGGCAGTCCGAGGAGTTCGTGGAGGTCGCGGACCTGGAAGACCCGCCCGGGGTGCTCGTTGAAGGTGGTCACGGTGCGTTGGTAGACGGTGGCGGGCTCCTCGGAGGCCTGTGTGTGGTCGGGCAGGGCGAGGCTGTCGATGACCTTGCGGGTGGTGACGATCTCGGCGAGGCGGGCCTCGATATCGGCCAGGGCACGGGTGAGTTGCTCGATCTGTTCTCGCAGGCCGTCGGCGCGTGCGGTGGTCTCGTCGTGTTCGGCTTGCAACAGCCGCAGGAGTTCGGTGACGTTCACGCGGCCAGCCCCACCTCGTCGCGCCAGGCGGGGCTGGGGGTGGTGAGGCGGTGGAGCATGCCGGCGGTGGAGGCCCAGTAGGCGCGGGAGGCGGTGTTGTCCAGCCGGTGGTCGTAGTCACGGGCGAGGCGCCGGTGGAGCATGAGGGTTCCGTTGACGGAGAGTCGGCTCGGGGCGCGGTGGCCGGGTTTCCCCGGCTCCGTCTCCCCGGGCCGCTCACCGAACCGGACGTGCGACTCTCACCGCATCCGGCTCTCCATGGGTACTGCCGCTGGATCGATGGTCTATGCGGTCCACGGCGTCGGGATGCTCAGTCCGCGCCAGCGGTAGCGGGTGACCGCCACTGCGGCGATGTTGAACAGCTCGACTCCGTCCAGGGCGATCTGCCGCCAGCCCTGAGGGCCCTTGAACTGTCGGCGCAGGGCCGTCCACGTCATGCGCCGCCGATACGTGATCATGTTGACCACCCGCCACCACACGAACGAACGCAGAGCATTGAAGGTGTGCTTGGCGACGGCGTGCTTGAAGTAGTTGGCCCAGCCGCGCAGGATCTGGTTGATCCTCGACAGCACGGCGGCGAACGGGACCTGCGACCTCCTGTGGGTCAGTGCCCTGATCTTCCGCTTCAGTTCGCGGACCGGCTTGTCCGCGATGAACGTGTAGACGTAGCACTTGTCCGTCCCCCGTTTGCGCATCCACTTGATGTGGAAGCCGAGGAAGTCGAACCCGTCGGCCAAGTGCACCACGCGCGTCTTGGACTGCGACAAGCGCAGCCCGAGCGGGGCGAGAACCTCGCTGATCTCCGACCTCAGTGCCTCGACGTGATGACGTTCGCCCCTGACCAGCACGACGAAGTCGTCCGCGTAGCGCACGATCCGCCAGTTGGGCAGATGCTTGGCCACCCGCGTGAAGCGGCGCGAGTCGCTGGACATCGTCCCGCCCGGCTTCCACGGCCCCATCATGTGCTCGTCGAGCACGGACAGAGCGATGTTGGCCAGCAACGGGGAGAGGATCCCGCCTTGCGGGGTGCCGGTCTCGGACGGCTCCATCATCCCGGTCTCCCGCAGGATCCCGGCCTTCAGGAACGCCTTGACCAGGGCGAGCACGCGCTTGTCCTTGACCCGTGCGCGCACCCGGTCCATCAGGGCCGTGTGGTCGATCGAGTCGAAGCACGCCTCGATGTCCGCGTCCAGGACCTGGCGGTAGCCTTGGGTGCCCCAGAAGTGGATCTCGGCGATCGCGTCGTGCGCCCTCCGGTCGGGCCGGAACCCGTAGGAGACCGACTCGAAATCGGCCTCGAAGATCGGCTCCAGCACCAGTTTCAGTGCCGCCTGGACCACGCGGTCGGCCACGGTCGGGATGCCGAGGCTCCTCAGCTTCCCGCCGTGCTTGGGAATCATCCGTTCGCGCACCGGCAGCGGGCGAAACGTCTGCTGCCGCAACTGCTCGCGCAGCTCGTCCAGGAACACTGCCACGCCCACCTGCTCGACGATGGAGCGGACCGTGATCCGGTCCACGCCGGCGGTGCGGGCACCGGTGTTGCCGGCGACCCGGTCCCACGCCATCGCGAGGAACCTCCGGTCGCATACCAGGTGGTAGAGATCATCGAAGCGGCAGCCGGGATCGGCCGCCGCCCAGCGGTGCAGCTTGGTCTGCATCTCCCGTACCCGCAGCGGACGCACCAACGGCGCGTCGTACTGCGCGGCCGGGGTCTCCACCCCGGCGTCTTCGAGCATTGCAGTCCCCTTCTACTCGTATCCCACTGCCGCCCTTCGCCATGCACGCGGCTTTCCCGCGCTCGGACTACTACAGCGGCTCCGCCCCGCCCCGACCCGTTCGGCCGACAGTGGGCCCAGCCCGGATCTCCGCGCCGGATGCGCGGCCCGTGGCGGGACCGGGACGGTTCCCGTGTTCACTTGTGATCGCTTGTCGGAGGAGGCGCCCGGCTATACCCCGGCGGCATCGCCACGGTTACGCCGCAGACCTTCACCGTGGCCTTGCGCAGCAGCGAACATGACCACCGCGCAAGTCGCCCGCCCAAAGAACGAGGCGGGCGTGCACCGCTCCCAGCCCAGATCCGCCAGGTTCGAGCTGGTGGGATTGGTTACGAGGCTTCACACACCGGTTTCTCGCGTACACCTCTCCGTCTCGCTCGCCGGGCACACGGCCATCTGGCAGTACTGGCCCCGCCCCGGCTTTGTCAGGGCTGCTTCCCGCCCTCCCCGGCACCTCCCGGGTCAGACTGCCCTCAGCTTCAACCCAACTGCTGCGACAGCGAGTTGGTGCAGGTATTTCACCTCCACTAGATCAACAAGCGCCTCACGGCGCACCTGCTCGACCGCCCACCGCTTCGGTTGCGGAACGAAGCCCTTGCTCTGGGTGTCGGGGTTGCGGCGGACTACCTCGACGGTGATGTCCTCCCATGCCCCAACAGCATCATGCGCACGACACGCGAGCCGGCCTGAACGACTCCGTACACACGAACGGGCGACACCAGATCATCCAGAACCGGACTTAAGGTCCTCTGAGTGACTTCAGCTCCTCGTTTTCCACGAGTTTCAATCGGAGCGGACCGTGCAGGTTCCGGTTCTTCCGGGGCGTTTTGATTCCGGCCATTGATCGGCCTTTTTCGGCAGGCCGGCGGTGGGTGGTCGGACTGTTCGACGGGAAACGTCCGAAAAGTGGGGCTTCGGCGCGGTCGGTATTTTTTGGTATTCCGCCCCCTCGTGGGGCCTCATGAGTGCACCGGTCTCCAATTCAGGCACAGGAGTCACACTGGAAAGCGCCTGCGTTCGTGAGCGACTGGGGAGCCTTGAACGCGGGGAACTTTTCTGCAAGGATCTTCGACGCGGGGCCCGATCACTGCGGGAAAGTCGGAACGAATTCCCGCGGCGGTCGGACCGCCCAGTTCCTCGGTAAGCACGGCGCGGGGTCCGCATCCTGCATGCGAGACGCCCGTGGGTACCGTCTGCAATTCCGGTCGCCGGTGTCCGGTCCTCCCCCTTGAAACATTCGTCGGCGGGTGCACCCGCGCCCGCCGACGGCTGCGGAATTCCGGTCGAAGCCTGCGGCCGATCCGCCGGAGGTGGTTCGAGGCCCGTGGCGGCACGGCCACGGGGGTGTCCCGTTCAGGGAGGCGCCGGCCGTCGGATTCCCCGTGCCCCGCACGCTCCCCTCGCCGACAGCACCACCGCACCCGCTCCTTGTCGTCCAACGAAAGGTTCGGTCATGACATCCGTCGGGATCCTCTCCCTGGCGACGTACCTGCCCCAAGGCCTGCGAACGAACGACTGGTGGGGGCTTCCGCCCACCACGCCCTCGGGGGACAGCGTGGGCCCCACGCCCCGCAACCACTTCGACGCGGCCATGCAGCCCTACATCGACGACCCCTTCTTCGGGAGCGTGGAACGCCGCGTCGCGGCCCAGGGCGAGACCTCCCTGTCGCTCGGCGCGCAGGCGGCCACCCGCGCGCTGACCGCGGCGGGACTCGAACCGGGCGACATCGACGGGCTCATCGCGGTCTCCATGTTCCCCGACCGGGTGGGATCCGGTGACGCCGGCTACCTCGCGAAGGAACTGGGAACGGGAGGCGGCGCCTTCAACGTCGAGGCCACCTGCTCGGGATCCCTCTCCGCGCTGCTGACCGCGTGCGCGCTGGTCCGCTCGGGGCTGAAGAAGCGCGTCCTGGTCGTGGCCACCTCGATGCTGGCGAGGGCCATCGACGCCGACGACGTCACCCTCCGGCTGTGCGGTGACGCCGCGGGGGCGATCGTCGTGGGCGAGGTCGAGGAGGGCTTCGGGCTCCTGGGCGCCAAGACGCTCAACACCAGCGAGACCTGCGGCACCTGGATGATGGACACGGTCGAGGACGGTTCGGGCAGCACGGCCGGCGGCCGGCGCATCCGTCTCCGGGTGGACCCGTCGATCGCGCACGTCTTGCGCTACACCGCGGAACCGTTTCTTCTGGAGACCGTCGACGGCGCCCTCGAGGCAGCCGGCGCCACCCGGGACGACGTGGCCGCCTTCATCGTGAACACCCCGACCGCCTGGCACGCCGACTTCTCCGCACGCGCACTCAAGGTCGCCTCCGAGAGGGTCGTCAACACGTTCCCGCGGGTCGCGAACATCGGGCCGGTCTTGATGCCGTTCAACGCCTTCACCGCCGCCTCACAGGGCCTCATCAAGCCGGGGGACCTGACCGTCCTCTACACCTTCGGCGGCCAGGCGGAGGCCGGGGCCGCGGTGTTCCGCTGGTCCGACACGATCCTCGCGCCCGAGCCGGAGCCGGCCACCGTCTTCAACGCGCCGCGCCTCTGACCCACTGCGGCTCCTCTGCCTCCGCGCCATCCCCGGTGCGGCAGTACGGACACCCCGACACGCCATCACCCCGACACGCCATCGCGCCAACACGCCAACACGCCAACACGCCAACACGCCCTCGCGTCAGCACACCGACACACGGAGACCACTGTGAGCGACATCCACGACAGCATCCACGCCTACATCCTGGCGAACATCATCAAGGACACCGACCCGAGCGCGCTGCCCGACGATCTCGAACTCGTGGAGAGCGGCGTCCTGGACTCCATAGGCATCATGAAGCTGGTCACGTTCCTGGAGACCACCTTCGACATCGAGGTCGGCGTCAGCCACCCGCGCGAGTACTTCAAGACCGTCGCCCACATCGTCGAGTACGTCGAGGTGCGCGTCGGGGGCGCCGGTAATGAAGGCTGATCCGACCGTAGCGCCGGACTCCCTCGACCAGTACCTCGACCGCACCGCCGAGCGCCTCCCGGACGGCGAAGCCGTCGTCGGCAGCGACGGACGCGGCATCACCTTCCGGGAGCTCCACCGCCTGTCCGCCAAGGTCGCGGCCTACCTGTCACGCCACGGCGTGGGGCCGGGCGACCGCGTGGGCCTGCTGCTGCCCAAGTCCCCCGAGACGGTCGCCGTCATGCTCGGCACGCTGCGCGCCGGCGCCGCCTACGTCCCCATCGACGCGAACGGCCCCGCCGAACGCGCGGCCAAGATCCTCTCCGACTGCGCGGTCCGTGTCGTCTTCACCACACGGGACGCCCTTCTGCGCCTCGACCGGACGGCCGCCCAACCGCACCTGACGCCAATCCTGCTGGCCCCCGGCGCACAGGAACCGTCCGACACACCCCACGCGGTGTGGGCCGATGTCCTCGCGGCGGACGAGAAGGACGCCCCGCGGGTCGAGCCCGATCCCGACCGACTGGCCTACCTGCTCTACACATCCGGCTCCACCGGAACCCCCAAGGGCGTGGCCATCACCCACCGCAACGCCGTCAGCTTCGTCGAATGGGCCTCGGCCGCCTTCGCCGTCACCGAAGCCGACCGGCTGTCCGGCCACGCGCCGTTCCACTTCGACCTGTCCGTCTTCGACGTCTACGCCGCGCTGCGCAACGGTGCCGGCGTCCACCTCATCGACACCGACCTCGCGGCCAGCCCGCGCCACCTCGCGAGATTCGTCTCGTCGCGCAGGATCACCATCTGGTACTCGGCCCCGGCCATCCTCGGCGCGATCGGTGCGATGGAACCCGCCCCGCCGGCCCTCGCGGACCTCCGGCTCGTCCTCTTCGCGGGCGAGCCCTTCCCCCCGGCGAAACTGCGCCGCATCAAGCAGACCTGGTCGGGCCCCGACTACTTCAACCTCTACGGGCCCACCGAGACCAACGTCTGCACCTACCACCCCATCCCCGACGAGGTCCCCGACGACCGCCACGACCAGTACCCCATCGGTGCGCCGTGCTCCCACTGCGACGCGCTGCTCGTCGACGAGGACCACAACCCCGTCGACGGGGAGGAGGGGTTCCTCGCGATCGCCGGCCCCTCGGTCTTCCCGGGGTACTGGCGCGACGGACGGCCGGTGCAGGCGGCGTCGCACTTCACCACCGCCGACGGGCGCCTCTGGTACGACACCGGCGACGTCGTCCGGCGGGAGGGGGGCGTCTTCGTCTTCCGGGGTCGGCGTGACCGGATGGTCAAGCGCCACGGCTACCGGATCGAGCTCGACGAGATCGAGAAGGCCCTGGCGGCCCACCCGGACCTGAGCGACGCGGCCGTGGTCAGCACCGAGAGCGACGGCCAGTGCGTCATCACCGCGTTCATCGTCGCTCCCACCGGGGCGCCGTCGGCACCGGACCTGAAGCGCTACACCCAGGGGTACCTGCCCCGGTACATGCTCCCCGACCGGTTCCAGGCCCTGGAGGAGCTGCCCCGCACGTCCACAGGAAAGACCGACTACCGTCATCTGGAGGGCCTGTGCCAAGCGGAACCGACGAGCGACAACGGGAACTCTTCGAACGTGCTGCGGACTTCGCCCGCCAGAATCTGAACGACGACATCCCCGGCCGCAACCGGGACGGGGTCTTCGACCGGGCCGCCTGGAAGCTGTGCGCCGAATTCGGTCTGCTGAAGATGGCGATCCCGGACGAGGGCGAGTCGATGCCCCGGCTCAGCGACCTGATCGCGGTCATGGAGGGGCTCGGCTACGGGAGCGACGACCAGGGCCTGCTTTTCTCGCTCAACGCCCACCTCTGGACCACCATGGTCCCGCTGGTGCTGTACGGCACCCAGGCGCAGCGGGAACGCTACCTGCCCGGGCTGGCCGACGGAACGCTGATCGGGGCCAACGCCTCGACCGAGCCGGAGGCGGGCTCGGACGTCTACGCGATGAAGACGACCGCGCGACCCGCCGACGGCGGCGGCTACTTCCTCGACGGCACCAAGACGTACATCACCAGTGCCCCGGTGGCCGACCTCCTCGTCATCTACGCCACCCTCGACGAAGAGGCCGGACCGCTCGGGATCACCGCCTTCCTCGTGGACGCCGACACCCCCGGCCTGGAACGCAGCCCCGCCTTCGACAAGATGGGGCTGCGCACCGCGGCGATGGGTCGTGTGGACCTGAAGCAGTGCTGGGTGCCCGACAGCGCCGTGCTGGGGCGGCCCGGCCGCGGAAGCTGGGTCTTCGAGAGCGCCATGGAGTACGAGCGCGGCTCCATCCTGGCGGCATGCCTGGGCGTGATGCGCCGCCAGGTGGAGAACGCCGTCCAACACGCCCGCCGGCGGCAGCAGTTCGGCGAGCCGATCGGGAAGTTCCAGGCCGTATCCCACCGCATCGCCGAGATGAAGGTCCGGCTCGACGCCGCGCGCGCACTCGTCCAGCGGATCGGCGTGCTCAAGGACGAGGGCAAGGACGCCACCCTGGAGGCAGCCGTCGCCAAGCTGTACGTCTCCGAGGCGTACGTCCAGTCCTCGCTCGACGCCGTGCGTCTCCAGGGGGCGAAGGGCTACCTGTCCGCCAACCCCGAGTCATGGCAGCTCAGGGACGCCGTCGGGTCGTTGCTCTACTCGGGGACGTCCGACATCCAGCACAACATCATCGCTCGCGAACTGGGCCTCTGAGGCCCGCTCGACGACCGGGCCGTGACGGCGCGGTGGGCCGGGTGGAATCGACGGGGACGGTCGACTCCACCCGGCCCACCGCGTCACATCCCACCGCCGGGAGTGACCCCGCCGTCGACGACCAGGGTCTGGCCGGTGATCCAGCCGGCGTCGGGGGAGAGCAGGAAGGCGACCGCGCCCGCGACGTCCTCCGGGACGCCGAGGCGGCCCAGCGGGTAGGCGGCGGAGGCCTTCTCCTCGCGGCCCTCGTACAGCGCTTCGGCGAACTTCGCCTTCACCACGGCGGGGGCGACGGCGTCGACCGTGTGCCTCCTGGCGCAGGCTGCCGACCCAGTCCGGCACTCCGCGGGGCAGCGCGCCGAGGTGGTGGCAGTCGCCGCAGCCGCCTCGGCGGCGGCCCGAACGCGCGCACGCAGGTTGCCGGTGTCCAGGCCGACCCCGACCCGCACGTACGCGACGCGGGCGGTCGCCGCCCGCACCTTCTCCGCCAGCCCGGAGGTATCCGGGTCGACGGCGACCTTGATGCGGGCGCGGGCGGCCTGCGTGGCGGCTTCGACGCGCTCGCGCAGCCCGGAGGCGTCCGGGTCCAGCCGAATCCTGGCCCGCAGGTTGCGCACCGCCGCGTCGACCCGGGTCTTCGCGTCCGTCGCGAACCCCGACGAGTCGGCGACGACCTCGACGACGAGGCGGCCGGAGTCGATCTCCTCAGCCACGACCGGCCGCCTTCCCGCTGCGACGCAGCACGGCGACCGCCCGTGCCATACCCGTGCCGTCCCGCTCGGGCCTGCGGCCGGCGCTCAGGTAGGCCGGGCGCGGCAGCTCGACCGGGCGGCGCAGGCGGTGCTCCGCCGCCAGCACCGACACCAGCTCGACCAGCTGGGCCAGCAGCTCCTGTGTCAGGCCCCAGCGGTCCGCGCCGATCTCCGCCCCGTCCCGGCGCAGCAGGGCCTCGGCAGGCAGCCCCCGCATCAGGGTCAGAAGGCGTCGGGTGCCGACGAATCCAGGGTCACCGGGCCGTCGCCAGACACCGCGGGCGTCGAGCTGGTAGTACCGCTGGAAATCGGCTTCGAGGTCGTCCCACCGCTCGAAGGCGATCCGGACGGCCCCATGAGTTCCCCCAGGCTGCCACCCGGGAAGTACTTCGCCCAGACGGCGCGCACCAGCTCGAAGATGTCCGGGTGGCTGGGACGCTGCTCCATCAGCCGGGCGAACCCGTCCTGCCCGAGCAGGCGGCGGCCCATCTCGGCGGCCGCGGCGAGCAGGTCGGACGGCAGGCTCGGCTCCGAGACGAGCACGTCCACGATCAGGCTCGCGGCCTCGGTCTGCTGGTCCCCCTGTGCCTGCGCGGCTTCCACCAGGGAACGCAGCAGCAGCGGCAGGTACGGGATGCCGACCAGCGGCTCCCACACCGCGAGCGGCAGCTCGGCCGGCAGCATCGCCACGGTGGCGCCGCCGAAGATCAGCGGTTCCTCCCCAACCGTGTACTCGGCCTTGGCAGCACGGGCCTTCTCGGCAGCAGCGGCCAGACGGCGCTCACGGGCGGCGTCCAGGTCGATCCCGACCATGTCGGCTCCTCGGTCTGTCGGCAACGGAACGCCGCAGACCGTAGGAGGCGAGGGCAGTTGGCGTCGCCCCGAGGACGGCAGGGCCCGGGCCGGCACGCGGGTCGGTAGGAGCCGTGCGGACCTCAAAGGGGGCACGCATGGCGATGCCCCGGCCGGGGGGGTGCCTCTATGCCCTTCGTCAAGGTTGCGTGGGTCAGACGGGCACGGGGCCAGGAGACCAGGAGCCCCGTTTCAGGGCCACGAAGAAGGCAACGGGGCTGCGCCGGGGCGGTAGGCCACCCGGGCGATCGCCCTCGCCCGATCGCTGTCCTGGTCCCGATCTGGCGAAGCGCTGGGCTGTCGAGCGCTTGTCCGGGACGGATCACGGTGCGCTGACCGCCACTCAGAACCGCGCGTCGCTTTCCAAGGGGCCGTGATCCACCAGGCCACAGATCTTTGATCGGTATGCGAAACGTGCCGCAATTCCACCTGGCTGGCCCCATGGCGTCACACCTTGGACATGTCCGAAGTGCCAGCCATAAGAGCTCTCATTACGTTCATCGCAGATCGGGCGCCTGGTCGGCGTCCGCGCGACAGAGAGAAGTGACATGTTCACGCGCGCACTAACTTTGACCGCTGCCGGCATAGGCACGACGGTCCTTGCAGCCACCGGCATCACCTACGCCTCGTCCCCCGCATCCAACCCAGCGCCCCTGCCCGTCCAGCCTGCGGCCCAGCCTGCGGCCCAGCCTGCGGCCCAGCCTGCGGCCCAGCCTGCGGCCCAGCCTGCGGCCCAGCCTGTCCAACAAGCCGCCCCGGCCGCGGCCGCCCCTGGTGGCGGCAACGCAGGCGGAGAGAAGAACGACAACCGCGGCCACGAGGGTGGCGGACGCGGCGAGGGCGGCGGACGCGGCGAGGGCGGCGGACGCGGCCACGAGGGTGGCGGACGCGGCGAGGGCGGCGAACGCGGCCACGAGGATGGCGGACGCGGCGAGGGCGGCGGACGCGGCCACGAGGGTGGCGGACGCGGCGAGGGCGGCGGACGCGGCCACGAGGGTGGCGGACGCGGCGAGGGCGGCGAACGCGGACACCGCCACAAGGAGGGAAGGATCTTCTTCAACGAACGAACGTTCTCCGCCCACACCGAGGGCTGCATCACCACGGCCAGCGGCCTGGGTGCCACCAGTTTCAACGTTTTCAACGACAGCTGGAAGACCATCGAGGTCTTCCGCGGCTTCAACTGCGACCACGGTGGTCCGGTCGCCATCGTGGGCCCCCACAGCTCCACCAACGGCGTGGCGGCCCGCCACTTCGACGAGGACGAGTCCCATTTCGGTGGCGCCTTCGATTGCGAGGGCGTCGTGGGCAGCTTCCGGGTGATCGGCCACCGCGGCGAGTGGTGACAGCACCGTCCGGAGCACGGGAGCGATCCCGGCCCGCCGGAAGCGGGCGCGACACGGCTTCGAGGCCGCCGCCCACGTGCATCAGCACCTGCTGTCGGCATACAGGTGAATGTGGCTCTGGCAAGGTTTTCGTAGGCAGAGATCATCCCGGAGCGGCGGTCTGCTGGTTTGCCAGTGGGCAACCTCTGACTGTGTCATGTTGAACTGACGGCGCTGTCACCGCACCTGGCCAATGTGCTGGTTGTCTCGGTCGAGGTCTTCGGTGCTGTCGTAGCGATCCGCGCCCGCACCCGGTCCGGCGGTCCGGCGGCGTGTACGGGCTGTGGAGTGTTGAGCGAGTGGGGCCAGCGCCGCTACGTGCGGCTGCTGGCCGACGCCACGGTCGGCGGTCGGCCGGTTCAGATCGACCTGACTGTACGACGTCTGTACTGCGACCACCTGGCCTGTCCGAAGGTGACCTGCGCCGACCGGGTACCTGGACTGACGGTGCGGTACCAGCGACGGACGCCGCTGCTGCAGCACCTGGTCAAGGCGGTCGGCGTCGTGTTGGCGGGCCGGGGCGGGGCCCGGATGCTGCGCATCCTCGACGTCGTGCTCTCGCGGTGCGCCTGCGCTTGCATCCCGCAGTCTCAGCCGCGGGACCTGCTTCCGCAGGTGGCTCATCGCGGCCACGATCCCGGCGGAGTGAATCAGTGCGCGAACCCTGCCGCGCACCACCACCGGCCGCCGCCCCGCCCTCGACGGCATCGGCGTGCTCGCGGTCTCCGGCTCGCTCGCCCTGGCCCTCGTCCCGCTCGTCCTCGGCCGGGAGGCCGGCTGGCCGCTCTGGGCCTGGGCGATGCTCGCCGCCGCCGTGCCCGCCTTCCTCGCCGCCCTGCGCTGGGAGGGCCGGCTCGCCGCCCGCGGCGGACAGCCGCTGCTCGACCCGGAACTGCTCCGCGGTCGGGTCTTCCGCACCGGGCTGGCCGTCAACGCCGCCTTCATGGCCTTCCTCGCCGGCTTCGTCTTCGTCATCAGCCTCACCGTGCAGACCGGCTTCGGCTACAGCCCGCTGCACTCCGGCCTGGTCTTCACCCTCACGGCTCTCCTCGACATACCGCCAGTGGATCGTCGGTGACTGTGCCGCCGGCCAGGGCCTCGAAGTCCCGGCCGGTCGGGGCATGAAACTGCTGCGGCTGAGTGACAAGGGTGCGGCTTCCCGAGAATGTTCACGGTGTGACGAGTCGAGCCCTCTTAACTTCTTCTGACACTCGACTGTATCGCCCGGCCGGCGGTTGCCCGCGTCCGTCACCGCTGGAGGTCATCTGATGATTCTTCGACCCTGGGTTGCAGCGTCCCTGGCCGGTGTGGCCATCGCTCTTGCTCCTGCGCCTGCAGGCGTCGCCGCGCAGGCGTCCACACTGCACGCGCCCGACTCCTCATGGCCCCGGGAAGAGGACGGGGAAGGGGCAGGAGAAGGGAATGGGGAGGGGCGCCGCCATCACTACAGTCCCTGGCGCCACTGCTTCAGCGCCCGCCGCGTCGTGCTCATCGACCGAACCCTCAGGGCGATTCTGACCAACAGCCGGCGTGGGCCGGAGGCTCTCGTTCTCCAGGGGAGTCCGTCGTCTTCGTCCTCGTCGCCGGAGGCACCGTGGGACAATTTTTCCGTTTCAACGTATTTGAACGTAAATTATCCCACCCAGACCAGCAGCCAGTACGAGTTTCAGATCCGTGGCTTCTTCAGGGAACACCCGGTCTTCGTGGTGAAGGCCTTCGACCGCCACGAGCGGGTCTTCCCGTTCGCAGGCGCCCGCTGCGTCGACGACTACTACGACGACGACCACGGTCACCACGACGACGGTGACCGCGATGACCACGCCCGTCCGCACGATGGTGTGGCTGCCGAGGGGAGTGACCCGTCCGGCGCCCCGTCGCCCCAGGGAGGGGACCATGGGCCCAACGGCCAGCCCGCGCCGGATGCTCCCGCCCCCGGCGGCACCAGCCTGGCTCCTCCGCCCGATGGCGCGGCTGGCGGTGGGAGCGTTGGCCGCCTGGGCGCGAAGCGCATCGGGATCGCGGCCGGCGGCTTGCTGATGGTTCTGGGAGCGCTGGCTGCGGCCTGGCTTAACCGCCGCCGCCGGCAGCGTGCCACTCGGCCGGAACAGGGACCGGCAGCACCTTCGACCCCTGACGGCACATCGGATCAGGAGCCCGATGTGCCGCCGACCCAGCCGTAGCGACACCGAACGGCCGCCCTCCCGGCGGAACCGGTCAGGAGGGACTGCTGCTTGCGGAGGGTTCCGACGTGGCCGAGGAACTCGGGCGGGGGTCGTGGGGGCAGATCAAGTTGGGGTTCTTGATTCCGAAGCTCAGTCCCCACTCCCGGTCACAGCCGCCCCAGTATTCTCCCACCCAAACGCAGTAGGGGCCGCCGTAGCTGTGACAGGGGCGCACTGATTCCTGCGGGCCCGGATTCGTGGAGAGTGGCCAGGACGATTCGGCCCTGCTCAGCGACGTGCCGGAGGATCCGACCATGCGGACCCGCGTGGCATCGGAACCGTGGGACGTCCGGTCCATGAGGAAGAGGGGCAGGCCGAAGGCCGAGACGGAAGCCGCCACCGATGCGGCAACGAGAGCACAGCGGGTCAGGCGCATGACTGTTCCTCCTGGCTTCGTGGTCTGTGGCAGGTGCGGACGAACTCTGCCCACGAGTGCCGCCGCCGTGAGCGCCGGAGTTGAACGTATGGTCTGGAAAACTCCCCGGCAGCCAGCGAACCGCCAATCAGGCGGCCTTGCCCCGGTTCTTCACTCGAAGGGTCTCCTCCCCGCCCGGAGATCGACCGGGACGGCTCGGCCGCACCCGACGAGCCGAAAGCGTTTTGACCGGAAGAACCGGGTCAGGGCGCTGAGTCGCGGGTCAACGGAGGTGAACGCCTCCGGGGGGGGTGCCTCGATGTCCTTCGTCAAGGCTGCGCGGGTCATGCTGGCGCGGATTCGGGGGTGCGGGTCTCGTAGAGGGTGCCGTCTCGGAGCACGGCGAACAGGACGCTGATGCGTTGGCGGGCGAGGCGGAGGAGTGCCTGGGTGTGGGTCTTGCCGCGGTCTCGCTGCCGGTCGTAGTAGGTCCGGGAGTCGGGGTCGTGCAGGGCCGCGAACGCGGAGAGGAACATGGCTCGTTTGAGAAGCCGGTTGCCGGTCCTGGGGGCGTGTTCGCCGTGGATGGAGGACCCAGAGGACCTGGTCGCCGGGGCGAGGCCGGCGTAGGAGGCTAGGTGGGCGGCCGTAGGGAAGCTGGTGCCGTCGCCGACGGTGACCAGCAGGGTGGCGGCGGTCCTGACCCCGACTCCGGGCATCGAGGTCAGGACCTTGGAAAGAGGGTGGGCCTCCAGCAGTTCGCCGATCTGGGTTTCGACGGCGCGCCGCTGTTCGTGGACGGCGGCGAGCGAGCGGGCCAGGGAGGGCACCACCATGTCCAGGGTGGTGGTGCCCGGGACGACGACGGTCTGTTCGTCGAGCGCGTCGAAGATCTCGTCAACCAGGCGTTCGGCCATGCGCGGGGCCTTGGGCCGTATCAGGGTCACAAGTCTTCGTCGGCCGGCTTTGCGCAAGGTGGCCGGGGAGCCGGGCTGTTCGAGTAGGTGTGTAACGGCGGGGTGGTCCAGGCGCGGGCCGAGGACACGTTCGAGGGAGGGGTGGAACTGGGTGAGCAGGCCGCGCAGGCGGTTGCTGGTGCGGGTGGCCTCGGCGGCGAGGTCCTGGTCGAAGCCGGTCAGGACGGTGAGCTGGGCTGCGGTCTCGTCGGCACGTTCGAGGGCGCGCAGGGTGTGGGGCATGGTGCGGGCGGCGTCCGCGATCACATGGGCGTCGCGGGCGTCGGTCTTGGCTTCGCCGGGGTAGAGGTCGGCGATGCGGCGCATGGCCAGGCCGGGCAGGTAGGCGACCTCGCAGCCGGCGTCGCGGGCCACGGCGAGTGGCAGGGCACCGATCGAGGCGGGCTGATCGACGATGACCAGGACGCGGCCGAACTTGGCGGTGAGCTTGTCGAAGACGGCCCGCAGTTTCGGTTCGCTGTTGGGCAGTCGCTTGTCGAAGACGGTCTTGCCGGCGGTGGTGAGGCCGTGGCCGTGGTGGTCGCCCTTGCCGACGTCCAGGCCGAGGAAGACCGCGATGTCACTCGTGTCGAACACCGAACCCCCCGAGGGTGTCGGCGTACGCGTGGATGTGCTCAGCCACGGACGAGACCGACGGCTTGGCGGTGATGCCGGCGGGCGCGGCGGGGGCGGAGGCGGACGTGGTGGAGGCGGCCGGGGTGACGGCGGCCATGGCGGTGCCCGCCGTCCCGAGGACGAGCACGCCGAGGACGGCCACGGAGGCCAGGCGCAGGGAGTTCCGCTTGGAGACGATCACGAGTGCACCCCTTTCAGGGGGACGTGGTCGTTCGGCCCGAGGACACGGTCCGTGTGGTTCGGGCACTGTCATCTGTAGGGACGCTCCCACTCACCGCATCGGTTGTGCGCGGATTGTCACCACCCTATAACAGTCAGCGATGATCAAGGAGCGGCACAGGATCGGGCCCACCGGCCGGGACCGCGCGGCGAAACCCCGGACGGGCATCGCTCCGGGTGAGAGGTTCGCCTGTTCGGCTCAGCGAGGATGACGGCCAGGAGACGGCGCCCGGAGACCTTCCTACCGTTGGACCCCGGGAGGCTGCATCCCCGCGGAGCCCGACCGAGGACCTCTCGCCCGTCGGCCACCGCTCACGCCGAACCCGGCAGTCTACTTCCACCGTGACCACGCAGGGTCCGGGTCGAAGGAGATGAAGGACATGAACACCACGCGCACCGCCCGCACGCCCGCGACACCCGCACTGAACGGGTGCCGGACATCACGCCGCCGCCTTCGGGCACGGATCGGGCTCGCCGCGACCGCCACGGCCCTGTCGCTGCTGCCGATCGCCCCGTCCACCGCCAGCGCGGCACCCCACCTCCCGCTCACACAGATCGTGCGGGAGGCCAAGGTGAAGGCGCAGCAGGAGCACCCCGGCTCGCAGTTCTACGACGCGGACGCCGTCCTGCTGACACCCACGACCAACCCCAATGACGTCCAGGCCTGGTGGATCCGCTTCCGGGCCAAGGGCTCGGAGCCGTCCTTCGAGTACAAGTACTCGACCACCGGTCAGTACCAGAGCACGCAGCCGTGGAGCGTCCCGATCGGGATCCAGGCCATCTCCCCGTTCACCATGACGGAGGTTCAGGCCCACGATCTGGCCGTCAAGGCCGGGCACACCGGCGCGTTCAAGCCCCTGTACCTCAATGAGCCCGTCGTGCAGAACCCGCATCCCACCTACTACTTCTGCATTCCCAGCGAGGGCAGGACGGTGGCGGTGGACACCGTGACGGGCCACGTCACCACGCCGTGGTCGTGCTAGTGACCACGGTGTGAGCCCTGTTCGGTGGCCGTCACCCAGCGGGGGTGACGGCCATCGGCGGCTGGCGACCCTTGCCGTCCGCCCGCTCGGTGCCGCCGAGCGGGCGGGCGGCAAGGGTCGCCAGCCTGGAGCGCGAAGGGCCGCCGCCGTACGGACCGGCCAGAACGCGCCCCAAACATGCATCGCTGTCGGATTACTTGCCGTGGGACGAAGAGGCCAATGTGACCATTCACTGCTCGACGCCCACGAGTGATCTTCGTGTCGGCAATCTGGGCTTTCAATTCGTAGCCGAGGAAGCGCGCCGGCTGGCTGACGGCGTGCGTGATCAAGGTTTTCGACTCGGAGAGTTCCAGCTTGAGTTCATCCCGCAGGAAATCCCTCATCCGTTCCTTGACCTCAACGGCTTCGTGCTTCGGCCCGGCGAACCCGAGCAGCCAGTCGTCGGCGTATCTGACGTAGCGCAACCGTCGGTAGCCCGGATCATTCGGATCGGCGCTCGGGAGGCTCCGTTGCACCTGCCGAAGCGAGCGCACCACTTCCTGATCCCCACGTCGGCCTGCCCGCTTGATCCGTGCTCCAATACGGCCGTACTCCAGGTTCCGTCGACGCAACCTGCCCCGGTTGTAGTCCGGCAACAACTGCTTTTCAACGAACTGATCAAGCCGGTCCAGGTAGATGTTGGACAGGATCGGCGACGCTACCCCGCCCTGCGGTGCACCACTCAGCGTGGCATTCCACCGCCAGTCCTCCAGGTACCCAGCCTTAAGCATCCGACGGATCAGTTGCAGAAGCCGGCCATCGTGGATCTTCTCCGTCAGGGTCCCGAGCATGACCTCGTGATCCAGGCTGCCGAAGCAATCGGAGATGTCCCCTTCGATGAACCAGTGAGTTCCTTTCCAAGTCTCCACCACCTCGTTCAATGCTATGTGGCAGCCTCGGCCGGGGCGAAAACCGTGGGAGCGGTCGGAGAACTGGACGTCGTAGTACGCCTCCAGCAGGAGGCGGACTACCTCCGCAACCAACTTGTCCGACCATGTCGGCAGTCCGAGCGGGCGTTTCTTCCCATTCTTCTTCGGGATGTACGTCCGCCTGGCTGGAGCCCAGCGGTACGACTCGGCGCGTAACTCGCCAATGATCGCATGGATTTTATCCAGAGACATGCCGTCCATGGTTTCCCCGGTGACTCCGGGGGTCATCGACCCCTTGTTGGAGTAGATTCGGCCGTAAGTCATCAGGAACAACTGCGGGTTGAACAGATTCCTATATAACCTCTCTAACGGCAAACCCTTTCTGCCGCGTTCCCGGATGACGTCCAGCACCGTTGTGGCGCTTTGCATTACGCATACCTCCCTTCGCTGAACGTCTCATTCACCTGTGTCCCTTTGCCCTGCAACCGGCTTTCCCGGCCTCCCTGGCAGGTCGTTACTCCTGCGACTAGTACGGACACTCCGTCGCCGTAGGGCTCGCGCCCCGTAGGCGATCCTGCGGTACGTCTTCGTTGTACGTGTCGAGCGCGACGTAGGCTGCCCACTCATCCCCTTGGCCATCCTCGCTGAATGGCGTTCACGCCATGGAGGTTGCCTCGATCTCCAACCGCGACCAAGGCATGATGTGACGTCGAACTCAGGCGTTGTTTCGACGGGTGTCTTGTGCGCCACTGGGAATTAGGCTTCAAGCAATCAAGCCTTAGCCATATCACGCGGGTCTTGCGGCACCCCATTCTGAACGCCTTCGAATGGACACCGCTTTCCGAGCATGTTGCTGTCCTCTTACGCTTTCGTGCTCAAGCGAGCTCGGTGACCCAAGAACCCCCCTCCAAGTTCATCCCGACTGCGTCGGGGATACAACGAAGCGCCACGCGGCGCACGCTGGACCAAGACCTTCACCGACCCCCGTCTCTGCGCGGCCATCGTCGACCGCCTCACCTTCGGCGGCAACATCATCGAGACCGGCACCGACTCCTACCGCCTCGCCACCACCCGCGCCCGCGCCGAACAACAGGCCGTCAGCTGATCGGCGGGACTGGCGGGCCCACACAGGAAGCCTTGATCGTGAGTGGCGGGGCGGTCTACTGTCAGCTGAC
>NZ_JBICYZ010000116.1:0-18902 GCF_043201465.1 Kitasatospora sp. NPDC048298
GCGCCGATGGTACTGCAGGGGGGACCCTGTGGGAGAGTAGGACGCCGCCGAACAATTCTTCTGAATAACCCCCATCCGGATTCCGGATGGGGGTTATTCGCGTTTCCGGGCTTGCCGCGGAACGATGCCCGCCGACAGTCAGCCGCCCCGGCGGGACAGCCAGCTCCGCCGGCGCGGTGCGGCCACCGTGCCGACGGGCGGCGGGTGGAGGGTGGCCACGGCGCTGCGGATCAGGATGCGCACCCCCTCGGCCGCCGTCTCCGCCGACATCGAGGCGCTCTTCTCCTGGCCGGATGCCTGGCTCGGCAGGTAGGGCAGGCGCGCGAACCCGCCACGCAGCGTTGGGCGTTCGGTGGCGATCAGGTGCGCCAGCCCGTAGAAGACGTGGTTGCAGAGGAGGGTGCCGGCGGTGTGCGAGAGGGTGGCCGGGATCCCGGCCTGCTGGACCGCCTCCACGCAGGCCTTCACGGGCAGGGTGGAGAAGTACGCGGCCGGGCCGTCCGGGACGACCGGCTGGTCGACCGGCTGGTTGCCCTTCCGGTCCGGTCCCCGGACGGCGTCGTCGAGGTTGACCGCCACCCGCTCGACCGTGAGGTCCGGGCGGTTGCCGCCCTGGCCCGTGGCGATGACCAGGTCGGGTTCGAAGCGGGCCACCGCCCGGTGCAGTGCGGTGATCGAGTCGCCGAACACCCAGGGGAGTTCGGCGAACTCCAGGGCCACTCCGGCCGGCGGAGCGGCGGCGACCAGCCGGCCCGCCTCCAGGGACGAGTTCAGGGGATCGCGGCCGAACGGTTCGAAGGCGGTCAGCAGGACTCGGATGATGGCGGACCTCCCGGCCGATGGGAACGTACGGACCCGATTTGTGCCGTTCGAGCGTAGGGCCGTCCCGAATATCCCGGCAAGCCCCGCCGGGCTCCGGTGGGCACCGAGACCCGATGTCGCGTCAGGTCCGGCGCAGCGCACCGTCCGCGCGCAGGGAGGCCAGGGTGGGGTAGCCGTCGACGGCCATCAGCAGGTCGGCCTCGGCGAGCAGGGAACGCAGCACGTGGACGATGCCGTCGGTGCCCTCCAGCGCCAGGCCGTAGGCGTACGGGCGGCCCACGCCGACGGCGGTGGCGCCGAGGGCGAGCGCCTTGACGACGTCGGTGCCCGAGCGGACGCCGGAGTCGAAGAGGACGGGCAGCCCGTCGGCGGCGGCGACCACGTCGGGGAGCAGGTCGAGGGCGGCCAGGCCGCCGTTGGCCTGGCGGCCGCCGTGGTTGGAGCAGTAGATGCCGTCGACGCCGCCGTCCCTGGCGCGGCGGACGTCCTCGGGGTGGCAGATGCCCTTGAGGAGGATCGGCAGGTTGGTGAGCGAGCGCAGCCAGGGCAGGTCGTCCCAGGTCAGCGGGTTGCCGAAGATGCCGGCCCACTCCAGGACGGCGGCCTGCGGGTCCTCCTCCGGCGCCTTGGCGAGGCGGGCGCGGAACACCGGGTCGGAGGTGTAGTTGGCGAGGCAGTGGCCGCGCAGCTGGGGGAAGTTGGCGGTGGCCAGGTCGCGCGGGCGCCAGCCGGTGACCCAGGTGTCCAGGGTGACGACGATGCCCCAGTAGCCCGCGGCCTCCGCGCGGTGCACCAGGCTCTCGGCCAGCGCCCGGTCGGTGGGGGTGTAGAGCTGGAAGAAGCCGGGGGTGTCGCCGAACTCGGCGGCCACCTGCTCCAGCGGATCGACCGTCAGGGTGGAGGCGACCATGGGCACGCCGGTCCTGGCGGCGGCCCGGGCGGTGGCGAGGTCCCCGTGGCCGTCCTGCGCGCACAGGCCGATCACCCCGATCGGCGCCATGAACAGCGGGGTCGGCAGCCGCAGGCCGAACAGTTCCACCGAGAGGTCTCGGGTGCTCGCGCCGACCATCATCCGCGGCACCAGGCCCCACCGGTCGAAGGCAGCGACGTTCGCGCGCTGGGTGGACTCGTCCCCGGCCCCGCCCGCGACGTAGGAGAGCACCGAGGGCGCCAGGGCCGCGCTCGCCCGCGCCTCCAGCTCGGTGAAGGCCATCGGCATCGTCGGCAGCACACCGCCGAGCCCGCGCAGGTAGATCTCGTGCTGGTAGTCGCCGAACCGCCCTTGGAACGCCGGGGCCGTCTGCCCACCGCTGCCCACCCGCTCGCTGCCCATCCGCCGGCCGTCCTTCCGTCCGCACCCGCCCGGGACCGTCCCGGCGGGGTGCCGTCAGCCCACCCGCCCACCCCGCAGGACGTGCGGGTGGGCTGACGGCACCCCGGCATTCTCACCACGAACCGCGCCGACGACCAGGGCCGGGGCACGGGCGCGTCACGGCGTCGGCGCGGGACGGACCCGGTGGCCGTACCGCCACACCGCGGCCGAGGCGAGCAGCGCGACCGTCCCGCCGAGGAGCATGACCGTGGTCGGGGAGGAGCGGTCCACCACCACGCCGCCGGTCAGCGCGCCGACCGAGAAGCCGGCCTGGAACACCGAGGTGAACACCACGCCGGCGCCCTCCGGGGCGTGCGGGGCCGCGGCAAGGAACCAGGTGAGCGAGCAGACCGGGACGGCGCCGTACGCCACGCCCCAGAGCGTCAGCAGGACGGCGGCGCCCGGACCGCCGGTGCCGAGCAGCGGCAGCAGCAGGGCCGCGGCGGCGAGCAGGACGGTCGCCGCGCCGAACACCGGCCGCAGTGCCCGGGCCGCGCGGCCGCCGGCCAGGACGTTGCCGAGCAGTCCGGCGGCGCCGTAGACGAGCAGCAGGGCGGTGATCAGTCCGGTGCCGGCGTGGGTGGTGCCGGTGAGGAAGGGGGTGACGTACGTGTAGCTGCCGAAGTGGGCCGGCACGATCAGCAGAGTCACCGCGATGCCGGTACGGGTGCCCCGACCGGCCAGCAGTCCGCGCAGCACGCCCAGCCCGGTGACGGTCAGCGGGGGCAGCGGCGGCAGCGACCGCAGGAGGGCGGCCAGGGCGACCAGGGTCAGCGCGGCCATCGCGAGGAAGGCCGCCCGCCAGCCGGCCAGCGACCCGAGGAACACCCCCGCCGGCACGCCGAGCACCGAGCCGAGCGGCACGGCGGAGAAGATCAGCGTGTTCGCCCGGGCCCGCCGGTGCTCGGGGACGAGGCGCGGCGCGAGCCCGGAGCCGATCGACCAGAACGCCCCGATGACCAGGCCGAGGGCGATCCGGGCGGTCAGCAGCGCCCAGTACGCCGGGGCGAGCGCGCTGAGCAGGTCCGCCAGGGTCAGTACCAGCAGCAGTGCGCAGAGCATGGTCCGCCGGTCCGCGCGCCTGGTCGCGACGGTCACCACGGGTGCGGCCACCGCGGCGACGATGCCGGGCAGGGTCATCATCAGCCCGGTCGTGCCGTCGGAGATCCGGAACGTGGCGCCGATCGGGGTCAGCAGGCCGATCGGGAGGATCTCGGTGGTGACGATGGAGAAGACCCCGGTGGTCACGGCGAGGACGGCGAGGGTGCCGCCGTCCCGGGTGTGGGGCTTCGGGGCGGGCGGAGCGGAGCGTGGGGTGGTGCCGGTCGGCATGCCGGAGGTCCTGTCGACGGGTGGTGGGTCTGTGACCCGAAGTCCACCAGTGCGACCGGGGGTTGGGCTGGCGTGAATCCGACGTCAACGCTTCCGCGGCGGTGCCGCGGCCCGGCTCTCGCCGGCGAGGCGGCGCTCCTTGGCGCGGTGGGCGAGCACGCCGAGGACGCGCTGCCAGGTCGGCGAGGCCTCGGCGATCCGGGCGAAGATCACCGCCTGGTTGCCGGGTCGGCTGCTGTCCCGGCCGTGGGCGAGCTCCCAGGCGTCCAGGTCGTCGATCAGCCGGTCCACCCGCGGATCGTCGGGCTCCCAGTCCAGCGACCGGTCGCAGAGCAGGAACAGCCGCGTCGTCTCGGGGTCGTCGAAGCTGGCGTTCTTCTCCCGGATGCCCCGGCGCATGGCCTCCGGGTCCAGGACCTGGAGCAGGATCCAGGTGTCGCGTTCGAGCAGCACCGACCGTTCACTGACGCCGAGCGCGCGCATCCGGTCCAGGATGGCGACCACCTCGGGCGGCAGTGCGAGCCGCTCGCCGCTCGCCAGGTCGGCGATCCGGCGGCGGTGCTCGGTGAGTTGCCCGATCCGGCGCTCCAGTTCGGCGTCGAGGTCGGTGACGGCGGCGGCGAACTCCTCCGGCCGCGCGTGCAGCAGGGCCTGGATCCGGGCCAGCGGCACCCCGGCGTCGGCGAGCGTCCTGATCCGGATGAGGTCCACCGCGGCCTGCGCGCTGTACCGGCGGTAGCCGGAGCCGTCACGTTCGGGCTCGGGCAGCAGTCCGACCTGGTGGTAGTGGCGGACGGTGCGCACGGTCACGCCGGCGGTCGACGCGAGTTGACTGATCGTGAGCACCGTCCGGCTCCGCTTCTGTCGAGGTCGGGGGGTGAGGTCGAGGTCGCGGTGGACGTCGAGGGGGATCGCGGGACGAAGTCTAGGCGCGGCCCGCCCGGTCCACGACGTCGCGGATCGCCTGGACCACGGCATCGGCCCGCTCGAAGACCAGCTGGCTGTGGCCGGTGTCGGAGAGGACGCGCTGCTCGCCGTCGGTGACCGCGCCGACCATGGCCGCGTCCAGCCGGGTCTTGCCGTCGTGCATCGCCCGCAGGGTCTCCTCGGACATCAGCGCCTGCTGGCCGGGGTCGATGCCCAGCGGGGTGAGCGCGATCACCGGGACGTCGGGGAGGCCGGGGCCGGCCCGCAGCTCGTCGGCCAGGTCGGCCATCGAGGCGCGCTCGGCGATGCCGGCGTGGATCCAGCGCTCGCTCACGTGGTACGCGACCACCGCGTCCCGGACGTCCGCCGGGTAGTCCACCAGCAGCTCCTCGCACATCCGCCGGATGGCCGGGAGCGCCTGCCGCAGCTGCTCCTCGGTGGGCGACATCCGGACGCTGGCGGCCAGGCTCGCCTCGGCGGGCACGAAGTCGTCCCAGTCCCGGTGGAAGGCGTCCAGCCAGACCAGCCCGGCGACGTCCTGCGGGTACAGCTGGGCGAACCCGTGGGCGTAGGCGCCGCCGAGCGAGTGCGCGACCAGCACGTACGGGCCGGGGACGCCCTCGGCGCGCAGCAGTTCCCGCAGTTCGGCGGCGACCTCGGCGGCGGTGCGGGGCAGCGGCGCCTCGTCGCTGTAGCCGGTTCCGCCGCGGTCGTACACCACGGCGGTGGTGAACCGCGAGACGCCTTGCTGGAGCCCGAAGTAGTCCAGGCCGATCGCGCTCGCGCCGGGCAGGAAGACGACGGCGGGCCCGCCGTCGCCCTGGCGGTGCACGTGGAGGCGGCGTCCGTCGATCTCCCGGAAGCCGCCGACCGGGGGGTGGAGCGGGGCGGTGGAAGTGCTCTCGTTCTTCATGCGGCAAGCCTCCAACCCTGACGTAGCGTCAAGGTCAAGCCGCCCCTGGCGGCACCCGGCGGTGGCGGTTCCCGCCAGGTGTCAGCCGGTGCCGTCGTGGGTGCTGGCGAAGCGGTTGCGGTACTCCGTCGGCGTGGTGCCCAGGTGGCGGGCGAAGACACGGCGCAGGGTCTCGTCGCTGCCCAGGCCGCTGTACCGGGCGGCGGCGGTGACGCTGTGGCCGTCGAGGAGCAGTTGCCGGGCGCGGTCGAGGCGGACGCGTTCCACCCAGCGGGCCGGGGTGGTGTGCAACTCGGCCTGGAAGAGCCGGGTGAGGTGCCGGGTGCTGACGGCGGCGCCGGCGGCCATCGCGGGCAGGCCGTGGTCGGCGGCGGGGTCGGCGAGGACGGCGTCGGTGAGGGCGCGCAGCACGTCGCTGCGGGCGGGTGGAGTGGCCAGGGCCGTGGAGAACTGCGACTGGCCGCCCGGGCGCTGCATGAAGACGACCAGCTCGCGGGCGACGGCGCGGGCGGCCTCGGCCCCGTGGTCGTGCTCGACCAGGGCGAGGGCGAGGTCGATGCCCGCGCTGATGCCGGCGCTGGTGTGGTAGCGGCCGTCCTGGATGTGCAGGGCGTCGGGTTCGACCCGTACCCGGGGGTGGCGCTGCGCGAGGGCGGGGGCGTGACGCCAGTGGGTGGTGGCCCGGCGGCCGTCGAGCAGCCCGAGCGCGGCGAGCACGAAGGCGCCGCTGCACACCGAGGCGACCCGCCGCGCCCGCCGGGCGAGGCTGCCCGCGGCGGCGAGCAGCGGCTCGGCGGGGCCTTCGGTGACCAGGTGGTCGGCCCCGGCGACCACCAGCGTGTCGAGGGGCACCTCGGTGTCCTGCGGTGTGGTGGTGCCCGCCAGGCAGACGCCGTTGGAGGCGGTGACGGTGCCGCCCGCGGGCGACACCAGGACGGTCTCGTACGGGTGGCCGCGCCGGCCGGCCTGGTGGAAGACCTCCAGCGGACCGCTGGCGTCGAGCAGCGTCACCCCGTCGAACACGAGAAAGGCGACCCGGCGCCTCATGTCTGAATCCGAGGGGCATGCGTCTGTACGGACATGGTGACAGCCTAAGCCGGTGGGCGAAGGTGGAGAAGTCAGCCGAACAGCGGCGAAAACGGAGGAAATCATGACGAACAAGAGCGTGGAGACGATCGCGGGCGTGCGCATCCCGGACAGCGCCCTGGCCCGGGAGGCGACGGAACTGGTGCGGGAGACGGCCTCGCCGCTGCTGTTCGACCACTCGCGCCGGGTGTTCCTGTTCGGGGCGCTGCGCGGCGCCGAGCAGGGGCTGGACTTCGACCCGGAGCTGCTGTATGTCGGCGCGATGTTCCACGACCTCGGCCTCACCGACCGCTTCGGCCGGACCGACCAGCGGTTCGAGATCGACGGCGCCGACGAGGCCCGCCGCTTCCTGGAGTCCCACGGCATCGCCGGCGAGCCGGCGCAGCGGGTCTGGACGGCGATCGCCCTGCACACCACCCCGGAGATCCCGCTGCACATGGCGCCCGAGATCGCCCTGGTCACCCGGGGTGTGGAGCTGGACGTGCTGGGCATCGGCTACCACGCCGTCACCGACGAGGAGCGCGCCGCCGTGGTCGCCGCCCACCCGCGGCCCGACTTCAAGAACCGCATCCTGGCCGCGTTCACCGACGGGATCAGGAACCGCCCGGACACCACCTTCGGCAACGTCAAGGCGGACGTGCTCGCCCACTTCGTGCCGGGGTTCGAGCGCGGCGACTTCGTGGAGGTGATCCTGGGGTCCGACTGGGCCGAGTGAGCCGGGTGGGCCGAGTGAGCCGGATCGAGGCCCCTGGAGGGCAGCCCGAAGGCCCGGCCGGCGTCGCCCGGCCGGGTTTGACGGGTTCTCGCGGCTTCCACCACCCTTCCACTAATCGAATAGTGAAAGGGTACTTTGCCGATGCCCGCTCCCGTCTCCCCGGCCTCGCGGCCGTCCCCGCTGTCCCTGGCCTCTCCGCCCGCGCAACCCGCCGTGCTCGCACTGGCCGTCCGGCGCGCGACACCCCTCGCCCGCCGCCCCGCCGTCCTCGCCTGGGCACTGGCGGCCGGGTTCGCCGCGCTGTACGCCTGCGTCGGCGTCAACCGGCACCGGCGCGGCCTCAGCAAGGCCTACGACCTGGGCATCTTCGAGCAGGCCATCCGGGCGTACGCCCACGGGCAGGCGCCGATCGTGCCGCTCAAGGGGCCCGGCTACCACCTGCTCGGGGACCACTTCCACCCGCTGATCGCCGTCCTCGCCCCCGCCTACCGGGCCTTCCCGAGCCCGCTCACCCTCGTCGTCGTCCAGGCGCTGCTGATGGCGCTCGCCGTCGTCCCGCTGACCCGCTGGGCCCACGAGGTGGCCGGGCCGCGGGTGGCGCTGCTCGTCGGCTGCGCCACCGGGGCCTCCTGGGGGATCGTCCGGGCGGCGGCCGACGACTTCCACGAGATCGCCTTCGCCGTCCCGCTGCTCGCCTTCGCCGTCACCGCGCTCGGCCGGCGCCGACCGCTCGCCGCCGCGCTCTGGTCGCTGCCGCTGCTGCTGGTCAAGGAGGATCTGGGGCTGACGGTGGCCGCCGTCGGCGCGCTGATCGCCTGGCAGGCCCGGCGGGAGCGGCACCGCAGTCCGCTGCCCGGGCTCGCCCTCGCCGTCCTCGGCCTCGCCGCGACCGCGCTCACCGTGCTCGTCGTGCTGCCGGCCTTCAACCCGGAGGGCGGCTTCGACTACTGGCGGCAGCTGGACGGCGGCGGGCAGCCCTCGCTCTGGGCGCTGCCGCTGCGGCTCGGTTGGCCGCCGGTCAAGTGGCTGCTGCTGTTCCTGCTCGCCGCCACGGCCGGCTTCGCCGGCCTCCGATCGCCGCTCCTGCTGCTCTGCGTGCCCACCCTCGCCTGGCGGCTGCTCTCGGACAACTCGCACTACTGGGGCGTCAGTTACCACTACAGCGCGGTGCTGATGCCGATCGCGCTCGCCGCCCTGGTCGACGTCCTGCGACGCGTCGACGTACGCCGAGCCAGGCGTGCGCTCGCCGTCAGCGCCCTGGTGACCGCCGTGACGCTGCCGCTCTACCCGCTGCACGAGGTGGTGATGCCCGAGGCGTGGCGCACTTCGCCCCGGCTCACCGAGACCCGGGCGCTGCTCGGTCGGATACCCGACGACGCCACCGTGGCCGCCTCCAACCGGCTGGCGACCCAGCTCACCGCCAGGGCGGAGGTCACCCTGGCGTGCCGGGCGCCGGTGGGCCCCGGGCCGCAGTGGGTGGCCGTCGACCTGCGCGACCCGAGCGTGCGGTCCCCGTGCGCCACCGCCGACACCGCCCGGATGCTGGGCGTCTACCGGGAGCGCGGCTACCGGCCGCTGATCGAGCAGGACGGCCTGCTCCTGCTGCAACGCCCCTGAAGCGCCACGTACGGGGCGTCCCGGCGGCACCCCCCGGGTCCGGCTTGACCCGCGCGCCGCAGTGGGCCACTATTCCACTATTGAACTAGTGAAAGGCCGAAAAGCCGGTGATCGAGTACCGCATCGAGCGGCGCAGCGGCGTCTCCACCTACCAGCAGATCGTGCAGCAGACCAAGCAGGCCCTGCGGCTCGGACTGCTCCAGTCCGGAGACAAGCTGCCGACCGCCCGCGAGGTGGTCGAGTTGACCGCGATCAACCCCAACACCGTGCTGAAGGCCTACCGCGAACTCGAACGCGAAGGGCTGGTCGAACCCCGCCCGGGGCTCGGCACCTTCGTCCGGCGCTCGCTCGCCCGGCCGGAGGCCGCGGCCGACGGGCCGCTGCGCGCGGACCTGGTCGGATGGGTGGACCAGGCCCGCGCGGCCGGGCTGGAGCGTGAGGACATCGCCGCGCTGATGGCCTCCGTCCTGGAGCAGCGCTTCGACACCGGGGTCACCGGCCCCGACAGCGGGGCCTGAGGCTCCGACACCGGGGCCGCGCGCCTCGACACCGGGGCCCGAGACGCCCCGGCAACACCGAACGAGAACAGTGGGGGGACCGGGTGGACGACCCGACGACCACGGCGCCGGAGCCGCAGGCCCCGGTGTCGGAGACTGCGCAGAGGGTGGCGCAGGAGGTGGCCCTGGAAGCCACCGGCCTCGGCAGGAAGTACCGGGGCGGCTGGGCGCTGCGCGACTGCGACGTCACCGTCCCGGCCGGGCGGATCTGCGGCGTGGTGGGCCCCAATGGTGCGGGCAAGAGCACCCTGCTCTCCCTCGCCGCCGGACAACTCAAGCCCACCGAAGGCCAGTTGACGGTGCTCGGTGCCCCGGCCGGCGCGCCCGAGCTGCGCGCCAGGGTCGCCTACGTGCCGCAGGACAAGCCGCTCTACCCGGGCCTCACCGTCGCCGAGACCATCCGGATGGGCCGCGAGCTCAACCCGGTGTGGGACGAGACGCTGGCCCAACAGATCATCGACCAGGGCGAGTTGAACCCCAAAGCGCGGATCGGCTCGCTCTCCGGCGGCCAGCGCACCCGGGTCTGCCTCGCCCTCGCCCTCGGCAAGCTCCCCGACCTGCTGCTGCTCGACGAGCCGATGGCCGACCTCGACCCGCTCGCCCGGCACCAGCTGATGGGCACCCTGATGTCGGCCGCCGCCCAACGCGGCACCAGCATCGTGCTGTCCTCGCACATCCTCCCCGAACTGGACGGCGTCATCGACCACCTGCTGCTCGTCCAGCGCGGACGCATCCGGCTGGCCGGCGACCTCGAGGAGATCCTCGACGGGCACCGGCTGCTCACCGGGCCGGCCACCCAGGGCGCCTCCCTGGCCGCGGAGTCGGTGGTCGAGCAGCGCGTCAGCGGCCGCCGGGCCATCGCCCTGGTCCGCACCGGCGACCCGCTGGACGGCGAATGGGAGAGCGAGCGGCCGAGCCTGGAGGACCTGCTGCTCGGCTACCTCCGCGGCCCCGCCGACGCAGCCGGCCCGGCCGACGGCCTGGCCGACCGGAAGAACCCGAACGAGGTGGCCGCATGAGCACGACCGTCCTGCCCGAACGCGCCACCGCCCGGCCCGCCCCCGCCACCCCCGGCCTGCGCGGACTCCTCTGGCTGGTTCTCCGGCAGAACCGCTTCCTCCTCTGGGCCTTGGGCGTACTGCTCGTCCTGGCGGTGGCGGACCTCCTCTGGATCCACATCGCCTGCGCCCGCATCGTGGACACCCTGCGCCGGACCGACTGCTACTACCCCGAGTCCTGGAGCGACGCCCACTGCTGGGAGCTCGTCCAGCCGCTCGACCGGCCGAACTTCTGGTACCTCCAGGTCCTCCAACCCGCCGTCGCCGCACTCCCGCTGCTGCTCGGCATGTTCGTCGGCGCCCCGCTGCTGGCCCAGGAGTACGAACGCGGCACCATCCGCCTGATCCGCGCACAGTCCGTCGGCCCGATCCGCTGGCTGGCCGTCCGCCTCGCCGTCCCCGGCCTCGCCGTCCTGGCCCTCAGCGGCGTGATCGCCGTGCTGATGACCTGGGTGTGGTGGACGGACATCGTGCACGGCCCGGTCGCCTTCGACCCGCCGTTCCAGTTCTTCACCTACCCGGCGCTCGGCCTCGCCCCGATCGCCTGGTCCCTGTTCGCGCTGGCTCTCGGCGTCCTCGTCGGCCAACTCGTCCGCCGCACCGTGCCGGCGATGCTCCTCACCGGCGCCCTCGTCGCCGCCACCCACGGCCTCGTCGCCTGGGCCCGCGCCTCCTTCTACCCGGCCGTGGACCAGGTGGCCGCCGTCGGCACCGCCCACCCCACCAACGCCTGGCTCCTCGAACGCGGTGTCATCCTCTCCGACGGCTCCCGCATCAGCACCAGCGTCTGCAGCTTCACCTTCTCCGACCGCAAGGACTGCCGCGGCGCCACCGCCTCCTGGCTCCGCTACCACCCGGCCGACCACCTCGTCCCCATCCAACTCGTCGAAGCCGGCATCCTCCTGGCGCTGACCGCACTCCTCCTCACCGCCGTCTTCCGCCGCATCCGCACGTAGGGCCTGTCTCTTGGATCCTTGCCGGGTGCGCGACGCTCCCCCAGCCTTCGGCCGGGAGGTACCCCCACCTCCGCCTTGCGATGTACGCACCCCAGCGCCGCGCCCTGATCCGACAAAATCCAAGAGACAGGCCCTGAGCCCCCACCGCCGGCCCGGCCGAGCGGAGCGACACCAACCGCGGCCAGGGCCCGATTCACCGAATCGGGCCCTGGCCGCGGCGCGTTCGGAGTGCAAGAGGACTCCCGCAGCGCCGTATGCGGTCGGAAGATCTCACATTTGGCTTCTTGCCCCCTGGCGGATCAGGGGGATTTTTTCATGCCCCACCTCGTCCGATCGGGAATCAATTACATGTTCGATAGAGGGAATCGAGTTCTATTCAATGAGCTATTTGAGGTGATGGTCTGAATGGCTGCTGAGTAAATGTCGGCCATCACTCAGCAGTTAATCGGCCACTCTTCGCCGAATGGTTTCCGGCGGCGCTGCCTGCCCCCATTCTGGAGCGTTCGTCACCGATCGAAGGGAGAATGGTGAGCGTTCCACGGCGACATGCGGGGGATCCCGATGTCATCGGTCAGACTGCTGCGCTGGTCGGCTTCCTGCGCGAGGTCGTGCAGAACAGCCATCAGCGGCTCCGGGACACGCGTTCCTGGGGTCCGCTCTGGTTGGCCGACCTTCCCGCGAAGGTGCCCCGGCCATCCGGCGACGACGGCCGTCCGTTGCTGATCCTGGACCACGTTCCGCAGGCTGCGGCGCCGGAGCTTCCGCCGGTGCTGGAGGGATGGGTCGACGAGCGGCTCTGTCAGGACGCCGACGCCGAGGACCCGCCGCTCGCGGAGGAAGGCCCGTACCGGACCGGGGAGTCGGAAACGGGTGGTGAAGGCTGGCAGAGCGAGGCGACCGTCGTTCGGGATGAGGCTGCGGACGTCCTGCGGGCGTACGGACCGTGGCTCACGCGGTGGCGGCTCTGGGCCGAGCGGGAGCGGTCCGAGCGGTCGCAGCGCGAGCTCTACGAGAAGGTCTACCACTGGCACCAGCAGTTGGTGCAGCAGGATGACCAGTACGAACTGGTGCTCACGGTGGGCCTGTTGACCTGGAGGGAGCCGAGCGGCGGTGTGATCCACCGGCACGTGCTGTCCCGGCGGGTGGAGACCCGCGTGGACCGGCGGACTGCGCGGATCACCGTACGGCTCACGGACAACGGAGCGGTCCGCCTCGAGGACCGGGACTTCCTGGACACAGACGACGGCTGGGTGCCGGAGCGCGCGGCGGCGTACGACGAGGAGCTGTCCGCTCGGCCCCTCCATCTGTTGAGCGAGGAGGCGCTGGATTGTCTCTCGCAGTGGCTGGACCTGGTGCTGCCGCGGCCGGTGGCGTTCAGCACCAACTGGCGTCCTCCGGCGGGGCCGGAGTCGAGTGCCCGGCTCACCTTCGCCCCCGCTCTCCTGATGCGACCCAGGGACCGCAACGCGGTGCTGAACTTCTACGACCGCATCGCCGAGAGCGTGGTGTCCGAGCGCCGGGCTCCGCTCGGGCTCGCGCAGTTGGTGATGTCGCTGAACCCCGAGGACCGGGCGAACTGGGGTGGTCGGCAGGCGCCCGCGCTCTTCGGCGACGAGCCCCTGTTCCCGGGCAAGACCAACGCCCAGCAGCGCTCGGTGCTGCAGCGGTTGCAGCGCGACACCGGTGTTGTGGTGCAGGGACCACCCGGAACCGGGAAGACCCACACCATTGCCAACCTGGTCTCCGCGCTCCTGGCCCAGGGGCAGCGGGTGCTCGTCACCAGCGCCAAGGACCAGCCGCTGACCGTGCTCCGGGACAAACTTCCGCCAGCCGTGCGGGACTTGTGCGTGCTCCTGCTCAGCACGACGAGCCAGGACGGTGCGAATGAACTCGAACGCACCATCAACGCGTTGAGCGACCAGGTGGCGGTCGGTGACACCGACCAGCTCCGGGACGAGATCCGTCGGCTGACCCAGCGCCGCTACGAGGTGCGCAGCAGGATCAAGCTGCTGACCGAGCAGGTGATCTCCTTGCGCGAGGCGGAGGTCTACCAGCATCCGGAGGTCGCACCGGGCTACTCGGGGACGCTCGCCGCGATCGTACGGAAGGTGCAGGACGAGGCGGTACGGCTGAGCTGGATCGGGAGGCTGCCGGACCGGGCGTCTGTGACACCGCCGTTGTCCCCGGTGCAGGCGGAGGAGCTGCTCGCCTTGCTACGGGAGGGGGCCGGGCAGTGGGCGGAGTCCGGGGTCTTCCCGTCCGCGGACACTCTGCCGACCTCCGGCCAGGTCGCAACGGCCCTCGCGGCGAGCCGGCTGAGCGTCAACGGGCTCTCCCCGGCGGCGATCGAGGTGCGGAACGTCCTGGCCTCGCTGGATACCAGCGTCACGGACAGGTTGACCGAGCTCCTGGGGCACGGCCGAAACCGACTGCACCGCCTGGGCGCTCACCGGGAGGCCACACGCTGGGGAAACGAGAGCTGGGTGGACCGCGCGCTGACGGACCGGCTGGCCCGGCGCCACCCCGACCTCTGGCAGCGTGTCACCGATGTCGCGGGCGTGCTGCCCGAGGTGACCGAAGGCCTCGACCGCGCCGGTCTGCGGACGGTCGTCATTCCGGACGGCCTGACTCCCGAGCGTGCGCGCCGCATGGCGGCCACGATCCCGGCCTTGCGGGAGTACCTGTCCGGCGGCCGCCGGCTGCGGAACCGGTTCGCGTCCAGGGTGCAGCGGGAAGCAGAGGAACTCCTCGGCAGTTGCACGGTGGACGGAAAGGTACCGGCCGCTGACGGCGACCTGGGCGCTGTGTTGGCGCACCTTCATGCGCATGCTGCTCTCGCCGCTGTGGCGGCGCGTTGGGAACAGGTGGGTGCGGCGCTTCCGGACGCGCCGCTGGAGGTACGGCTGGCGGCGTTGTCCGAACGGTACCGGCACCTCGCCGAGGTCGACGGATTCGGCCGGATCCGCGAGCAGGTCGACGAACACCTGGTCCGTCACGGGGTCTACCTCGACTTGACCCGACCCCAGGCGTGGCAGGACTTCGCCGAGGCCGTCGCTGCCCTGGCAGGCAGGCAGCGGGCCGAGGAGGCGTCGGCGCGGCTCGACCGGTGGGACCGGCTCCTGCACGGTACGGAGGACGGCGTGGCCCCGCCGATCGAGGCGCTCGCCATGGCACAGGCTCTTCGCGACCGCGATGTGGACCGGTACTCGAAGGAGCTCGAAGCGCTTGCGGCGGCGCAGCAGCGGGACCAACGGCGGCGTCGCTGCATGGAGTTGCTCGAAGGCTTGCGAGGCGCGTCGCCGGCGCTCGCGAACAGGATCGAAGCGGAGGCCGAGGACCCGGCCTGGGACGAACGGCTCGCCCGGCTCCGGGAGGCCTGGGCCTGGGCGAAGGCGTCCGAGTTCATCGACGATGAACGCGCACCCGGCCGGGAGCAGCGCCTCGACGGTGAGCTCACCGAGCACGAGGCGAAGCTGGAGGAGCTCACGGGCGACCTGGCCGCCGCACAGGGGCGGCTGCACTGCCTGGTACGGATGACCCAGGAACAGCGCTCGGCGCTCCAGGCCTACCGCACGCACATGGCTTCGTACGGCAAGGGGAAGGGCAAGAGCTCCTCCCACTTCAAGGCAGCCGCCCACAGCGCGATGCACGTCGCCCAGGGAGCGGTGCCGGCGTGGGTGATGCCCATCGCGCGGGTGGCTGAGATGATCAAGCCCCGGCAGGACGCCTTCGACGTGGTCATCGTCGACGAGGCCAGCCAGGCCGGCATGGACGCGCTGTTCCTGCTGTGGCTCGCACCGAGGATCATCGTGGTCGGCGACGACAAGCAGTGCACGCCCTCGGTCTCCGCGCTCGGACGCACCCAGCAGATCCAGGACCGGCTCACCGCACACCTGCCGGAAGTCCCGGCCCACCTGCGCCAGTTGTACATGCCGCATTCCAACCTGTACCAGCTGCTGTCGGCGCTCTTCCCATCCACCATCCGCTTGCAGGAGCACTTCCGCTGCATGCCCGAGATCATCGGGTGGTCCTCGGCCACGTTCTACACCCCGCCGGGCCTCATCCCACTGCGGCAGTACGGCGGTGAACGGCTGGACCCGCTGCTGACGCGCTACGTCGAGGGTGGGGTCGCGGAGGGACGCGACGGGCGGATCCGCAACCCCAAGGAGGCCGAGGCGATCGTGGACTGTCTCGCCGAGCTGGCCGCGGACCCGGCGTACGAGCACAAGACGATGGGAGTCATCGTGCTCCAGGGCTTCGGGCAGGTCAAACTGCTTGAGCAACTGATCGAACAGCGTCTGTCGGTCCCGGTCCGGGAACGCCACCGCATCCGGGTGGGAACCCCGGCCCAGTTCCAGGGTGACGAGCGGCACGTGATCCTGCTCTCGATGGTGGTCGACCGAGTGCGGAAGATCGCCGGTGGCATGCGCAGCGAGCAGCAGGCCTACAACGTGGCGGCCAGTCGCGCCCAGGATCAGATGCGGCTCTTCTACTCGGTGCCGCCGGACCAGCTCAAGACCGGGGACCTGCGGCTCAACCTGCTCGGCTACATGCAGAACCCGCCGGCGGCGCTGGCGGAGGCGGCGGACCTCGGCGCCGTGCTGCCCGACGTCCGACGCCCACCCTTCGACTCTCTGTTCGAGCAGCAGGTCTACCTGCGGCTGAAGGAGCGCGGCTACCACGTGGTGCCCCAGTACCCGGCGGGCAGCAAACGCATCGACCTCGTGGTGGTCGGCGCGCGGGGCCGCCTTGGCGTGGAGTGCGACGGCGACTACTACCACTCGACGCTCGACCAGATCCGGCACGACCACCAGCGAGACCGTGAACTCCAGCGGGTCGGCTGGCAGTTCTGGCGTGTCCGGGAGAGCGAGTTCCGGTTCGATCCGAACGAGGCCCTGGCAGGGCTGTGGCAGGAACTCGACCGGCAGGGCATCCGTCCGGCGAACTACTCCCGGCCTTCCGCGCCGCCGGGGGAGGCGCAGCCGTGGACACGGCTGGAACTGCCGGAGGGCGACGAGCTGCCCGACGAAGGTGCCGAGGGCCACGAGCCGGAGGAGCCGCACGGCTCCCACGACGGGGCCGGCGCAGGACCCGTCCCCCACCAGGAATCCGACACCACCGAAGGAACGGCATGACCCAGACGCAGAGCCGGCAGGACGACCGCATGCTGGACGAGAACACCCTGGAGGAGCTCGCCCGCGTCGTCGCGGGCGACGACGACCTCCTCTACCGTCGCGGCTTCGAGATCGCGGCCTTCCTCAAGCGGGCCGGCTGGCAGGAGGTGCCCGAGTACGACGGCCAGTACCGCAGGGAATGGGCCACCGAACTGCTGATGTCCCGGCGAGACCAGCCCGGGGAGATCGAGAAGGTGCTGCTCAGGCTGGCCGACCCCCGGGAGTACTTCGAGGAGCCCGGCCTGCTCACCGAGGTCGTGGCAGCCGTCAACACCTTCCTCATCCACGAGGGGTTCCGGCTGGAGAACCCCGGCGGCAGCCCCCGGTTGGTGCCGTGCGACCCGGCGCTGGTCCACCCGACGCACTACGGCTCCACCGAACTGAAGGTCGTCATGACGGACCTCATCGCCGATGAAGCCATGGCGGAACTGCTCCAGTGGCGTCTGGACGAGGCCCGCACGTGCTACGCCAACGGTGCCCACGTCGCGGCGATCATCATGCTCGGGTCGCTGATGGAGGGGGTGCTCCTCCAGACCGTCGTGGAACGGGATCCGTCTCTCCTGGGCCGGGACTCCGAGGACAACATCAGTCTGGACAAGTTGATCAAGGCTTGTCACCGAGTCGGATGGATCGGTCCGGACGCCGAGAAGTTCAGCCACGAGCTGCGCAGGTACCGGAACTTCGTCCACCCCAAGGCCGAGTCCCGGCAGAGCCACCGGCCCGACCGCGACACCTTGAGCATTTGCTGGCAGGTGGTCAACGCGGCCCTGAACGATCTCGCCGACACCCACCCCGACCGTGCCCGGTAGCCGCACCGGGCACGAACCGTCAGCGCACCGCATGATCCGCAACCACTTCGAAGGAGAGACGATGGGGAAGAAGGCGGCAGCCGTACTCAAGGACCTCGTCCGGCCGTGGAACGTGGCGATCCATTCGACCACTGGTCTGGCCGGGAGCGTCGCGGAGGTCTCGGATACGGACGACAAGGACCGGCGGGAGAAGAACCAGGAGCCGCTGCGACGCAAGCCGGGGCTGCGGGAGGTGCCGGCGAGCGACCGCGGGTACTCGATCGAGCTCACGCCGTGGAAGCTGTTGCACACTCTCGGCCGGGCCAACGTTCTGGCACGGCAAGGAGCAGGCCGGGGGTTGGCCGAGCACTGGGCGAGCCTCAAGTACTGCCAGGCCTTGGACGGCAACCACGGGAGCTTCATGACGCTCTCCACGGAGGGCCGTAACCCGATGCGCCACTACAAGGCGGTCCAGTCCGGGGAACTGGGGATCGGGTTCGCCCTCGTCGCAGCCCAGGAGATCCTCGGGCGGCGGTATCCGGGCCACTCGGTGTCGGTCATCGACGCGGAGATCGCCCTCCGCGCAGGGTGGACGTTGACCGGTAAGGAGGGCTCCGCGCACCGGTCGGCCAAGCGCCCGCACTTCTTTCTGGAAGTGTGGAGGCCCGGAGAGCCCTCGAAGGTCGTACTCGTCGCCTGCAAGGGGAGGCACGGCAAGGCGGCGCAGGTGCACGCCCAGTTGTCCACTGCGGCGGTGCACGTCGAGGCGGTCCACATCGGACGCCCGGATGAGACGCCGGCCATGGTGTTCGGTACCGAGATCCCGGGCAAGGAACCCATCACCGTCCACGTGCTGGAAGCAGCCGGAGACGGCGTTCTACACGTGCCCGGTGGAACGGACGGGGTCGACCTGAACCTCCCGGACGATGTCGAACCGGAAGAGCACGCCGTCGTACCCGGAATCGACCTCGCGTGGGGGACCACCGAGGAACCCCGCATGGTGTCCGGCTACCACGTCAGGCCCGACGACTACCGGTGGTTCCGCCGAGTGCTGGCCCACGCGGACGCGGCCGGTCTGCTGGCCTTCACCGGTGGGGGCAAGCCCACTGCCCGCTATCTGTCGAAGGGCCAGGGGAAGGGCCACTTCGACCAGTACACGCATGCGGGTACGGGCATCGTCCAAGACGTCGTGCACTCGGTGCACGGCGTCGACTTCGTGGGTACCGATCACGTGTTCCGGCTGAACGGCACGCGTGTGGAGGCCTTCTCCGGGGTTGCGCGGGACCTCTTCGAGGATCTCGCGAAGGGCCGGGTCGAGCAGTACAGGCGCAGGGCCAACGCGCTGCGCGCGGAGTGGCCCGGCGAGCCCTGGGACGCCAAGTGGCGGGGGCCGGTCTCGTTGAACCAGGACGGGTCGGTCATGGCCATTCGCGTCCTGCGCTGAGGTCCGACCGTAGGTTCGGGCGACCGGCGGGGGGGGGGGGGGGGGCCCCCCCCCCCCCCCCCCCCCGCGGGGGGGGCCCCGCCGGGCCCGGGGGGGGGGGGGGGGGGGGGGGGGGGCGGGGGGGGGGGTGTTTTGGGGCGG
>NZ_JBICYZ010000117.1:0-18866 GCF_043201465.1 Kitasatospora sp. NPDC048298
GCCCCGCGCGCCGCGGGTGGTCCCCCCCCCCCCCGCCCGGCGGGAGCGCCCCATCAACCCCCCCCCCCCCCCCCGCGCGCCGGCCGCCCCCCCCCGGGGGGGGGGGGGCCGCGGGGCCCCCCCCCCCGACAGGGATCGCCGTCAGGGGGCCCACTCGAACATCCAGGCCTTCTGCCATTTGCCGTCATGCCACTTGGGCTCCGGCACGTCGATCCGCTTCCCGCTTTCGTCGTAGAACCTGAACTTGCTCCACGGCACCCGCTCGCCGATCACCGCCCGGGCGATCCATGACATCTCTTCCTGGGTGGCCTTGGCACCCGGGGCGAGGCCGGCCACCGCCATCCCCTCGAAATCGCCGTCGAAGCCCTTCATGTTGACGTGGATCTCGACCTTGGGGTCGTCGATGGCCTTCCGGACGGGCCCCCTCCACTCGTTCCCCCCGTACTTGGGATCCAGGAAGTGCCTGAAGCCCTGGTTGTTCGCCCATCCCGCGGTACCGGTCCACTCGTAGCCCAGGGCGACCGGCGTGAAGCAGTTGTGGACGAGGACCGGGGTGGTGCCCGCCAGGACGTAGAAGGTGTGGAAGTCGGCGACGGTGAGGTTGTAGGCGGCCTGAAGGCCCTCCCACTGCCTGGTCGCCCCGATGGTCGCCCGGCTGCCGGAGGGCGTCAGCAGGGTGTCCCCGGCCTGCAGGCGCGAGGCGTCGACCCAGGAACGCTCGGTGGCGTTCCAGAAGGGGTGGCTGCTGGTGGCGGTGAGTGAGCCGCCGCCGGCCAGGGTCAGGTCCGTGAACTGCCGGTCGTCGGGTGTGTAGATGGTGGCGTCGACACGCCGCGGCCCCGTCTCGGCCTGGGCGGGATCGGTGGACAGGACCGTGTCACCGGTCCGGACGTCCTCGATGGACCGGGCGGAACCGTCCGCCATGAGGACGGGCGTGCCGGCCGGGAAGCTGTTGAGGCAGCTCGGGGGAACCCGGGTGAGCAGCTTCTTGACGAACTCGATGGCCTTCTCGCCCCAGGAGCCGAACTTCTTGCCCCACTGGACGAACTTGGCCATGGCCGCGCCGTCGCCGGCGAACGGGATCGCGCCGATGCAGGAGGTGATGGCCTCCGCCTTCTTGCCCTCGATCGCGTAGTAGGCGCAGTTGATCAGGTCGGCGATGTCGGCGAGGCCGGGGGCGATGACGCCGCCGGCGCCGCCGATGACGTCCAGGGTGAGGTGGATGCTCTCGGAGATGAGGTTGTAGATGAAGCTGGCCTGGTCCTTCTGGTCCGCCTGCTTCTTGATCTCCTCCTCGATCGCCGAGACCTGGTCCTGCTTCTCCTTGGCCGCCTGCTCGTCGGCGGCCTTCTGCTCGGCGGCCTCCTGCGCGCGCAGCCGCTCGACCTCCGCACGGGCCTGTGCGAGGGCCTCCTCCTTGGCCTTCTGCTCGGCCTCGTACTTGGCCTCGTAGGTTCCCCAGGCCTCCTTGGAGGCGGCCTCGGCCGCCGTCGCGTCCTGGCCCGCGGCTTCGGCCGACGCCCGGGCCGATGCGGCGGAGGCGTACGCGTCGTTGGCGGAACGGCGGGCCGCGCCCGCCGACTGCTGGGCCCGCTGGGCCGAGTACGTGGCCGACGCGGCGTCGTGCCGGGCCGAGGCCTCGGCGGCGCCGGCCGTCTTGGCGGCCCCGGCGGCCCGGGCCGCGGCGGCCTGGGCGGAGTCGGCGGCGGCCTGGGCCTTGGCGACGTACTCGGTGGCCGTGTTGGCCGACTGCTGGGCGGCGACGGCGTAGCCGCCGGCCTCGGTGGCGGCGTCGCGGGCGAGGGCGGCGACGCGCTGGGCCTCGGCGGCGTTCTTCTGGGCGGTGGCCGAGGCGGCGGTGGCCTCGGCGATCAGGCCCGTGACGTCGGCGACGTGGACGGCCGCCAGGTGGTCCTTGCGCTGGGCCGAGTACTGGCCTTCGGCCACGAAGGCGCGCAGCTTGACGGCGGGGCCTTCGAGGGCGATCCTCGCCGCGGCCTTGAGCTCGGGCTCGGTGGCCGGGGCGTCCTCCAGGCGGGTGGCGGTGAGGCGGTCGTCGGCGATCTGCGCGTCGATGAGGCCCTTGTCGAGGAACTCGCGCAGGGCCTCGGGGGTGTTGGTCCGCAGTGCGGCGTCGGCGGCCGTCTTGACGGCCGGGCCGGCCTTGTCCGCGAGGCGGGCGATCGCCACCCGGTTGTCGGGCGCTTCGGCGGCGTACTGACCGCTGGTCAGGAAGGTACCGACCTTGGCGGCGTCGGTGGACTTGAGGGTGTCGTACGCCGCGGCGCGGACGGCGGCGTTCTCGGAGTTGTAGTAGAGCTGCCGGACCTCGTCGCGGTCGTCCTGGGCCTTCGCGTCGGCCCGTGCGGACTTCAGGTAGGTGACGACGGCGACGTCCGGACCGGAGAGAGCGACCTCGGCGGCCTTCTGCCCCCAGGTGCCGGATATCTTCCGGGAGAGGATGGCGAGCTTGCGGCCGTCGGTGGCGACCTGCTCCGCGGTGGCGCCCGGCTGGTTGACGGCCTGGGAGAGGCGCTCGGCCTCGGCCTTGGCCTGCTGGACCTCCTGGCGTGCCAGGTCGGTCTCCTTCTGCTTGTCCTCCTCTTCGGCCTTGGCCTTGCGGGCCGCCTCGGTGGCGGCCGCGGTGCGGTTCGTCAGGTCCTCGGCCTCGGTGCGGCGGGCCAGGTCCTGGATCCCGTTCGCCTTGTCGACCGTCTCCTGGGCCTCCTTGGCGAGCGCGGAGGCGGCGTTGGCGTGGTCGGTGGACTCCTGGGCGGCGTTGGCGCTCTGGCCGGCGTGGTCGGCGGCGTCCCGAGCGGCCTGGGCGGCCGCCGTCGCGTGTTCGGCCGCGGACTTCAGGAGGGCCATGGCGTCCTGGGCCTTCGTGGCGGCCTCCTCGGACAGCTGCCGGGAGGCGGTGGCCGCGCGACCGGCTTCGGCGGCCTGGCGGCGCGTCGTCGCCGCGGCCTGCTTGGCCTTGGCCGACTGCGCACCGGCGCCGTCGGCGTAGGCGCCCGCCTGGTCGGCCGAACCCGCTGCCGCATCCGCGTTGAGCCTCGCGCTCAGCGCGGCTCCCGACGCTTCCTTGCTGTCCGTGGAGGCACGGCCCGCCTGGTCGAGCGCGCCCTGCGCCTCGGCGGCGAGCTTGGCCGCCGCGGCGGCGGCGTCGGCGTCCAGCCGCGCCTGGTGGGCCAGGCTCGCATCACTGGCGGCCGCGGCCGCGGACGTACGGGCGCGCGCGGCGGCCCGCGAGGCGGCAGCGGCCGCGGCGGCGGCGTTCGACGCCGCGTAGGCCGCGCTGCGGGCCGAGGAGTTGGCTGCGCGGGCGGCGGTGACGGCCGTCTGCGCCGCGTTCCCGGCACGCTGGGCAGCGCTGGCGGCCTTGTCGGCGGCCTCCGTGGCCTTGGCCGTGTCGTTGCCGGCCTGCTGGGTCTCGAACGCGGCCCGCGCGGCATCCGCCTTGGCCGTCTCCGAGTTCTTGACGGCCGTGTCCTTGGCCTCGGTCGCGGCGACTGTCTCCAGGGCCGACTGGGCGCTGGCGTCCTTCACCTGCTGGGTCAGCTGCGCGATGCTCGCGCGCTCCTGGTCGCGGCTCTGCGCGATGTACTGCCCGACCGCGAGGAACTCGCGGACGTCCTCGATCGTGCCATTGAGCGCGGCGCGCGCCGCCGCCTGGACGTTGGAGCCGCCCGCGCTGAGGATCTGGACGAGCTTGACCCGGTCGTCGGCGTCCTTGGCCGTGTACTGGCCTTCGGTCAGGAACCGCTGGAGGTCGTCGCCACTGCCGCGCAGTGCGGCGTCACCGGCGGCCTGGAGCCCCCGGCCGGCACCCGTCTTCGGGTCGGTGATCCGCGTCGCCGCGAGCCGCTGATCGGTCTGGAGCGCCGCCTGCCAGCCCGTCTGCAGGAACGTGCTCAGCTCGGCGGCGCTTCCCTCGATCGCCTTGTCCGCCGCCGCACGGACGGCCGGTCCGCCGACGCTGGAGATCTGCGAGGCGGCGAGCAGGTCGTCCGCGTGCTGGGCCCCGGCCAGGTCGCTCTCCAGGAACCGCTTGACGTCCTGGTCGGAACCGGCGAGCGCGGTCTCGGCGAGCGCGTGGACCTTGGCACCGCCCGCGAGCCACGCCTGCACCGCGCGCTCGCGGTCGCTCAGCTGCACCTGCCCGCCGACCGGTTCGTCCGCGACGGCGCTCGGAAGACCGGCCCCCACGAGGCCGGCCGTGAGGGCGAGCGGGAGCAGGCTCAGAGAGATCCTGCCGAGCAGGGGCGGTCTGCCCCTCCCTCGTCGGCGTGATCGGGCTATCGGATCGTGCATCAGGAGCCTCCACTGTCGATGTCGGCCGGATCGCGGCCGCAGCGGAGCCTACCGGGAACTCACACCGGAACAGCAAGTGTGCGAAGTAGTGGAATTGATGGAACGACAGGTGACCGACGTTCCACTTGGAGATATGTCAGCAAACTCGCCCGCACCGCCAGCAAGCACTCAATGCCGCCGAAACCATGACACCTTCGCAGGCCAGCGGTGGTCGGGAAGCTTCTCGCACCAGCCGGCCCGGTTTTCCTGAAGGCGCCTTACCAGATCCACGAGAGAAGGGCTCAAATTCCAGGGAACGTTACGGGGCAGCCCTTGATGAATCGTCAATACAGATGAATCGTCAGCCATTCAGACCGATCGACCGTTCACGGACGAGCCGACCGGGGTGGCGCCGGACGAACGAGGATGACCAGCGAACGCGCAGCCCCACCCCCCGTGCGCCCGTGGCGATCAGCGCGATTCGAGCCGGTTGATGTTCCTCAACGGCCGGAACCCCAGGTACTGAGGGACACCATCGCATGGACCTCACGACCCAGCCGTCGCCTCAGGGGGTTGTCGGGCTCGTCCAGCCAGGCGGTCTGTCCGGCGGGGGCCACGGTGAGCCCGTACCGCTCGTACCCGGGGCGTCCGGCGGACTCCCACCGGTGGTGGGCGGCCTCCAGCTCGTCCCAGAGCCGGCGCGGCCCGGACCGGCGGACCTCGAACCGGGACTCCCCGGGCACCGGTGGGGCAGTGGGCGGTGGCGCTGACGTCGGGTTCGGTGGCGGGGGTGGTGTGGACGTCGGTGACCAGGTTCGGTAAGTCCTCGTCACAGGACTCGGTCAGGTGGGCCTTGGAACCGGTCCACTCCACGGCGTCCGCGCCGGGTCAGCCCTTGGTGCTGTAGCGGGTGTCCGGGTCGTGGGGCGAGCGGACGCGCTCGGCCGAGGGCGGCAGTTCCCTGGTGTCCCGGTAGCGCAGTGTGCCGGTGGCGGTGCGTTCGAAGTGCTGGTCCCACAGTTCCCGCAGGATTTTGACCTGCGCAAGGTCGTCCATCCACGTGGCGGTGGGGTCCGCGTCGATGGCGGCGGTCAGGCTCTGGCCGTCGGCGCCGATCTGCTCGGCGAGCTTGAGAGCGGAGGCGTTCTTGCGGCGCAGGAGCCTGCTGGTCTCGACCTTGCGGCCGTAGCGTTCGTCCCAGCCGGGCCCGAGCAACGGCACGATCAGGCCGGGGCTGGTCCGGGCGATCTCCTCCAGCGCCGCACGCAGGGCCTCGCCCAGGCACTCGATGCGGTTCAGCCTGCGCACGCAGGCCAGCACGTGGGTGGAGTCGGTGCGCTGACGGCCGCCGGCCCGCACCAGGCCGGCGACCTTCAGACGCTGAAGCATCAAGGTCAGCAGGGCATCGGCCCGGTCACCCACGACCAGGCGGGCACGGAACTCGCACAGCACACTGGCATCGAAGCCGGTGTAGTCCAGCTCCAGCCCCAGCGCGTACTTCCACGAGATCCGGTCGGCCACCGCCACCGCGGCATCCCGGTCGGAGAGGTTGTGCAGGAACTGCAGGACCGTGACCATCACCAGCAGGGCCGGCGAGATACCAGGACGCCCCAGGCCCGCGTACATCTCCTCGAACCCACCCACGGCGAAGTCCTCATCGACGAACAACGGACCCAGCGCGTCCCGCACCCGCATCTCATCCGTCCCACCCGGATGAACCCGACGAGCCAACGCCGCAGTCTCCACCGGAATCCCCGACACACCACCAGGACGCAGCACAACCCACCCCACAGACAGCCAACCCACCACAACCGGAAGACACTTACTGTCCCACACCCACCCCCAGCGGCTTCGCCAGCAGAGTCGGCCGGGCCGACTTCCCGCGCGGGCGCTAGCGGCCGGGGCTCAGTCGAAGCGGATGTGTTTGACCCCTGTCCAGGCGCGGCGGAGACGGCCTCGGAGCGCACCGTCGCCGTTCGGAGCGAGGACCAGGCCCGAGGACGCGGCGATGTGGTCGGCGACCTGGGCGACCGTCAGCCGATCGGTCCAGACGTGCTGGGCGAACTCCTCCTCGCGCAGACGCTCCAGGCACAGGTCGAGCTTCGACACGGCGAAGCTCTCCCGGCGCAGCGGGGCGTCCTTCCCGGCCACGAACTGCAGGACGTGCCCGCCCCCGCGCTCGCGCAGCCGTCGCAGCACCGTCCCGCGCTCGGCCAGCAGGGCGAAGTGGCGGACATCGTGGCCGCGTTCGCGCAGCCGACCGACCGTCTCGCGGAAGTACTCCGGCTCGACGACCGTCATCGGCGCGATCACCACACCGTCGTGCCCGGTGAGCACCCGGTCCAGCACCTCGACGACGCCCTGCCGCCACGCGGGGAGGTCCTGGAAGTCCCCGCGCAGCGACGGCGGCATCATCCGGTGCAGGCCGAACCCCACGTGCTCGGGGTCACAGACGACGCTGCCGGGGAGGCGCCACCGGATCTCGTGGGCGGTCTGGGTCTTGCCGGCGCCGAACGGGCCGTTGATCCACAGGAGCATGCCCCGACCCTACTGACATGGCCTCCCGCATCACGGCGGGTGCCCGCTCGATGCGAGCGGGCACCCGGAACCCGCGTCCGACCGATGGAGAATTCACACCGGGCATTTCATATCCCATATGAAGTGCCAAAACCCCATTCCCTCACCGAAGTTCTCGACACCTCTGGAATATGATTCGTATCGAATCCAGCCCAGGAGGAATGCATGCGACTGTCTCGTAAATATGCACAGAATATTACCCAGGGGCCAAGCCGTGCAGACCTGACGTTGACCCCTGTTCTTCCCTACCCCGACGGCTGGTCGGCGCTGGCGTTCTCCGGCGAGCTGAAGCCCGGCTCCGTACTCACCCGGCGGCTCCACGGCGAGGACGTGGTGCTGTACCGGCTGCGGGACGGCCGCGTTCGAGCCGTCCGGCCCTACTGCCCGCACCTCGGCTCCCACTTGGGCCTGGCCAGGGTCGACGGCGACGACCTGGTCTGCCCGTTCCACCAGTTCGCGTACGGCCCGGACGGCACGTGCGTGCGGACCGGCTACGGCACGCCACCCCCGAAGGCCTCACTGACTGGGCTGCCGGTTCACGAGATCAACGAGACCGTGTTCGTCTGGTGGCACCACGACGGCCGCGCCCCGGACTGGGAGATCCCGGCCATCCACACCGTCGGCCACCTGCCCCGGCGTTACGGCACCTGGGAGATGCCCGGCCACGCCCAGGAGATCATGGAGAACTCCGTCGACGTGGGGCACTTCGGCACCCTGCACGGCTGGGCCAAGGCCGAACTCCCCGTTCCCGTCGTCTTCGGCGAGAAGACCTTCCACGTCTCCATGCGGGTGCGCGAGAAGTTCCCGTTGATCGGCGAGAGCCCCATCGACATCGAGGTCGACGGCTACGGAATCGGCTTCCTGCACTCCGACAGCCACACACCGCGGCTGCGCACCCGGATGTGCACGCTGATCATGGGCACCATGATCGAGCCCAACCGGATGCAGTACCGGCAGGCGAGCCGACTCGTCTTCGACGAGCCGTCGATCCTGCCGAAGCCGCTGGCGCGGCAGGCGAGTCGGACCCTGTCCCGGCTGCTGATGGGCCCGCTGATCAGGGCCAGCGAGGACTTCACCGCCGTCGACTACCCGATCTGGTACAGCAAGAAGTACCGTCCGCACCCGAAGCTCGCCAAGGGGGACGGGCCGATCGGACAGTTCCGGCACTGGGCCCGGCAGTTCTATCCGCAGGACCAGAACGAACGGCACGTGCCCGGCCCCCAGGACTCCGACCCCGCCCGGTTCGACTGACGCCGGGAGCCAGGAGACGGAGAGCCCGTACCGCTCGTACCCGGGGCGCCCGGGCACGAGCGAGTCGGCCGGTTCAGGCGGCGTGCCACCACTGGTCCTGATAGCCGTTGTTGCAGTCGAACTGGATGGCCACCGTGTCATTGGTGAAGCCCTGGACGGCGAGGCACTTCCCGCTGTAGCGGTTGGCCAGCATGAAGTGGCCGTTGCCGTTCGGGTCGAAGCGGACCTGCCAGTGCTGGTCCGGCCACGCCCCGCAGGTGGTCTGGACGGCGGTGGCGTTGTTGTCCCCGCCGCGCACGGCCAGGCACAGGGAGCTGCTGTCGTTCCGCACCTGGACGTCGTCCCAGCTGCTGCCCGTGAAGTTCCAGTGCTGGTCGGCCCAGTTGGTCCCCAGGTTGTAGTCACAGGTGTACTGCTGGGCGTAGCTCTCGCCGTACCCTCGGGAGACCAGGCACTGTCCGCTGTGGTCGTTCACCAGGTGAACCACGGACTGCAGCGAGGGACTTGTGGTCGTCGTTTCGGCGGAAGCCGCCCCTCCCATCGGCAGGGCCACCAGAGTCGCGGCACCGAGAAAAGCGAATAACTTCTTCATGCGATCCTCCCTTTGTCGGGACCGAGCCCCATCAGCATTGCCGGGAAGGCCGGCGAAGTCACCGCGGGAATGCGCCAGGATCCGGGGTCGGAGAGGAGAGTGCACCAAGTGACGCGGGGGGAATCCGACCTCGGCATCGCGAGGCCGCTCGTGGACGCCCGGGGCCGCGATTCCTCCTGCCCCCACGGGCATGTGGCGGTCGGCACCGCCCGGACCTGGGGCTTGGACGACGCTCGGCGGATGTCCCGCTCGCTCATGCCTGGCCGGGAACGTTCGGGCGTCGGCGTGACCCGGGAGGGGCGCCGCATTCCACATCCGAAGCAGGTCCCGGTGGCCGGTGCCGACCGAAGGGAACAGCCTCAGCAGCTCCACCTCGACGTCTGAGACTGCGTTTGAGATCTGACGTGGGACGATCCCTGGGTGACTCGACTCGTGAACCGTGACCACTCCCTGGAGGAGCTTGAGCGTGACCGTTGGCCGGCCCCCGTCAGGCAATGTGACCCGTCCTGAGGCGACCGTGCACGCGCTTCGGCGCAGGCCGATCGGTGAGCTGACCGTCGGGTGACTGTGCGACATCCCGCGAGTTCTCCTGAGCCCGGCTGAGCTTCGGAGGCCGTGGCCAGGGGCTTCCTCCTCCTTCGAGCGGTTCGTGGGCCGGTGACGTAACTTCGGGATTCCTGAAGCGTTCTCAACTCGTCCGACCGATCTACGGTCCGGTCGAAGGCGAGGAGGCGCGAGTTGGCGGCGCTGGCGGTCGTACGGGACCTGCGCGAGTACCGGGATCCGGTCTCGGCGGAGGAACTGGAGCGGTTCGAGACCGACGTGCTGGCCGGCTTCGTCCTGGCTCGGGCATCAGCCGGGCTGACGGACGGCACGATCCGCGGCGACGTCGGGCACCTGGAACAGATCCGTACGTGGTTCGGCCGGCCGCTGTGGGACCTGGAGCCCGCCGACGCCGATGCGTACTTCGGGCGGGTGCTGCGGGGATCGCCCAGCGGCACCCGTCTGGCCCGCTCCCAGGCCCTGAGCACGTACTTCCTGTTCCTGGAGCTGCGGCACAAGGTCGAGATCCACCAGATGACCGGGCGCGTGGTCGAGTGCCCGATCGACGAGATGAACCGCCCGCGCGGCTCCAAGGACGCCCAGCTGCGGATCCCGCCGACCGCGCCAGAGGTCGGCCGGCTGTTCACCGGCTGGGGCGGCGAGCTGGCGACCTGCCGAAAGTTCGCCCCGACCGCGAGGAACTACACCGCCGCGAAGCTGATGTCCCAGGTCGGACTGCGGGTGAGCGAGGCGTGCGGGCTCGACCTGGACGACATCAAGTGGGAGCTCGGACGGTTCGGCAAGCTGCACGTTCGCCTGGGCAAGGGCGCCCGCGGTTCGGGGCCGCGCGAGCGGATGGTGCCGCTGATCAACGGTGCGGACCGGACCCTGCGGTGGTTCATCGAGGATGTCTGGGGCCAGTTCGACGACGACCACGCCCGCCCCGGTGCCCCGCTGTTCCCCTCCGAGCGCAGATGCGCGGACGGGTCCTCGCGCCGGGTCGGCGACGACGCTCTGCGGAATGGTTTGGCTGCTGCCGTCGGGGCTCATCTCCCGGGCTGGGCAGAGAAGTTGACCCCGCATGTCCTGCGACACTTCTGCGCTTCCGAGCTCTACCTCGACGGCCTGGACCTCGCCGCAATTCAGGAGGTCTTGGGACATTCCTGGATCGCCACGACGATGCGGTACATCCACGTTCAGCAGACCCGGGTCGAGGACGCCTGGCTCGCCGGGCAACAGCGGGCCGCGAAGCGGCTGGAAGGACTGATGGGATGAAGTGGAACCTGCGGCTGACCGCCGCGAACAAGGGCATCTGGAAGGCGTCCGAGCTGCAGCGGATGCTGGCCGACCACGGCCTGGTGATCTCGGCCGGGAAGATGTCCGGGTTGTGGTCGGGTCAGCCGGTCTCTCTCAAGCTGGAGGACCTGGACGTGGTCTGCGTCGTGCTCGGCTGCGAGATCGGCGACCTGCTGATCCCGGAGCCGGACAAGGTCCCCCGCCCCGGGCAGCAGGAGACCAGGCGAGTGGCGGTCGGCGCCACCGTCTCTCCGGCGGTGGTGCCCAAGCGCCGGGACGGGCGCTCTCTCCCGCCGGGCTGACGGGGGCTACGGCGAGATGAGCAAGATCAGCGACATGAAGGCTCCGGCCTCATGCGAAGGCTGCTTCGCCTGGGGACAGTTGCCCGGCCGGTTCTGCCGCGGCTGTTACACCTACGGCCAACTGAACAGCGTCGGACGGTGCTTGGCCTGCGATCGCGAGGTCCCCGTGGACGGCAGACACGGCTACTGCCGCCTCTGCCGGGCCCAGGCCACTTGGGCGATCAAGGCCAGCGGCAGGGCCTCGCTGCTGGAGCCCTACCTGCGGCAGGTGTCCTGCCAGCAGTTGTTCTTCGCGAACCTGCAGCGACCCCGCAACGGCGGACCCCCGGTCGGCAAGCAGGGGCGTCGTGTTCTCAAGCGAGCCCCGGAGTCCACACCGCCTCCCAGGTCGGCGGGCTGGGTCCAACTGCTGCTGTTCACCGTGAGCCGCGACTACCGCCACTTCGACCGGGAACGCCATGCCGACCTGGCCAACCCCTACCTGGCCCGCGCACGCCGGGCGGCCAAAGCTTTCGGTGAGGCGCGCGGGTGGAGCCGCTGGGTGGCCAGCGACGTCGACCGGGCGCTGGTCATCGTTCTGTCCGGCCACGTCGAGGGCGAGTCGATCCGGTACTCCGAGATCTTCCCCGCACTGCGGGGCCGCGGCCTCTCGGTCAACCGGACCGCTGAAGTTCTCGACCAGCTGGGCCTGTTCACCGACGATCGCGCTTCGGCGGTCGACCGCTGGCTGGACCGCAAGCTCCATGCCGTCGCCCCGGGCATCCGCAGCGAGGCCGAGTCCTGGGCCCGAACCCTGCTCGACGGCGGGCCCAGGTCCGAGCCCCGCGCGCGGCAGACCGCATGGGTCTACCTCAACGAGATCCAGCCCGTCCTGCTGGAGTGGTCCGATCGCTACGACCACCTGCGGGAGGTCACCCGCGAGGACGTCATCGCGACCAAGGACGCCGCCGTCGGCAAGCAGCGGGAGAGCCGGGTCGTCGCGCTGCGATCGCTGTTCCGTCACGCGAAGAAGAACGGGCAGGTCTTCCGCAACCCCACCCTGCGGATCCGAGTCCCGCGACAGAACGGCGGCGTCATCCAGTCGCTTCCCCAAGCCGACATCGATCAGGCCGTCGCCACCGCCACCACCCCGGACATCCGGCTCGTCATGGCCCTGGCCGCCGTCCACGCGGCACGGCCGAAGATGATCCGCACGATGCGGCTGGACGACGTCGACCTCGGCAACCGGCGCATCACCGTGGGCGGCCACGTCCGTCCACTCGACGACCTGACCCACCGGGTCCTGCTCGATTGGCTCGACTACCGCCGAACCCGCTGGCCGAACACCGCCAACCCCCACCTGCTGATCACCCAGCAGACCGCCGTCGAACTCGGCCCGGTCGGCAGGCTCTGGACCACCCGGGCCACCCGCAACCTCACCGCCACCCTCGAACGGCTCCGCGTCGACCGCCAGCTCGAAGAAGCCCTCACCCACGGGCCCGACCCGCTCCACCTCTCCCTCGTCTTCGGCATCGACGAGAAGACCGCCATCCGCTACGCGGGCTCGGCACGAGCCCTCCTGGAGCAAGCCGCCGAGAGCGGACCCGCGTCTTGACGCGAACCCGCGGGTCCATCCGGGAGAATCAGGGAAGTCGACCCGTGGGTTCACGCTGAAGAACCCTCAGTTTCCGCGAACTCGCGGGGCTCCTGGCCCTGTCCTCCCGAAGCTGCCGTGAAGTGACAAGTAGCTCTCCGTAGCAAAGCAGGGGTGGGCTTGTCTGGGTTTCCGATCTTCTGACGATGCTGAGGGGACTGTTCCAAGGTTGGTCCGGTCACGATGACCGGAGGGAGCGCGGAGTGCGGCAGGTCTGGGAGCCACCGGACCCGATCGAGGTCTGGACGCTGCTGGAGGAGGACCAGGAGCGACTGCGCGACAAAACGGGAGCGAACCGGTCGGGGTTCGCCCTGTTGCTGAAGTTCTTCGAGGTGGAGGCCCGGTTCCCGGAGGACGCCGGGGAGATCCCGGTGCCGGCGGTGTCGTACGTCGCTCAGCAGAACATCGCGTTCCCCGGCAGGGTCGTCCACACCGTCCGATGGGTCGCGAACGCGGAACCGCCGGGTCGCAGCGTCCACGTATAGTTACCGCCGTTGACTGGCGGTGCTGTCATGAGCACCACCAGCGTTGCTATGTCCCACGGAGGACTGCATGGCGTTAGAGAAGGACGAAGCGATCGTCTCCCTGGTCGGGGACACCAATCTGATCGCGGGCAAGCCGATATGGGCGAGCAGTTCCAGTCAGGAAAATGGTCCCGACATGATCAACCGGGACTCGGGCAGTGGGTGGTGGGAGTCGAAGTTCGAGGCTCCGCTGCCTCAGTGGCTGTTGGTGGATCTCGGGTCACAGCGCACGGTGCGCCGGATCGTGCTGAAGGTGTCCAAGGACTGGCCCGCGCCGAACCGAGGGCAGAACCAGAGCCAGACGCTGACCGTGGAGGGCAGCGCGGACGGGAAGACGTTCACCACGCTCGTGCCGTCCGCCCGCTACGACTTCACTCCCGACACGACCATCGACCTTCCCGGTGCCGGGGTCGAGACCCGCTGCATCAGGCTGTTCTTCACGGCCAACAACAGCACCGGCTTCGCCCGCAGCAAGGGGGCGTTCCTCCGGGACTTCGAGGTGTACGGCAACGCCGGCGAGCAGCCCGGCCCGGACGATCCGCCCCTCGACATCAGGAACGGGGGCAAGGTCGGCGAGACGGATCTGGGCTTCGGAACACAACGCAACTCACTGGGCCACAGCATCTGGATGAACTTCAAGGGCAAGCTCAGCTGGGATGGCCAGGGCGGCTACGTCATCGAGGGCCAGCTGCGGGCGAACAGCTCATCCGAGGCGCCACGCTCCACCGTCTGGCTGGAGTACGGCGGTGAGAGCGAGTCGTGGAAGAAATCCCCCGAGACGGAAACGAGGGAAGGACGCGAAAAGGTCCTGGCCATCCAGCTGACCGGGAAGCTCGCCCGCGGGGAGAAGCTGGAAGTGCGCCTCGGCTCCTGGCAGGGAGCCATGCTCGGCATCGGGTCCACCGAGACCACCGAGAAGAAGCAATACAAGATTTCCTGACGTGAACCAGGGCGTGTCCGCTGGACCCGCACTGACCCATCGGACACGCCCAGGGAGCCAGCACGCCGCCTCTTCGCGCCAGCTATGGTTCTTGGCGCTGCGGCCCAGCATCGCGGCCATCGGGGTCCACTGCGTCATCGGCAGTTCCTTCGAGCGGGGCGGGGATGCGGGGGGCGCGGAGCTCCTTGAGGTCGGGGATGTGGTTGTAGAGCGTCCCGACCGAGACGCCGAGGAGCTTGGCGATCGTCTCGACGCTGTTCTCGGGGTTGGGCAGCGTGTCGCGCGCGGCCCGCAGGATGTCCGGGCTGACCACGGTGGGACGGCCGCCGACGAGCTGACGCTCAGCCGCATCCTCGCCAACTACTCCTACACGCCGGCGGGTTCGACCGCGGCGCCCGTCCCGCTCGGCATGCTGCTGGACCCGAAGCCGATCGCCACCACCGGCAACTACCTCGGCTTCCGCTGGAACTTCGGCAGCGAGCAGGAACGAGAGGAGTGGACCAAGACCCGCCAGCCGGGCGACAACACGTTCGGGACGCCGGTGACCGACACGATCGCCATCGCCACCAACGGCGTCTTCGCCGAGGCCGTCCTCGGCCGGTCCAACTCGGCCGAGAAGATCGACCTCACCCGCTTCTGGAACTGGAAGGACTCGCCCATCCAGATCACACCGGCCGACATCGCCCCGGTGTCCACCGCCTCGCGCGCACAGAACCTCGACACCACGGCGGCCGGCATGGGCGCCTCCCAGGCGAAGTTCACACCGGTGGTGGCGATGCCCGACCCGGTCGGCCTCCAGACGGCGCAGGCCATCGCCACCGCGAACCTGTTCCGCGACATGAGCGGCCTCAACAGCATGAGCCAGGTGCTGGCCAAGGGCATCGAGGCCGCCGCGAGCAACGACAAGGACGCCGGCGACCGCGCCCAGGCGGCCTTCAAGACCGCCACCGAACACATGGAGAAGATGACCCAGATCGCGGCCGACGCCGCCGCCAAGGTGCTGCCGGCCGTGGCCGGACTGCCCGGCGGAGGCGGCAACCTCAGCGCCCTCGGCGGCATGCTGAACCAGGGCGCCAAGGCCGGTTCGGACGCCAAGACCGACGCGCCGTCCACTGGTGGGTCCGCAGCGAAATCCTGACCACCGCACCGCGCGGGCCCGGGCCGCCGCCCGGGCCCGCCCCGCCCCGGAGCCGGCGGAGGCCCGGCACCTCCGCTCAGGTCCGGGAACAGTGCCGGCCGAGCGGGGTCAGCCGCTGCAGGTCGCGGCGCCGAGCAGCTTCTCGAAGGCCTTCCGGGTGGGCAGCGGGGTCGAGAGGCCACTGCCGTTCATCGAGACGGAGAGCTGACGGCGCAGGTCGGGACTGGTGTACAGGAAGGTGCTGAAGCCCGGGATGCCGCCCGTGTGGCCCCAGAGCTCGCCGCAGTCGGTGGTGGTCCGCTCCAGGCCCAGGCCGTACCCGCCCTGGCTCTGCGGGGTGACCGTCATCATCTCGGCGAGCTGCGGCCGGGGCAGCAGCCGTCCGCCGAGCAGGGCGGTGATGAAGGTGTTGAGGTCGGCGGTGGTGGAGATCCCGGCGCCGGACGCGCCCGCCATGCTCGGGTCCAGGTCGGTGACGTCCACGCGGCCGGTGGGCAGGTCGAAGTAGCCGTGCGCGTGCGGGCCGGGGACGGCCGTCTCGTGGTCGGGCATGGACGTGCCGGTCAGGCCCAGCGGGCGGATGATGCGACGCTCCACCTCCTGCTGCCAGGTGTGGCCGGTGGTCCGCTCGATGATCTGTCCGGCCAGGATGTAGTCGGTGTTGGAGTAGTGGTAGCCCTGGCCGGGCGGGAAGTACGCCGGGTGGTTGTTGGCCAGGGCGATGAGCTGCTGCGGTGTCCAGCGGGTGTAGCGGCCGGACTCCAGCCAGCGTTCGAGGGAACCGGGCGCCGTGGGGTCGAAGGCCTGGTCCTCGGTGTAGTCGAACAGCCCGCTGGTGTGGTTGAGCAGCCGGCGCAGGGTGATGTTCGCGCCGTTCGGCACCGCGCCCGGCAGCAGCCGCTCCACCGGGTCGTCCAGGCCCAGCCGTCCCTCGGCGACCAGCTGGAGGACGACGGTGGAGACGAAGGTCTTGGTCACGCTGCCGATCCGGAACCGGCCGGTCGCCGAGGCGGGGGCGCCGGTCGCGTAGTCGGCGGTACCGGCGGCGCCCTTCCACCGGCTGCGGCCGTACTCGCCGACCCGGGCGAGTGAGGCCGAGGCGCCGCCGGAGTCGACGATGGCCTGCACCGCGGCGTCCAGGACCCTGGGGTCGACGCCCTTGCGCGGCCCCCGGCCGGCGGCGTCCTGCGCCGGGTCCTGGGCAGCGGTCACCGTCACCACTGCGACCGGTCCCGCCGTGCCGAGGGCGCCGGCCGCCGGGGCCGTCACCCCCACCAGGCCCGCGCCCGCCAGAGCGAGCGCCACCAGGCGCGCGGCCGGGCGGCCGCGCCGGCGCCCCGTGCGCCCGCGACCGCCCGGCCCCGTTCCGCCCCTGTGTTCCGCCATGCCCGTCCACCTTCCCGTGTCCATGCCGATGGGCGAATGCAACACCCCTGTGAATTACGGCAACTGACACATTGACAGCTGACGGGGCACCGGGTCGTCAGCCCGCAGTCCAGACCGCCTCCGACCCTGGACCTACCTTCGAACGATGGGCCGCTCCCCCTCAGGGATGGGCCACCCCCTAGGGTCGGTCAGGGGCGCCCCGGCCCGCAGGGGCCGTCAGCCGACCGGGGCCTTGCCCCGCAGCCAATCCGCCCTCAAGGGGTTCGGCGACTCGCCGACACAACGGGCGACCACGTGCCGTGACCACTGAACCGCCCTCTCAAAACGCGGTCCGAGGCAATCGCCACTGAAGGGACGGCAGTTCGCGAGCAGCTCCCTGTTGTTCAAGCCCCAACAGGGAGCTTGTCCGCCTACATTGTTGAGAGACGGGGATGTTCGGAGCAGTGGGATGTGAAGGGGAGGCCAGTGTGGCCGTGGGACGTGCAGGGACAGTCCTGCTGGCGTTGGGGGGAGTTCTGATCGCAGCCGGCGGTGCCACCGCAGCGATCATCGCCCGGGACTCAGCAGGGGTGGTGACGCAGGAGAACCTCCCTATCACCCCAGAGGTGCAGAAGTATGTCGAGACTCCCGCGGCATTTGAGGACTACCTACGTTCGCATCCGCCGAAGCCCCTGATGGGTGGGACGTGGTGATCTGACGAACGCCAGTGGGTAAGACGCCGAGCCGCCCGCGGAGCTGGGCCTGCCGGCAGTTGGTCGACGCCGGACAGGGTCCGGGTGAACAGGCGCACGGCTCCCGCGCGAACCGCTCCTACCTGCGCCGACGCGGCGTGGAGTGCGCCATCCCGGAGAAGGCGGACCAGATTCGCAACGGCCGAAAGCGCGGCTGCAAGGGTGGCCGGCCGCCACCGGGTCGACCGTGGGCCGCGGGGCGGCAGCGGATCGTCACCGCTTGGGGCCCCGCGGCCCGGCCGTCACTTCAGGGGGTTGTCGGGGTTGTCCAGCCAGGCGGTCTGTCCGGCGGGGGTCACGGTGAGCCCGTACCGCTCGTACCCGGGGCGTCCGGCGGACTCCCACCGGTGGTAGGTGGCCTCCAGCTCGTCCCAGAGTCGGCGCGGCCCGGACTGGCGGACCTCGAACCGGGACTCCCCGGGCACGGAGTCCACCGTCGCCCAGGAGGTGACGGCCCTGTCGAACAGCCACCACGTCCAGCCGGCGCCGAACGCGTTGCGCCGGTAGTAGGCGTCCGGCAGGGCGAGGGCGCAGGCGAACTGCGCCAACCAGTCGCCCCCGATGGCCTCGGGGTCGAGCTTCGTCCAGGACTGCCCGGAATCACCCGGCCACTCCCCCGGCAGGTAGTCGTCCACCGGGGCGCCCTCGTAACGCTGTTGACGCAGCATCATGAAGGCGGACGAGCGGGTGAATCGGCCGCTTGCGCCGGTTCCGTCCTCGTGCACCGTGAGGCGAACGATCGCCCCGCCGCCGAACAGCGGCGAGACCGGGCTGACGATCACCCCGCCTGGCCGGGTCTGGTTCAACCAGGCGGGCGGGATGTGCCGCAGCGACACGGTGGAGATGATCCGGTCGTACGGGGCGCGCACGCCCCATCCGAGCACCCCGTCTCCGCACACAACCTCGGGCGTGTAGCCGGCAGCGTGAAGTGCGGTGCGCGCCCGGGCGGTGACCTGGGCGTCCACCTCGACGGTGGACACCATCTCGGCTCCCAGGCGGTGTGCCAGCAACGCCGCGTTGTAGCCGGTGCCCGTTCCGACTTCGAGCACCCGGTGGCCGGGGTGCGCATCCAGGTCGGACAGCATCTCGGCCACCATCGTGGGCAGGGACGCCGACGACGTGGGCGTGATGCGGGCGCGGCCTTCGGCTCCGTCGTCCCACTGAGTGATGATCGGCAGATCGGCGTAGGCGAGCCGCATCCACCGCTCGGGCTCCTCGGAGCGGCTGCACTCGGCGTCGCCGTCGCCCTCGTCCGCCCAGATGGTCTCCGGGAGGAACGCGTGCCGCGGAACGGCCGCCAAGGACGGGGCCCAGTCCGCGGTCAGCGACCCCTGCTCGGTCAGCGCGGCCACCAGCGCGGCCCGCTGCTCGCCGGCGTTCACTTCTTGTGCTTCGGGTCGGGGGTGGGCTGCTGGCTGTCCGACGACGGCTTCGGGCCGATGACCGGGCCGCCGGGCTTGGCGTGCCCGGGGCTCCGGCCGTCGTTCGGGCCGCCCTTGTTCTCGTCTCCCATGGTCAACTTCCTCTCTCGGTTCGGAATGGAGGGGGTAGCAGGAAGTCGGCGGGGCGACTCTGCTGGCGAAGTCGGTTGGGGTGAGTGTGGGACAGTAAGTTCCTTCCGGTTTTGGTGGGTTGGCGGTTTGCGGGGTGGGTTGTGCTG
>NZ_JBICYZ010000118.1:0-18645 GCF_043201465.1 Kitasatospora sp. NPDC048298
CCGCGTCGAACACCAGGTGGGGCCAACTTTCACCGTTCCTCGGTGGGGCCACTTGCGGCCGTCACCCCGGGGCCAGAAAACACCGTCCTAGACAGCTGACGGAAGTCCTGGCGGATGGAGTGCTTCGGCGGGGCTGGGGGCGGGGGGTAGAGCATGGGGCCGGCCTTGTAGGGCAGGGGGGTGATGCTCTGCTGATCGGGGGTCCGCCCGTCGTGGACGGCCTCAATGTGGCGGTCGCGCTCGGCCTCGGCCTCCCCCGGGTAGAGGTGGTCGCTGATGGTGCGGCAGACCCCGCAGCGGTAGCGGTACAAGATCGGAGTCCCCTTCCGGAGGGGGTGTAGTCGGGGGCTGTAGTCGGCGTGTAGTCGGGGTTGTAGTCGTGTAGTCGTCGCAGGTCAGGGGTTGGATGTAGTCGGCACGGGCGGGGCCTTGGTCCTCCTCGGGGGAGGGGGGTCGGAAGGGGTGGTCCGAGCATGGCAGAACCCCCGCTCGGCCGGTGGCCGAACGGGGGCTCTGGTGGTGGGGGTTGGGTGGGTGTTCAGACGGCCTGGGGGGTGTGGTCGATGGCGGCCTGGGCGGCGGCCTGTGGGGGGAGGGTCGGGGAGCGGCGGAGGTGGGCGTGGAGGGAGGCCGCGGTGAACCCGGTGGAGGGGGTGCGGCCGGGCACCCGAATGTTGGGTTCGGTGGGGAGGCCGGCGGCCCGGACGAGGGCGCCGAAATCACGCGCAGTGAGGTCGGGGTAGTGGCCGTGGCGCTGGAGGCTTTCGAGGGCCTCGGCGAGGTGGACGTGACCGCGGCCCTCGTCGGTGCGGGCGCGGAGGGCGACCATGTGCTCGACGGTGGTGGTCAGCTCGGCGGCGGACAGCTCCAGGGGCTTGGCCGGAGCGGCGGGTGGCTGGGGGTGGGAGGACTCCTCCTCCTGGTCGTCGCCCCCCTCCTCTTCACCCTCGTCGCCCTGGTCCTCGTCGTCCTTGCCCTTGTCCTTGACCTTGGTGGCCTTGGGGGCGTGGATGAGCGCGGCGATCCACCACCCGCCGATCGCGAGGCCGATGCCGTGTGCGATCCAGGGGCCGACGAGGGAGTAGACCAGCGGGCCGCCGATGATCAGGACCAGGACGGCGGCGCCGGCGGTGTCGCCGAACTTGCTACGGCTCTCCTTACGGGCGGCCTTGGCCAGCTCCAGCTCGACCTGGCGGGCTGCCACCTCGGCGGCTTCCCGGGCCTGGATCATTCCGGGGCGCTTGGCCGGGTCGGCCTCGGCCAACTTCTTGCGGAACGCCTCGTCAGCGTCCTTGGCGGCCTGCGCGGAGAGCTCGGCCTGCCGGGCCTGGAGCTCGGCAGCCTCGGCACGGCGGGCGTGGTGAGGGGCCATCAGCTGGCGGATGAGGACGGGCGTGCCGTCGATCAGGCCGGTGACCGGCCACAGGAGGGTGAGCACGATCCGGCGGCGATGGCCGGGGACGGCCCGCGCGGTCGGGAAGATCTTCTCTGTAGTCATGTCGATCACTTCACGAACGCGTTGATCAGGCCGGAGAACACGGACACGGGCAGGACCCAGATGCCGCCGGCGGCGGCGTAGAGGGACGGCGCGACGGCGCCGAGCAGGGCGTCCTTCCATGCGCGGGGCTTGAGCCCGAAGACGGCGATGGTCATGACGGCGGCGGTCGCGCCGGTCTGCCAGTCGCCGAGGGCGGTGTTGCCCTGGAACGCCTCGCTGAGCTGGTGGCCGATGCCGGTGAGCGCCTGGAACGCGGTGCCGGCGCTGGCGCTCAGCAGGCCGATGCCGAAGGCCCAGTAGGGGACGTTGTCGGGCTTGACGGTGATCTTGTTGTTCCCGCGGACGCCGACGTAGAGGTAGAAGGTGGCGACGGTCGCGGCGCCGCCGGTGCCGAGGGCGATGAGGCTGCTCATGGTGGGCTCCTAAGGTCAGTTGAAGAGGTGGAGGGCGGGGAGGAGGGGGGCAAGGCCGGTGGCGACGGCCAGGCCGGAGGCGACCGGGAGACGCAGGACGATCAAGATCAGGAGGGGGCCAAAACCGCGGACCTCGGAGACGCGCAGGCGGCCCTTGTCGCGGATGTGGAGGTCGAATCCCCAGCCGATGGCGGCGATCAGCGCGCCGACAGCCGGTCCGCCGGTGGCGAGCAGGGGGACGAGGCCGATCGAGTAGCCGCCGACGGCGCTGATCGCGGTGAGGACGCACCAGCGGCGGACCCGCTTGGCGCGGTCGGAGGAGCCGGCCTTGGAGCGGGCGGCCCGGAGGCGCTCGCGGCGGGCCCGCGCCTTCGCCTCGCGGCGGTCGGCAAGCTGCTGCTGACGGTGGCGCAGGTCGCGCTGGGCGGGGGTCTCCCCGGCCGCGGCGCGGAGCTGGTCCTCCCGGGCCCGCGCCCGCTGCTTCTCCAGCTCCCGCTCGGTCGCCCGGCGGGCGGCCCGGTCCTCGGGAGTCTCGGTGAGGCGGTCGGCGAGGAGGTCGACCAGGCCGACGAGGTCGTCCCGCTGGGCCGGTCGGCCGGGGGTGAGGATGTCCTCGATCCGGTGGCGCTCGGCCTGCTCGTTCGTGGTCTCGCCGACTGCCCCGAGCGCCGCGTCCATCCGGGCGCGCTGCTGCTTGAGTAGCTGCTCGTACTCGACCTGCTGGCGGGCGTCGCGCTGGGCGGAGGTCTCGGTCAGGAGCTGGGTAACCGTCTCGCCGACGGACGAGGCGATCGTCTTGGCCTGCTCGGCGAAGAGCTTCCCGGCCGGGGCCCAGAACGCCTCGGCGGCGGCCGCTGTCGAGGCGGCCTGGACGGCCTGGTCGTGGCCGGTGCCGAGCGGGACCGGGGTGTAGACGGGGGTGCCGGGGGCGGGGATACGGGGGCCGGCCTTGCGCCACCACTCCCCGACCACGACGGAGTCGAGGTCGGAGGCGGGCATGCCGGCGGTGGGCGGCTCGGAGGGGGGCGGGGGGATGGTCATCGGCCCAGCCCCCGGCGGATGAGCTCGCGGATGCAGACGATGGCGATCACGAGGTCCGCCACGAGGAAGATCAGGCAGAGCGTGTAGCCCACGGGAAACTCCCTGGTCAGGGGTGGTGCACACCCTGGGTTATCGAGGGGGTGTGCACCACCTGGGGGCGGGTCAGGAGGAGGGGCGGCCGAGCCGGTCGACGCTGTGGTCGGTGCGCGGGGCGTGGATCACGCGGCCGCTGGCGCGGGCCTCGTCGTAGTCGGCGCCGGTCCAGGTACGGCCGGCGGAGTCGACGTGGTCCGGGGTGTCGGTCCGGGTGCTGGGCTTCGACTCGGTGCGGGGGCGGCCGAACATCAGGCGTCACCGCCGGCGATCCGGCCCGTGAGCACGAACGGCTCGCCGTCGACCACGCACATGGCGCGGAAGTGCGGGCCGCCGAAGTCGGAGACCTGGAGCTTGCTGCACCAGGACTCGCAGATCAGGGCGCTGACGGTGTCCACGGACACCGGGATCTCGACGCGGTAGGCGACGCCGTCGGGGTGCACGGTGCCGACCAGCGGCAACTCGGTGATCCGGCGGGCGCTCACTTCGAACCGCCCTTGCCGACCTGAACGGTCAGCACGCGGTCGGCGCCGGCGGAGGCCTGGGCGCGGTCCTTCTCGGTGATCGGGGGGACGGGGGGTGCGATGCTGGTCATGCGCTGCTCCCTCTCTATGGGCTGCGCGGGCCGCCCAGGGTCAGAGCTGGGCGGCCACCTGCGTTTACAGGCCGGACCGCGGGATGCGTGAGGCCTGTTCATGCGCACCAATCCAGAAAAGCCGAGGTCAGAGGCTCGGGAGTGCGGATGCGCTCCAATGCTGTTCCGGTGGTGCGGATCTAATGTGCACTCAGATCTAACCACCTGTCAATCCATGTTGCAGGTATGGACGACCTGATAAGCCATGTGGTTACATGGCAACCACCCAGATAAGGTGTGGGCGGTTCGAACACCTACGTGAGAAAGGAACCCGTCGTGCCTGAGATCGAGCGGCCGGCACCTGCGTACCAGCAGCTGGTGGCCCATCTGCGAGAGCGGATCGAGAGCGGGGCGTTGGCCCCCGGTGACCCCCTGTCCTCGGCGGCCGAGCTCGCCCGGGAGTGGGGTGTCAGCCGTCCCACCGCTCAGCGGGCCATCAACACGCTGGCGGGCGAGGACTTGGTGGAGACCAGCCCCGGCCAGGTCGCGCGCGTGAAGGGCCGTCCGCGCCCGTTGCACCGCACCGGTATGGACCGCGCGATCAGCGTGCGCCGGACCGGTCGGATCTACGGCGACACCGGCGAGTACGCCCGGATTGTCGTGGCGGAACTCACCACGGCCGAGCCCGAGGTCGCGGAGGCCCTGGGTCTGGAAGTGGGGGCCCCGGTTATCCGTCGGCTGCGAGTCACCTACAGCCGCGACGACAAGCCGCTGTCGACGAGCACCTCGTGGTTCGACGGCGCGCTCGCCGAGCGTGCCCCGCTGCTCCTCGTGCCGGAGCGGATCCCCCAGGGGACCTGGGCCTACCTGGAGGAGATCACCGGTCAGCGAGCCATCGTCGGCCGTGACGCGATCGACGTGAGGCTGGCGACCGACGCCGACGCCCTCGCACTGGGTCTGACGGTTCCGGCGGCGGTCAAGGAGTCCTCGACGCTGCTGCGGACCGGTGACCAGACCGTGGTCGAGTTCGGCGTGTCCGTGTCGGGGCCGGGCCGCGTGTCGGTCTACGACTACGAGCTCTGACCCGCCCCATATAGAAGGGCCGCTCCGGAGTGCTGTCCGAAGCGGCCCAACCAACTAGTGATCCACGGAGGGAACCCGTGATCCACACGAACAAGTATGACCGGCGTGCCGCTCGGCACGCCGTGCCGGACCCCCTGACCAGGGGCGAAGTCGGAACCGGCACGGCCGCCGACATGGCCGTGCCGGACCGGCACGCCCCCGGCGCCATCGGCGGCGGGGCCGCCCTGCTCCTCGGGACGATCTTCGTCGCCATGGCTTGCGTCGGCACTGCTGGCGGCTGGGCGACCTACCACAACATGAAGACCGCCCTCGGCAAGAACAGCAGCGACATGGCCCTCGGCCTGGTCGCGGCCGGCGAGGGCGTCGTCGGGCTGCTCGGCCTGTCCCTCATCGCGCTGACCGTGATCCGCAGGCCCTACCCGCTCCCGCTGCGGCTGGGCCTGTGGGCCATGCCGGTGGTCGGGGCCGTGATCGGCGTCAACCTGGCGCACGACGACGTGCACCGCATCGTCTACGCGGCGACGCCGCTCGCGATGACCGCCGCCGCCGAGCTCGCCGGGCACATCGCCCGCAGCATCGTCGTGCACCGCACCGGCCACGACGCCGAGGCCGACCGTCGCACGGGCGACCTCCTGAGGCGGATCGAGTACCACCAGGCCCGTTCCCAGCACCACCCTGACAAGAAGGTCCGCGCGAAGTCGGCGGAGCAGGCCTGGCGGCTGGCCGAGCGGGTGGGCCGGGGTGACTCCCGTCTCACCACCCGGCTGACCGCGTCCTACACCGACCGCGCTGGCGCCCCCGCGCTGGCAGCCCTCGACGCCCTCTACGGCCGCACCCCGGCCGAGGTCGGGCTGCGGCCGCTGCCCGCCCCGGAGCCCGTCCCGGCGATCGCCGCCGCGCCGCAGCCGACCCCGGCCCTGGTCCAGGTGCCGGCGCCTGCTCGGCAGTCCGCGCCGGAACCGGAGCCGGTGCCCGTGCCGGAGGCGCGCCGGGAGGAAGTCCCTGGTCAGATGCTGTTCGAGGAGGCCGACACGGACCCCGGCACGGCAGCCGACACGGCCGACGAGGTCGAGGAGGAGGCTCCCCAGGAGCAGCCGATCCCGCAGCCCGGCGTGCAGCTCGCCGACATCGAGCTCGACATGGTGGTGCTGATGATCCGCAGCGAGACCAACCCGCCCCGGAGCTTCAGGGAGATGGAGACCAGGTTCCGCGAGCTCGGCTACATCGGCGGGGCCGACCGGCTCCGCGCCGCCTGGAAGCGCGTCACCGAGAGCGACCCCATCGCCCTGGAGGGCTGACCACCATGACCTGCGACTACTGCGACGAGGACAAGCCGGACACCGTTCTCCGCGAGGACCCGTTCGACCGCGTGGTCAACGACCGGGAGTGGATCCGCCCGCTGTGCGATGAGTGCCACCAGTTGCGGTTCGACGAGAGCTGACGAGCCGGGGCGGCCGGGGCTACACCAGCCCCGGCCGCTCCGGGCCGGAACGCTGTACCGTCCCGAACCGCCTGCTCAGCCGAGAGGATCAGCACCATGACCACGACCGACAGCAAGGGCCGCAGCACTTGGCAGCGGATCGCCGCCGTTCAGCGCGGCGGTGACCCGATCACTGCCCAGCACCGTGCCGACGCGGCCGCGCTCCTGGACGACGTGCTCGCCATCGCAGCGAAGCACGGCGTCACGCTCGACGACTTCGACTGGGTCGACGACCTGCCTGGCACCTGCATCGACGTCATCAGCACCAGGGACGCCCGCAAGAACCGCCACTGACACCACGAAGGGCCGGCCTCCTTGGATGGAGGTCGGCCCTGATGGTCTTCCAGATCACAGCCCGCGCTTTCGCGCCGGACGCCACATTCCGCGCAGAAGTACGGCATGATCGGTCGCCAAAGGCCTGAAACGCGAAAGGCCGGGGTGTAGGAGCCCCGGCCTCTCTAGTGGATCAGGTTCCGAAAAGAATTCGCTGGCCGCGATAACACAGAGACCTGATCCCTTGGACCCGATGGTAACGGGTGCTCCCGGCATCCGCGCAACAACACCCCAAAATCCGCAGGCCACCGGCCCGGATGCCGCTCCCGCCGCTGCGGTTGAGCGCTCGGCCGCCGGTGGCCTCACCCATGCCCGCACACCCAAGGCCGGCCAGCGCGAACGTGCCAAGGGCGGGCGCCGCACGGCGGCGGAGCGCGCGGAGCTGGCCTCCGCCCTGCAATGGATCCGAAAGTGGGAAGCGGATGCCCCCGAAGTTGACGCCCCGGCAGACCCGGAGGCCGCTCACGCGGCGTTCAAGGCCCGCCTGAGGGCGGTCCGGGAGGGCACCGCCACCGGACCCGTACTGACCGCTGGCGAGGCGTCAGCGGCCCTCTCTGCCGCCTGTGACGGCAGTGCAGAAACCACCCCCGACGGGCCGTCTAGGAACACAGAGAGCAGAGTTGCCGCTGACGCACCGGAAACTCGCGCTGACCTGGCGAAATGGGAGCGCAAGTATGAGCTGCGCGGCAGCCGCAAACAGGAGCAGATGCGGCAGCTGGACGACGCCCGTGACCTCACTACCCTGCCCTCGATGACGGCCTGCGGGGTGAAGCCGATCGCGGGCACCGTCGCGATCACCTACACCCCCGACGGCGACGGCGGTTTCAGCGGGCTCTTCAAGTGCGGCAGCGTCTGGTCCTGCCCCGAGTGCGCCCCAATCGTCCGGGCCCAGCGCGCCGCTGACATCGAGCGGTACGCCGCGGCCTGGTTCAAGGCCGGCCACGGCATCGCCATGGCGACGTTCACCACCCGCCACTGGCGCGGCGCCCGGCTCGAAGTCCAGATGGACCGCACCGCCCTCGCCTGGAAGAAACTCCAGCAAAGCCGCTGGTGGAAGGGGGAGACCACCGGCTTCCGCGCCCGGTACGGCGTCGTCGGCTTCACCCGCGCCGTCGAGGTGACCCACTCCTGGGCGAACTCCTGGCACACCCACATCCACGCCGTCCTGTGGACGGAGAAGCCGGTGTCCGAGGAGACCGCCCGGAAGATGGAGGCCGAGCTGTACGAGCGGTGGGCGGCGCTGGCCAAGAAGGTCAAGCTCGGCGTGCCCAGCCGCAAGCACGGAGTCAAGGTCGACCCGGCCAAGCGGACGAAGAAGGGCTTCGGCGACCTCGCAAAGTACCTGGTCAAGGTGCAGGACAAGGACCTGACGTCCAAGGAGATCGCCAAGGGCAAGTCCGTCGAGCGCGCGCTCGGCAACGAGCTGCTGCGCGGCGACATGAAGGCCGGCCAGCGGCAGGGCCGCACCCCCTTCGAGATCCTGCGCCGGGCCCTGGACGACTCCCGGCCGCTGCGCCGCGAGATCCGCCGGGCCGACCGGGCCCTCGCCCGCGCCCACAAGGCCGCCGACCATGAAGCCGTCGCCGCCAAGGACGGCGAGGCCGGCCCCGCCGCACTCGCCCGAATCGAGGCCGCGGAACAGCACCTGGCCACCCTCCGCAAGCGCCTGACCAGCGAATACGCCGAGGTCAAGTGCTGGCAGGAGTACGAGCGAGCCACCAAGGGCCACCACATGCTGACCTGGGGCGGAGAGATCAAGGCACGCCTTGCCGAACTGACGGACGTCAACGAGAAGGACGGGCAGGAAATCGTCACATCGGAGGACAATGCCCCCGAGAAGATGACGATGTACCAGGTCAGGAACCAGACCATCGCCGCAGCGTTCCGTGCGGTCCCCGGCCGCCGGGGCCGACTCAAAGCCGCCGTCCGGGTCGGCTGGGACGAGAACGACGGCGGCCTGCCCGGCGCGCAGGCCGCCGTCACCGAGCTGCTCACCGGCTGGGGCCTGGTCTTCGGCGTCGACTACTGGGCACCCCACACCACCGACGGCACACCCATGCCCGTCGCACCCCGCTCGCCCAAGCGCCGGGCGTCCACCGCGACCATCACCGAACTCGATGCCGCTCAGCAGACCCTCGGCGTCGCCCCGCGCGACTGGGTGCTGCCCGAACGCGCCGCACGCCGCGCCGCCGGACTGCCCGTCCGCGACCAGATCACCCTCACCCCCAGGAAGGACACCACTTCATGACGACCCGCCGACCCCTCGGCCCCGGTGTCGACCGCGACCACCAGGACGTCGCCGTCGACACCCCGCACCGCCCCGGCCTCACCGCCGCTGAACTCGCGGCCCTCGCCGCACCGGCACACCCCGTGCCGCCCGTGCCGGTCGACCCGGCACGCTCCGCGCCGACCGGCCGACGCCCGCTCGCCGTCCGCCCCGACCCGGCGCCGGCCGACGCGCACCGAGCCGCCAACTGACCACCGCGCCACCACCCCGTAGGGAGGTGAGTGCGGTAGAGCGAGTTATCTAGCATGATTGCCCGCATGGCTTCGACGGTGCAGTACACGGTGGCGGTGCGGGAGGAGCGGCTCCAGCTGCTCGACCTGGTGGCCGAGATGGCAGCCGCGGAAGAGCAGGCTTGGCTCGCCCAGGAGCGCGAGGAACACCTCGGGCTGCGTGCCGGGAAGTTGGCGGCGGCTCGCCGGGCGACCCGAGAGAAGCTAACCGAGGAGCGGGAGGCCGGCCGTCTCGCGGGGAGTCGGGACTGGCTGCTGGTGCCTGGGGTCCGGGCCGAACTGGCTGCTCGGGGATGGGACCGGGACTGGCCACCGATTCCGCGAGGGGCACTCGCGGCCGGCCGCCGGTGGGGAACCGACCCGGGCCGCTACGAGGCTCAGCACGACGTGGGAGAGACGCGCTTCCTCGGTCGGCTCGGACTGCGGCTGCCGCAGGAAATCGGCGAGCGACTCCAACGGGCCTGCTACTGGCACAACGCCGAGATCGAGAAGCAGCTCCAGGACTGGGCTGATGAGTGGGGCGACGGGCCCGAGGTCATCATGCGCGAATCGGTCCGCGAGTTCGGCGGGGTGACCGAACTCGCCGGGATGGCCGCAGGCCTCGCCGCCATGCACACCCCCACCGCCGACGAGCTCACCCGGCGGGCCGAGCTGCGGGCCCAGGTGGTGACCACCGGCGACATCCTGCGTGCCGCGCTCGACCACACCCTGGACGCGGCCCCCGAGCGGGCCCGCCGTGAGCAGACCCGGCTGCGCCGCGCTGCGGCCAAGGCCGAGCAGGACGCCGTCTACGCCCAGCGCCGCCACCAGGAAGCCAAAGAGGAGCAGGCGAAGGTGGAGGCCGAAGGGAAGGGGAAGGAAGTGGAGAAGGCCGAGAAGGCCGCCGGGCACTGGGCCAAGATGATCACTCGGTACCGGTTCGAAGCCGAGCGGCTCGCCGCGCAGGCCGACCAGGTCCGCGGCCTGATCACCGAGCTGAAGGCCTCTCGCACCGCCCGCACCTGATCACGGACAACGGTGCCGGCCATCGGCTGGTCGGCACCGAGAGGCGACCAATCTTGCTAGATTATCCGCCCTACCCGGGGGGCCGGTTCTCGACCCGGCACGGCCCCGTGCCGGACCGTGCCGGTCGACCGACACGGGTGTGTCGGTGCAGGTCAGCGGCCGATGCTGGGTCCGGAGCGGCCCTGGGTGGGCGGCTCGTACCGGTACTCGTACTGCTGCTGGCGGCGGAGTTCCTCGGCGCGGGCCTGGGCGGCGATCCGGCGTTGGTGGGCCTGGACGGCGGCGGTGGCCCGCTCGGTCTCCTCGGTGACCCGGCGGCCCGGGGACAGGTTCTCGCGGACGGAGACTTCGCCGCGAAGGCCGGCGGCCCGGGCGTCGAGCTGGTCGGCGGTGCGGCGCTGGGCGCCGGCCTCGGTCACCAGCCGCTGGTACTCGCCCTGGTCGCGCTGGTCCAGGCGCTCGGCCAGCTCCGGCAGGGTGGCCCGTCGCTGGGCAATGCGCTGCTCGACCGTGCCGTAGGCGCCGCCGTCGGCCAAGTCGACCTCGGCGCGGGCCTGGCGCCGCAGGTCCTCGGCCTGGTTGCGTAGGTCGCGGGCTTGCCCCCGCAACTCCTCAATCTGGGCGACGCGCTCATCGGCGCGCTGGCGCAGGGCGGCGGCGGCCTCCAGCATCCCCGAGCGCTGCAAGAACACCGCGCTGCGCCGGAGGGCGGCGCGCTCGCGGATCCGCTGTTCGGCTCGCATCTCCTCGTGGTTGGTCGCGTACAGCTCCCCGATCCGGGTGTCGACGCCGTCGGCAGCCTGGTCGGCGTCGGAGGCCCGGCCGAGCAGCTGCTCGGCTGCGTCCAGGTGCGCGACGGTCTCGGCGACGCGCTGGCGGCCTGGAGCCTGGTCGGTGCCCAGCACGGCGGCGAGCTGGTCCGCCCGGGCGTCGAGCCCGTGGGCGGTGGCGCGGGCCTGGCGGGCGTCGGCCTCGGCCCGTTCGGCGTGCGGCAGCAGCGCCCCGGTGCCGACGCCGCCGTGCGGGCGCTCGCGCCAGTGGGGCACCGGCGGGGCTGGCGGTTCCGGCGGCAGCACCCGCCCGGTGCGGAAGGCCTCGGGCTGCTCCACCGCGGGCGGATCCTGAGGCTGCACCGGGACGTCGCCGGGGGTGTGCCGGTGCAGGTCAGCGACCGGCACACCTCCCGGCACGGGCGGTACGGCCTGCTCGGCGGCGGCGAGTTCGTCCACCACCATGACGTCCTCGCCGGAGCGCTCCAGCTGGCGCCCGTACGCCGCGACGGCGCGGTCGAGGCGCTCGGCGCCGGTGCGCGGGTCACCGAGGGTGAGCCGGGTGACGTCGTCCTCCAGCTCGGCCAGCGGCAGCCACAGGTGGGTCTCCTGGCGGGCCCGGCTGAGCGCGGGGTAGAGGCTGTGGGCGTCGGCGCCCCGGCCGGAGGCGATGGTGACCTCGCTGGTGAGGCCCTGGGCAGAGCCGATCGTCATCGCGTAGCCGTGGGTGAGGCGGCCCTCGGCGACGTCGCGCGGGCTCATCCACGCCCGGTCGGTGCGCTGCTCACCGTCGTCGTGCGGGCGGCGCCACTCCACCAGCACGCCGCGCCGCTGGTCGACCTCCAGGGCGACGCCGCGGAAGCCGTTCAGCACGTCGACCTCGGCCGGGTTGCGGCGGGAGCGGTAGTCGTTCTGGCGAATGTGGACGATGTCCCCGGCTGCGAACTCCAGCAGGGCGCCGTCCGGGGCCCGGAAGCCGAGCCCGCCGTCGAGTTCGCCGGCCGCGAGCAGCAGCGCCCGGGCGCCCGCGTTGAGCTCGGCGACGTCCACCCGGCGGGCGGCCAGCAGCAGCAGCTCGGCAACCTGGCCATGCGGGTCACCGGACCACCGGGTGCGGGCCGCGTCCCACGAGGCCAGCATGGAGGTATGGGCCTGGTCGACGGTGTCGACGGCGTGGACGCGCCCGTGCCCGGCGAGCATCGCCAGCGCGCTGGTGCGCCCGCCGTCCCGCCATGCTTCCAGCGCGGCCCGCTCGACCGGGTCGGTCTGGCGCCGGTTCTCGCCGAGGACCAGGCCGTCGACCAGCTGGTGGACCCGGGCGAACCCACCGCCCACGCCGACCGCCCTCAACTGGAGGGGGTCGCCGATCGTGACCACCTTCGTCCCGACCTCGGCGGCGTGCCGCAGCAGCGCGGCGAGCGCCCGGTCGTCGGCCATGCCGGCCTCGTCAATGATCAGGACACCGACGCCGTCGAGGCCTCGCCCACCGGAGATGTCGCGCGTCCACGCGGCGATCGTCCGCGAGTCGATCCCGGCCTCCGCGCTGAGGTTCGCCGCCGCGACGGCCGCCGTGCTGGCACCCACCACGCGAAGGCCGGCGGCCTCCCACCCGGCCCTTGCGGCCTCCATGAGAGTGGTCTTGCCCGCCCCCGCGGTACCAACGACTGCCTCGACGCCGTGCCCGGCGCACAGCAGCCGCACGACCACCGCCCGCTGCTCGGCGCTGAACTCGAACCGCTGGTCCGCCGTCGACTTCGCGGCCTCGACGGTGGCGATCGTCAGGCCTGCGGCCTCCGGGCTGAGCTGGGCCAGGCCCCGGCCGAGGCCGGTCGCTGTGGTCCTGATGATCGTGCTCTCGGCTACCAGCACGGAGGTGTGGGTGTAGCGCTGGCGGTGCACCTGGTGGTGCCGGTCGGAGTCCCGCAGCCGCACCGCGTGTCCGTCGACGGCGAGGACCTGGTCCACGAGCTCGACCAGCTGCTCGACGCTGTCCAGGTACGGCAGCTCCTGCACCACCGCGGCCAGCACGTGGGTGTGTCCGACCACCTTCTTCGACGCCACCAGGCCGTGCTCCGGGTCGTCCCAAATTCGGGAGGCGATCCGTTCCGGGGTGGGCAGCACAGGGCCGGTCGGGCCGTCGGAGGAGGTCGGCGCCGGGCCTTCGGGGCCGGGCAGTGCCGCGCAGACCATCGTGTCCACCGCGTGGTCGGCCTCGGCGAGCACGACCAGGCGCTCGTCCTCGTTCAGGACGGAGAGGTCGCCGACGAGCGTGGCGACCGCCCGGGCCCGCCAGTCGGTGCGCTCGACCGCCTGGTCGCCGTCGACCTTGGCCTCGGCGCTGCGCCGCGCGGCGCTCTTCTGCTGGTCGCGGGTGGCGTCGGGGCCGGCCGCGGCGACCACCTGGGCGTGCCGACGAGAGAACGCGGCCCGCAGGCTGCCGTCGACACCGTCGAGCTCCCAGGCCCCGGTGCTCTCCGACCGGGTGAAGCGGGCGCCGTGCCGCTCGGTGAGCCGCTGCCGCAGCCTCGCCTCGGCGATCTCGTTGGTCAGGTGGGCATGCCGCATCAGGTCTTCGGCGCCGGCCGCGATAGTCCTCCACTGGCCGTCCTCGCCCTTGGCCAGGTGCGCGATGTTCACGTGGACGTGCAGGTGCGGATCGCCGACCGCGCCGTCGACCGGACGCGCGGAGCGGTGCAGCGTCGTCCACCCCAGGAGCCCGGAGGTGGCGACCCGCTCGGCGCGCTGCCCGTCGCCGTGGTGGCCGGCCATCCCGTACGCCGTCCACTGCTCCAGTGCGGCGACTGCCTCGCCGACCGAGGCCAGCCACTCCTCCTCGATGGCGGCCGCCAGCTCGTCCGGCGCGAGCGCCCAGGCGGTGGAGATGCTCTTGGGGATGTCGAGCACCAGGTCGACGCCCCTCAAGCCGACGTCGACGTGGCGCCCGGCGAACGGCCGCGCGGCGTTGACCACCTCGGTGTCGTAGACGACCTCGACGGGAAGGCCGGCGGCGGCGGCCAGGCGCTCGGCGTCGGCCAGCGGCAGCAGGTGACGGTCGCCTTCCCGGCGCAGGCCCCGCTCGGCACGGGCGTACCGCTCGGCGAGCGGGCCGCCCCTGAGGTACGCGGCTGCGGTGACGCCGTCGGCCTCGGCGAGCGCCCTGATCGCATCGACCAGTGCCCGGGCGGGCAGCTTGCCGCGGGGGTCGATCGCCTGCTTGCGCTTCACGAGCTGGGCGCCGGTGCGGGGGTCTCGACCGTCCATCAGGGCGCGCGCGGCGTCGGGGTCGACGGCTTCGCCGGCGGTGAGGCCGACCTCTGAGAGGCCGCTGCCGATCCACCGGAGGTCCCGCTCGGAGGCGAGCCGGTACTCGACCTGGGCGTCCCGGTCGACGTCGCACCCGCAGTCCCGCGAGAGCCGGTAGGTCACCTGCTCGGCGGCCCGGATCGGCGTCACCCAACCCACCCGGCCCACCCCCCTCGCCTGACTGCGGCCGCCCCCGGCGGACCATGATCGTGTATCGAAGATACCTGGAGTGCTAATCAGTACTTTGGTCGGTACCCGCTAGATCATCTTCGGAACCTTGGTGGTCGTCTCGGTGTCGCTTCGGTCGCTTCCCGGTGTCCTTGGTGGACGGTCGGTCGGTCTCGGATGTTGCTGGTGAGGGCCCGTGCCGGGGTGGTCGGCACGGGCGGCACGGGGGTGTGCCGGACCACCGGCACAGGCCTCGGTGGCTGTGGTGAAGAAGGGAGCGGGGGAGCCTCGCCGATGGCGGCTAATCTCGCAAGATTGGCCGCTACCAGCTGACGGCTTGTCAGGCTTGTACGGGCGTCCGTACAGTCTCCTGTACGTAGTCCAGTACAGGAGGTGCGGCATGTTGCAGACCGTCCGTCACGACGATCCGGGGGCCGGGGGCCGCTACAGCTCGGAGGTGCTGACGGTGGTCGGCCACGACGACCGGGACCTGCTCCCGGGCGCGGATCTTTCGGAGGCCGGGGAGTTCACCCACGCGGTGCTGGCGGGCCTGGTCCTGCTGCGCCGGCTGGAGACGTACGGCCGCATCCAGGGCCCCGACGAGGACGGGGCCGCGGTCCGGCACCTGCTGGCGGCCCTGGACACCCGGCTGCTGCCCCGTTTGGAGGGCCTGCGGGACGCCCTGGTCCGCGCCCACCAGGAGGGGGAGCTCGGCACCTACGCCGCCCTGGCGGACGCGCTCGGGGTCGCGCGCTCCACGGTCTCGACCCGGGTGGCGGCGCTGCTGGCCCGCGGCCCCGGGGAGGGGGAGCGGTGGGCCACCGGCGCCCTCGCGCCCGTCGTGCCGCCCGTCCTGTCGACCGCTGACGCGCTGACGCAGGTGCAGCCGCTGCTGCTCGCGCTCGCGGCCGGCACCGCCACCCGGGGCCAGGCGCTGGAGGCGGCCGCCCTGCTGCGCCTGCTCGCGGTCAGGGGCGGCTGGTCCCCGGGACGCGAGCTGGCCGCCAGCGGTGACGCGTGGTTCGACCTGATGTGCGCAATCCTGCGCGACGGGCCGCAGGTCCGCACGGCCGGGGACCTGCGGGCACTGGTCCCCGGCCAAACCCCCGAGGAGCTGCTGCCTGGGTACGGCATGGACCTGATGCCCGCGGTCCTGCCCGATGACAGCCGAGTGCCGGTCCTCGTCTACCGGCCCGGTACGCCCGCGATGGGCCTGCCCGCCGCCGCCAGGCACGGCGAGGGCGCCCTGCGGCAGGCCGCCGACATCTTCCTGCGCCTGCCGGTCTGACCCGCCGTCCCCGGCCAGGGCACACCTTGATGCCGCAGGTCAGACCGCTGGTGGCGAGTAATCTCGCAAGATTGCCCGCCACCCGGCACGGGCGGCACGGGGCCGACACACCCCCGGCACGGGGGTTAGGGAACGCGAACGGCCCCCGGCGGACCGGGGGCCGTTCATGCTGATTGCACCCGTACGGTACCGCGCGCGGCGGTGCGGGGAAGGGGAGACGCGCGGCCGCGGATAGCGTGGCGGGCATGCTGATTGCCTCCGTGAACTTCAAACCGGGCGTGGGCAAAACCACCACCAGCGGCTGGCTGGCCTCGGCCATGCACGAGCGCCACGAAACGCCCCCTGTGGTCGGCGTGGACGCCGACCGCTCGCGCGGCTGGGCTGACTGGGACCAGATGGCCGCCTTCCCCTTCTCCGTCCGGGCCTGTGCCCGACCGCAGGTCGACATCCTGATCCCCGAGCTGGTGCCCGCCGGGCACGACGCGGTGGTCGACTGCCCGCAGGCCGAGGACCACGCCGACATCGTCATGTCGGTGCTCAGGGTCGCCGACGTGGTCGTCGTCCCGGCGAGCACGAGCAGCTACGAGCTGCCCCGCACGCTCGACACCGCGCGGTTCCTGGAGCGGGCCCGGCAGGAGACCGGCCGCGCGCTGCCGGCGGTCGTGAGCCTGAACCGGGTCGACCCCGGCGACACGAAGTGGACGTGGAAGGTGCGCGAGGACCTGGTGGCCGCGGGCTTCACCGTGCTGGTGACCGAGGTCCCGGCGCACCGGAAGTACATCAAGAGTTGGGGCACCCGAATCAAGGCGCGGATGACCCACTACGACCGCGTCCTCACCGAGATCAACAACATGAAGTTGGGAGCCTCATGACCACGCCCACGCCCGCCGCGCGGCACCGCAACGAGCGCCCCGACCGGCCGGACCGGTCGATCGTCACGCTCGTCCAGGACCTGCCCGACCTCGCCGACGTCGCCGAGGGGACCGGCGAACTCACCCCGATGGAACGCGCGAACCTCGCCGCCGCGGAGAGCGCGATCGACACCTTTCAGGCCTCCGGCTGGGCGGCCGGGCAGGCCCTGGCCGTCATCGCCAAGGGCCACCTGCACCGCGACACCCACCCGACTTTCCCCGAGTACCTCGCCGACCGGTGGGGGATGAAGTCCTCCCCGGCCTACCGGCTGATGGAGGGCTGGCGCCTGGCGGCCCGGCTCGCCCCGGAGACCGCCGGGCGCGGGGTCACCGGCAGCCACGTCACCAGCCTGATGCCGGTGCTCCGGCAGCACAGCACCGACAAGGACGACACCGACAAGCGGGGCGAGACGATCGCCGCCGCGGTGTTCCACGGCGCGCAGGAGGCGCTGCTGGAGTCGACCGGGAACCGCAAGCTGACGGCTGCTCTCCTGGACACGGCGGTCGCTGCGCTGCCCGATCCGGGCGATCTGCCCGACGACCTGGTGGACCGGGAGAAGGCGGTACGCGAGCTGGCCCGTGAGGCGGTGGCCTCCCGAATTGGGGACGGCGGGGCCGGTGGCGGTGGCGGTGAGCCGAAGGCTACAACGAAGGCCAGCCCGCTGCGCCTGGCGGTGCCGCAGGGACTGGCAGTTGAGCTGGACGACTGGACGAGCCAGTTGTCGGCCGGCCTCGGAATGACGCTGTCCCGGGACGCGGTGGTCGCCCGGATTGTGGAGCTCGCGCTGGAGGAACCGGACGCCTTGGTGGCGGTGGCCCAGCGAATCGAGTCGGAGTCGGCCGAGCAGATCGGCACGGCCCGGCGGTGGACGTGGACGCCGGCAGGAACGCCGCGCGGGTACATCCGGATCGCTGAGCACAAGCCGAAGGGCCACAAGGCGGGGAGGGGCGAGCCGGAGATCGGGTGCTCGGAGCCGGGGGCGGGGCCGTGCGAGGAGATCTTGGTGTGGCGGGTCACCAACCACCCGGTCGGTAAGACGGCTCAGCCGGGCACCGCGTACTGGTGCGAGGAGCACTTGCCGGCCGACTGCAGCCCGCCCGGCCGCTGGGCTGGCTGACGGTACTTCCGTGGGGCCTCGGCGGTGCTGCCGAGGCTCCGCGGCCTGTAGTCGGGGCTGTAGTCGGCGCATCGCCGCAGGTCGGCGCCGTGGAGTTGGCCACGACCGGGGGCGGGGGAGCGGGGCTGGCGCCGCCTGGATGCCAGCCCACCGTGCGGTCGCTGGTGCGGTCGCTGGCCCGGGTGCGTGCCCGGGCCTCGCCCTGGTGTAGCCGGTCGTGCTGGCCGGGGCCGGGCGCCCTGGCGAGCAAACTTGCGAGATTACCCGCCACCGGCGCGGGGTGTGCCGGCGGGTCCGGCACGGCGGCACGGCCCGCGCCGGGTGGGGGTTGGGGCCGGTGCTCGCGACGGGGCCGGCCCTTCGCGCGCTCGGCCCGCCGTCGTCCTGCCCCAGGGATCGGGCCGTGCGGGGGGTCCCCTCGGTGGGCGGCATCACGGTGGGGCCGCACCCGGTCGGGGCCGAGTGGCTCGGCCGCCGCCAGGCGGTCGACCCGGCGAAGAAGTTTCGGTCGGCGGAGCTTGCGGAGCCGGGCGAAAGTTCTTGGGCGGGCTTGGCCGGGAGTGCTCCGTCCGGGGGTGGCAGGGTGCGGAGGCCGTCTGCCGAGGGGACCCCCCGCTGGTCTGAGCCCGCACCACCCACTCATCGATCACATGATCACTAGGCCCCGGTCCCCTTGGAGGTGGCCGGGGGTCTGGGGGCAGAGCCCCCGGGATCGGTGAGGCGAGCAGGTGCTCTCTCCGTCGGCAGGCGCGGGGTGCCGGTGGGTCAGGGGTGGCCCGGGGGCGGGGGGAAGAGGGGGGCGGGCGTGCTGGTCGGGATGGGGAAGGGGTGGGGCTCCATGGCTGTGGAGAGGGGGCCGAGCAGGAAGTGGTAGAGGCTCCAGCTGATGAAGGCGACTACCAGGATGGTGACGGTTAGTGACGTTCGGGACGTGGTGATCAGGGCGTAGAGCTGACTGTCTGCGCCGGTGAGTTTTGGCCCCACCAGAACGGACTCGGCTGGCCCCACTTTTGGGCCGTTCGGGTGAGGGCTCCGGGCGGTGTCGAGAAG
>NZ_JBICYZ010000119.1:0-18639 GCF_043201465.1 Kitasatospora sp. NPDC048298
GGGGTCCCCCCCGCCCCCCCGGCGCCCCCCCCCCCGGGGGGCCGCCCCGGGCCCGGGGGGGGGGGCCGCCCCCGGGCCCCCCCCCCCCCCCCCGGGGGGGGCCCCGACGCGTGGGTGGCAGGAGGGGCCCGGCGGAGAGCCTCGCGAAGGCCGTCGCCAAGATCCAAGAATTTCGGGACATCCTCGTGCCGCGCCCCGCCGGAGGCACTCCGGCGGGGCACCTCGCTATCCTCTGAGTATCAGCACGGAATCCGGATTCCCGGCCCCGACGGCGTCATGATCAGAGTCTTTCGAGTGCGACCAGACGCTGTAGCTGAGGCACGCCACAAGGCCATCGCCGCTGTCCGACTTCAATGCCAGGCAGCGGAATCGCGAGAAATCGGATTCCCGGACTTCGGAGAATCTCAGAATCTCATCGACCTGGGTCGGCTCGGCGCTGGAGATCGTGAGCGACCGGTAGGCGGATTTCAGCTTCATTCCGATGACACCGTAGAACGTCACCTCGATGAAATCGCGTGTCGATGCCCGGCCGAAGCTGCGCAGCTTGAGTTCCGAATGGCTGAGATTGTATCGCCACAGCTGGAACTCCCGATCGAAGGATGCGGGAAGGCCTCCAGCTGGCTGTGGCTGTCCGTTGTCAGTTGGCAAACGGGTTCTCTTCCTTACTGAGGGGCGTGCCCTTCCTGTAGAAGATCACGCGGTCCCATGAACTCGGGTTGTCCTGGATGTAGGCCAGTTCCCACCCGGTCGCATACCCGTCGACCCTCGGGTCCGTTCCCCTGCCCTTGCTGGCAAGATCCTTCGGGTCGGGAATGCCGTCCAGGTTGAAGTGGATCTTCGTCTTTCCGTCGTCGACGAAACCCCTGAACTCCTTCATCCAGTCGTCGGCTTGAGAGGGCCAGTCGCGGTACGACTTGGCCTTGACCTTGTCCGCGAAATCTATCAGCGCGTCCCGGTTGCCATCGACCGTGTTCTTCCCGAGTGCGATCTCCATGCACTCGTCGGTGTTGTGCACCAGTACCGGCGTCTCGCCGGCGAGGACGTAGTACGTGTGGAGCTCGTCGACGCTGAGGTTGTAGGCGGGCTGGAGGGTGTTCCAGTGCCGGACGTCCGCGATACGTTGGGGCTGGCCGGCCGGGTTGCGCAGTTCGTCGCCGGTCTTGAGGTCGACGGCGTCGATCCACTTCTTCTGGTTCTCGGACCAGAAGGGGTGGTGGTCGGTGCTGGTCAGGGCCTGCCCGGCGCCCAGGGAGATGTCCGTGAAGTCGCGGTCGTCCGGGCCGTAGATGGTGGCCGTGACCCTGCGGGGGCCAGTCAGCCCGGTGGTGGGATCGGTGGCGAGGACCTCGTCACCGACCCGGACCGTCTCGATGGCGCGGGTGGAGCCGTTGGCCATCAGGACGCGGGTGCCGGCCGGGAAGCTGTTCAGCGGGCAGGACGGAGGGAGCCGGGTGACGAGCTTCTTGATGAACTCGACGGCCTTCTCGCCCCAGGAGCCGAACTTCTTGGCCCACTGGGCGAGCTTGGCGACGGCGGCGCCGTCGCCGATGAAGGGGATCGCGCCGATGCAGGAGGTGACTGCGTCGGTGGTGCGGCCTTCGACGGCGTAGTAGGCGCAGTTGACGAGGTCGGCGATGTCGGCGAGGCCGGGGGCGATGACGCCGCCCGCGCCGCCGATGACGTCGAGGGTGAGGTGGATGCTCTCGGAGACGAGGCGGTAGATGGCGCTGGAGGTCTCGTTGTCCTCCTTTGCCTTCTTGACCTCCTGCTCGATCGCCGCGATCGCGTCCTGCTTCTGCTTCGCGGCCTGGGCCTGCTTCTCGGCGTCCCTGCGCTCCTGCTCGATCCTGGCGGCTTCGGCCTTCTGCTCGGCGTCGAACTTGGTCTGGTAGTTGGCGCGGGCGTCGTCGGCGGCGGCCTGGGCGGCCTGGGCGTCCTTGCCCGCCGCTTCCGCCGAGGCCCGGGCCTCGTTCGCGGACTGGTTGGCGTCGCTGGCGGCCCACCGTGCCTGCCGGGCCGACTGTTCGGCCTGGTTGGCGGAATGTACGGCCTTGGCGGCGTCGCGGTTCGCGGAGGCCTTGGCGTTGTTCGCGACCTTCGCGGCGGCGGCGGCCTTGGTGGCGGAGGCCTGGGCGGCGTCGGCGGCGGCCTGGGCCTTGGCGACGTGGTCAGCGGCGGTACTGGCCGATGCCTGGGCAGCGACCTCGTAGCCCCTGGCCTCGTCGGCGATGCCGCGGGCGTAGGCGGCGGCGGCCTGGGCCGTGGCCGCGTTCTGCTGGGCGGTCGCGGACGCGGCGGTCGCCTGGGCGATCAGGCCCTGGACATCGGCCACGTGCAGCGCGGTGAGCTGGTCCTTCTGCTGCGCGGTGTACTGGCCTTCGGCCACGAACGCGCGCAGGCCCTGGACGGGGCCTTCGACGGCGATCTTCGCCGCGGCCTTGAGCTCGGGCTCGGTGGACGGGGCGTCCTCCAGCCGGGTGGCGGCGAGAAGGTCGTCGGCGGCCTGCGCGTCCGACAGCCCCTTGCCGAGGAAGTCCCGCAGGGCCGCTGGGGTGTTGGTCCGCAGCGCGGCGTCGGCGGCGGTCTTGACGGCCTGACCGGCCTTGTCGCTGATGCGGGTGATCGTCAGCCGGTTCTCCGGCGCCGCGGCCTCGAACTGACCACTGTTCAGGAACGCACTGATCTGGGCGCTGTCGCCCTGCAGCGCGGTGTAGGCCGCGGTGCGGACCGCCTCGCTGTCGGAGTCCTTGTGGATCTGAGCGACGTGCTCGCGAGCGTCGCGCTCATCGGCCTCCCGGCGACCGGTCTTCACGTAGGCGAAGACGGCCGTGTCGGTGCCGGCGAGGGCGGCTTCGGCTGCCGAGGCACCCCAGGAGCTGGAGATCTTGCGGGAGATCAGGGCGAGTTTGCGGCCGTCGGAGGCGACCTGGGCCGGGGTGGCGCCGGGCTGGTTGGCCAGCTGGGCGAGACGGTCGGCCTCGGCCTTCGCCTTCTGGACCTCCTGGGCAGCCTGGGCGGTCTGCTCCTGCTTCGCCGTCTCGTCGGCCTTGGCCTGGCGGGCCTTCTCCGTGGCGGCCGCGGTGCGGTTGGCCAGGTCCTCGGCCTCGGTGCGGCGTGCCAGGTCATAGACCGCGTTGGCCTTGTCGACCGCGCCCTGGGCCTCCGCGGCGTAGCCGGAGGCGGCGTTCGCGTGGTCGGTGGACTCCTGCGCGGCGTTCGCGCTCTGACCTGCGTGGTCGGCGGCCTCCCGGGCGGCCTGCGCCGCCGCGGCGGCGTGCTCGCCCGCGGACTTCAGCAACGCCGCGGCCACCTGCGACTGCGTCGCGGCCTCCCCGGCCAGCTGCTGCGCGGCAGCGGCCGCGCGGCCGGCCTCGGCGGCCTGACGACGCGTCGCCGCCGCGGCCTGCTTGGCCTTGGCCGACTGCCCGCCAGCACTGGCCGCGTAGGCACCGGCCTGCTCGGCGGAGCCCGCCGCAGCGTCCGCGTTGCCCTTGGCACTCAGCGCGGCACCCGTCGCGTCCTTGCTGTCGGCGAGGGCCTTGTCCGAGTGGACGAGCGTGTCCTTCGCCGCCGCCGTCAGCTTGGCGGCCTCGTCAGCGGCGTCCGCCGCCACCCGCGCCTCGTGCGCCTTGGTCGCGTCACCGGCCGCTGCGGCCGCGGAAGTCCGCGCACTGGCCGCGGCCCGCTGGGCCCCGGCCGCCGCGGCCGCCGCGTTCGACGCCGCGTAAGCCGCGGCACGCGCACCCGCGTTGGCCGCACGCGCGGCCGACAACGCCGTGTTCGCCGCCTTGCCCGCACGCTCGGCCGCCGTCGCGGCCTTGTTCGCCGCCTCCGTCGCCTTGGCCGAGTCGTTGCCGGCCTGCTGCGTCTCCGCCGCGGCCTTGGCCGCGGCCTCCATGGCCTTCTGCGCCTCGTAGACCGCCGTGTTCTTGGCCTCGATGGCCGCGGCCGTCTCCTGGGCCGCCTGCGCGCCCGCGTCCTTCGCCTGCTGCACCAGCTGCGCGATGCTCGCGCGCTCCATGTCACGGTTCTGCGCGATGTACTGACCGACCGCGAGGAAGTCACGCACGTCATCGATCGACCCGTTCAACGCCGCACGCGCCGCCGCCTGGGTGTTCGCACCGCCCGAGCTCAGGATCTGGACCAGCTTGACCCGGTCGTCGGCGTCCTTCGCCGGGAACTGACCCTCGGTCAGGAACCGCTGCAGGTCCTCACTGCTGTTGCTGCGCAGCGCGGCATCGCCCGCGGCCTGGATGCCACGGCCCGCCCCCGTCGCGGGGTCGGTGATCCGGGTGATCCACAGCCGCCGGTCGGCGTCGAGGGCCGTCTTGAAACCGTTCTCCAGGAACGCGCGCAGCTCTGCGGGGGTGCCCTCGATCGCCTTGCCCGCGGCCTCGCGGACCTTCGGCCCGCCCACGCTCTCGATCTGGGAGGCGGCCAGCAGGTCATCCGCGTGCCGGGCGTCGATGAGCTGGGTGTCCAGGAACCGCTTCACGTCCTGGTCGGAACCCGTGAGCACGGCTTCCGCGAGCTGGTGGACGCCGGGGCCACCGTTGAGCCAGGCCTGCACCGTGCGCTCGCGGTCGCTGAGCAACGTCGGCTCGTCGACCGGGGGAGCCGCGACGGCGTTCGGAACGCCCGCCCCCACCAGACCTGCCGTCAGCGCGAGGGGCAACAGGCCCAGGGAGAGCCTGCCCAGCAGCGGCGGCCCTCCCCTCCCTCGCCGTCGCGAGCGGGATATCGATAGGCGCACGGGGAACCTCCACTGTCGACGTCGGCCGAATCAGGCCGCAGCGGAGCCTACGACAAATGACGCCCCAGCAGAATGTCTACGAAGTCACAGAGTTGCCTACGAAACAAGCGCAATGGAACCCCCGGCTCCCGGGCATAGCCAAGCAAAAGCAACTCATCGCCAGTAGCGCCACAACACCTTCGAAAGCATGACATCTCACCTGGTCTGGCCAGGGAAGCAGTTGTCGGGACGTCAGTTGATCTGCTTCGATGGGCCGGAATCCACCGATGCCCGTAAAGGGCGGCAATGCAGTCCCTGCAGGCATTAACACGGACATTGACGCCTCGTTAAGGCCGAACGGTTCGCCTTCCATCCGGATTGGTTCGAACCAATCCGCGGATCCGAACCTCCGGGCAACACCAGATGAACGAAAAGGATTAGGCATGGCAAAGCACGTGTCCCGCTGGCTCGTTGGCGGCACCATCGCTCTGGCCGCGACGCTGGGCGCCACCGCCCTCGCCTCCGCCGACGGCGCCCCCGCGGACAACTCGACCGCGCCGGTGGCCGTCGAGGACTTCAACCACCCCGGCCCGGCCCCGTACCCGAACGTCAAGCTGCTGCGCGGCGACGGCCACATCATGCTGTCCGACTGCGCCGTGGACAACCAGATCAGCGTCCTGAGCTTCGACCTGCCCAACAGCAGCGGCAACCAGATCTGCTTCCGCGCCACCAGCAGCACCGGCTACCTCGCCCTCGAGGTGCCCAACGTCTTCCGCATCCGCACCGACAACTACTCGGTCAACGCCAAGCTCACCACCGTCGACGGCACCCAGAGCGTCGACATCGCCAAGGGCACCGCCGCCAGCGTCGGCATCGGCAGCGGCACCGGCAACGGCAAGCCCGCCGCGCTCCTCGAGCTGCGCATCACCGGCTGACCCGCACCGGCACCGCTCCCCACCGGCCCCGCTCACCTTTCCCGATGGAGCCCCAGGTGACCCACACCCCCCTCCGCGACACCCGGAGGACCGGCCGCACCACCGCACGCCGATGGCTGGCCGCCGCCGCCGTGACCGCCACGGCCCTCGCCGGAGCCACCGCGATCGCCTCCGCCGACACCACCCCGCCCCCCGCCGACAACTCCGCCGCACCCCCGGCCGTCGAGGACTTCACCTACCCCGGCGCCGACACCGTCACCAAGGTCAAACTGGGACGCGGCGACGGCCACATCCTGCTCGGCGACTGCGCCAAGCCCACCCAGATCCAGATCTGGACCCGCGCCCCGGGCAACCCGGACAACCGGATCTGCTTCACCGTCGCCGGCACCACCGGCACCCTCACCCTCCAACTGCCCGACGTCTTCGCCGTCCAGAGCAGCGGCGGACGCTCGCTGAAGGTCGGCCTCACCGTCGACGGAGCCGCCCAGACCCTCGACGTCCCCAAGGACGGCTTCAAGGGCATCGGCGAAGGCACCAGCGGCAACCCGGCGAGCATCACCGAGCTCACCGTCACCGGCTGACAGCCACCACCCGAACCCACGCACCCACCTCTCACCTCCGGGAACACACATGCTTCGCAACTCCTCGCCGCGCTCCAAGCGGGCGGGTCTGCTGGTGGCGGCTGCGGCCGCCGGCACATTGAGCACCTTCACTCCGGCCGGCGCCGTCTCCGGTGACGCCGCCGCCGACGGCTCCTACGCCTTCACCGCGCGCCTGGTGATCGGTGACAACCTGCGTGGCTGCACCGGCGCGCTGGTGGACCGCAGCTGGGTGCTGACCGCGGCGTCGTGCTTCTCCGACGACCCGGCGCAGCCGCAGGCGCTGGCGGCGGGTGCGCCGAAGTGGAAGACGACCGTCACGGTCGGAGCCAAGGCGGTCGAGGTGGCCGAGTTGGCGCCGCGTCAGGACCGTGACCTGGTGATGGCCCGCCTGGCCACGCCCGTCGAGGGTGTCGTCCCGCTGTCGCTGGCGACGACGGCCCCGACGGCCGGGCAGACGCTGCGGGTGCCTGGTTTCGGGCGGACCAAGGACGAGTGGGCGCCACTGAAGCTCCACACCGGCGCGTTCAGTCTCGACAGCGTGAGTGCGACCGGTATCGGTACCACCGGTACCGGTGGTGCGGCGATCTGCAAGGGTGACACCGGTGCCCCGGCGATCCGTGAGGTGAACGGGAAGGCCGAGCTGGTGGCCGTCGCGTCCCGTTCGTGGCAGGGCGGTTGCCTGGGCACCCCGGCCACGGAGACCCGTACCGGCGCCTCCAGCTCCCGTGTCGACGACCTCGGCGACTGGGTGAGGTACCAGCGTTCCCGTACGGCGGAGGTCAAGCCCGGCCTGCACGTGCAGGTCGTCGGCGCGGACAACAAGCTGTGGGGGACCGTCGCCGACTACCGGGCCGGCACCTGGCTCGGTGGCTGGCAGCCCCTGCCGAGTGGTGACCTCACCGCTGTGGACTCGGTGGCCATCGGTGACACCGTGCACGTCTATGTCATCGGTTCCGACGGCCGGGTGTACACGTGTGACGGCAGGGTCGGCGGCAGCTGGACCCCGTGGGGCGAGGTCCCGGGCGGTGCCGCCGGGGTCAAGGGCATCACCGCCGCGGCCCGCGGCAACGTCGTCGACGTGCAGATCATCGGCTCGGACGGCTCCCTGCACAGCACCCAGGCGGACTACGCCGCGGGCCGGTGGGATCCGACCTGGACGAAGGTCAGCAACGACCGGCTGAAGGCCATCAGCAGCAGTGCCGAGGGCAATGTCGTGCACGTCGTCGCCATCAACGAGGACGACAAGGTCTACAACCGCGACGCCGACTACAACGCGGGCAAGTGGACCGCGTGGGGCGAGATTCCGGGCGGTGCCGCCGGGGTCAAGGGCATCACCGCGGCCGCCCGCGGCAACGGCCTGGACGTGCAGATCATCGGCTCGGACGGCTCTCTGTACAGCACCCGCGCCGACTATGCCGCGGGCCGGTGGGACCCGACCTGGACGAAGGTCAGCAACAACCGGCTGAAGGCCATCAGCAGCAGTGCCGAGGGCAATGTCGTGCACGTCGTCGCCATCAACGAGGACGACAAGGTCTACAACCGCGACGCCGACTACAACGCGGGCAAGTGGACCGCGTGGGGCGAGGTCCCGGGCGGTGCCGCCGGGGTCAAGGCCATCACCGCCACCACCACCGGCTGATCCCGGCCCATACCCCGTCCCGCCGGACCGGTCGTCGCCTGGTCGCGCCCGGTCGTCACCCGGTTGCCGCCCGGTCGCCGGTCCGGCGGGACACCACCGTCACGTCACCGTCACGTACAACTCCAGGGGGGAATTCCCGATGTCCGACAAGTCCCGTTCCCGGCGGACGGGCGCGTTGGTGGCCGCCGCGGCCTCCGGCGTGCTTGCCACCCTCTCGATCCCCTCGGCCCACGCCGTGGTGGGTGACGCCGCCGCCGACGGCTCCTACGCCTTCACCGCGCGCCTGGTGATCGGTGACAACCTGCGTGGCTGCACCGGCGCGCTGGTGGACCGCTCCTGGGTGCTGACCGCGGCGTCGTGCTTCTCCGACGACCCGGCGCAGCCGCAGGCGCTCGCGGCGGGTGCGCCGAAGTGGAAGACGACCGTCACGGTCGGAGCCAAGACGGTCGAGGTGGCCGAGTTGGCGCCGCGTCAGGACCGTGACCTGGTGATGGCCCGCCTGGCCACGCCCGTCGAGGGTGTCGTCCCGCTGTCGCTGGCGACCACCGTCCCGACCGCGGGGCAGAGCCTGCGGGTGCCCGGTTTCGGGCGGACCAAGGACGAGTGGGCGCCACTGAAGCTCCACACCGGCGCGTTCAGCCTCGACAGCGTGAGTGCGACCGGTATCGGTACCACCGGCACCGGCGGTGCCGCGATCTGCAAGGGCGACACCGGTGCCCCGGCGATCCGCGAGGTGAACGGCAAGGCCGAGCTGGTCGCCGTTGCCTCCCGCTCCTGGCAGGGCGGTTGCCTGGGCACCCCGGCCACCGAGACCCGCACCGGCGCCTACAACACCCGCGTCGACGACCTCGGCGGCTGGGTCCAGCAGGTGAAGGCGTCCCGTCCGGGCAGCCGGCTGTTCGCGGTCGGCGGCGACTACCAGGTCTGGACGAACGACGGCGCGTACACCACGAACGTGTGGGGCACCTTCGAGGCCGTTCCCGCCAGCAGCGGCATCGGTCAGGCCAGTGTCGTCACGATGGGCGACAAGGTCCGCCTGTTCGCGGCCGACACCGACGGGCGGATCCGCACCGCGGCCAGGGACGCCGTCACCGGCACCTGGACCCCGTTCGGTCTCGTGCCCAACACCAGCGGTGTCAAGCAGGTGGCCGCCGTCGCCACCGGCGACAAGGTCCGCCTGTTCGCGATCGGCGGCGACGACAAGATCTGGACCGCGACCGGCGACTACACCGCCGGAACCTGGACCCCGTTCGTGGAGATGCCCAGCACCGGCATCAAGCAGGTCGCGGCCGTCGCCGTCGGCAACACCGTGCGCCTGTTCGCGATCGGCGGCGACAACCAGATCTGGACCGCCGACAGCACCAACGGCGGCCCCTGGACCACCTTCACGGCCATCCCCAGCAAGGGCATCCAGGGCATCGCCGCCACCACCATCGGCAACACCGTGCGCCTGTTCGCGGTCGGCGGGGACAACCTGATCTGGACCGCCGACAGCACCGACGGCGGCCCCTGGACCACCTTCGACCCGGTCCCCGGCGTCCGCGGAGCCAAGCAGGTGGCCACCACCACCATCGGCGACACCGTCCGCCTGTTCGCCATCGGCACCGACGAGCAGATCTGGACCGCCGACAAGAAGGCCGACGGCAGCTGGACCACCTTCTACGCCGTCACCAGCAAGGGCATCCAGTCCATCACCGCCACCACCGGCTGATCCGGACCGAACCCGCCGTTCCCCGCGGGAGCGGCCGGCACGATGCCGGCCGCTCTCGCGGGCTGCTCCTTACTGACTCGAAGAGGAATCCTCATGTCCCGCAAGACCCCGTCCCGTTCCTGGCGGGCCGGTGTGCTGGTCGCGGCCGCGACCGCCGGCACGCTGAGCAGTTTCTCCCCGGCCGGTGCCGTGGTCGGCGATGCGGCCGCCGACGCCTCCTACACCTTCACCGCGCGCCTGGCGATCGGCGACAACCAGCGCGCCTGCACCGGCGCGCTGATCGACCAGTACTGGGTGATCGGCGCCGCCTCCTGCTTCGCCGACGACCCGGCGCAGCCGCAGGCCCTGGCGGCCGGCGCGCCGAAGTGGAGGACGACCGCCACCGTCGGCTCCAAGTCGGTCCAGGTGGTCGAGCTGGCGCCGCGTCAGGACCGCGACCTGGTGATGGCCCGCCTCGCCACGCCCGTCGAGGGTGTCGCGCCGCTCGCGGTCGGCACCTCGGAGCCGGCGGCCGGGCAGAGCCTGCGGCTACCCGGGTACGGGCGCACCAAGGACGAGTGGGTGCCGAACAAGCTGCACACCGGCGCGTTCTCGCTCGACACGGTGACCGCGACCGGCGTCGGCATCACGGGTACCGGCGGCGCGGCCGTATGCAAGGGCGACACCGGCGCCCCGGCCGTCCGTGAGGTCAACGGCAGGGCCGAGCTGGTCGCCGTCGCCTCCCGCTCCTGGCAGGGCGGCTGCCTGGGCACCCCCGCCACCGAGACCCGCACCGGCGCGTACGCCACCAGGGTCGACGACCTCGGCACGTGGATCACCAGGACCAGGCACTCCACCCCCTCGGGGACCGTGGTGACGGCCTCACCGTCCACTGTCGTCGACCCCGCCACCGGTCATCCGCTGACCTTCGTGCAGGACAGCAGGAACCACCTGTGGTCGGTCGACCCGCGGGGCGAGGGCTGGCTCGATCTGGGCACCTACGCCGCCACCCGCCCCACCGCGATCGCCAACCCGGCCGACGGCCACGTGATGGTGTACGTCAACGGGCCGGACAACAAACTCTGGTCGTACGACCGCACCACCGGCCGGTGGACCGCGTTCGTCCCGACCTCCGCCGGGACGGTGCTGGCCCCCGACGCCGTGCCGCGCACGGTCGTGGACCCGGCCACCGGGCACCTGGTCACCTTCGTCCGTGACACCGCCCACCACCTGTGGTCCGTCGACCCGCAGGGCGAGGGCTGGTACGACTTCGGCCCGCTGGCCGCCACCGACCCCGTCCCGGTGGTCAACCCGAACGACGGCCACATCGTGGTCCACGTCAACGGGCCGGACAACCGGCTGAACTCCATCGACCGGCGCGGCGCGGGCCGGGTCGAGTTCGTCCCGACCCCCTCCGGCACGGCGATGGCCCCGGACGCCGTCCCCTCGACGGTCGTCGACCCCGCCACCGGGCACTTCACCACCTTCATCCGTGACACCGCCCACCACCTGTGGTCCGTCGACCCGTTCGGCCCGGGCTGGCGCGACTTCGGCCTGCTGGCCGCCACCGACCCGGTCGCGTTCGCCGACGAAGCCGGCAAGCGGACCGTGGTGTACGTCAACGGCCCGGACAGCAAGCTGAACTCGATCGACGTGTCGACCGGCGAGCGGACCGAGTTCGTCCTCACCCCGGCCCAGACCGCGATGGCCGCGGACGCCGTCCCGCAGACCGTCCTCGACCCGGCCACCGGGCACCCGGTCACCTACGTGCGGGACGTCAACAACACCCTGTGGTCCGTCGATCCGCTGGGGCCGGGCTGGGTCCGCTTCCACGGCGGCCCCTCCGCCCCCTGACCCGCGGCAGACCCGGGGCGGGCCGCCCCGCCACGCACAGGGCGGCCCGCATCCGGTCGGCGCCGGCGCCGACCGGAGCACCACCGCCGGTGAATCTCATCGGCACCCCCCGCTCCCGAGGGGTGCCGCCCTTTCGAACGTCCTGAGGAGATCTCTCTCATGTCCCGCAAGTCCCAGGCCCGTTCCCTGCGGGCCGGTGTGCTGGTCGCGGCCGCGACCGCCGGCACGCTGAGCAGTTTCTCCCCGGCCGGTGCCGTGGTCGGAGACCCGGCCGCCGACGGTTCCTACGCCTTCACCGTGCGCCTGGCGATCGGTGACAACGTGCGGGCCTGCACGGGTGCGCTGGTGGACCGCTACTGGGTGCTGACCGCCGCGTCGTGCTTCTCGGACGACCCGGCGCAACCGCAGGCGCTGGCGGCCGGCGCGCCGAAGTGGAAGACCACCGCCACCGTCGGCGACAGGTCGGTGGAGATCGCCGAGCTGGCGCCGCGTCAGGACCGCGATCTGGTGCTGGCCCGCCTCGCCGCGCCCGTCAACGGCGTCGCCCCGATCGCGGTCGCCACCACCGCCCCCAGCGCCGGGGAGACGCTGCGGGTGCCCGGGTACGGCCGGACCAAGGACGAGTGGATCCCGAACAAGCTGCACACCGGCGCCTTCTCGCTCGACACCGTGAGCCCGACCGGCATCGGCATCACGGGGACGGGCGGCGCGGCGATCTGCAAGGGCGACACCGGCGCCCCGGCCGTCCGCGAGGTCAACGGCAGGGCTGCCGAGCTGGTCGCCGTAGCCTCCCGCTCCTGGCAGGGCGGCTGCCTGGGCGTACCCGCCACCGAGACCCGCACCGGCGCGTACGACACGCGCGTCGACGACCTCGGCGGGTGGATCAAGCAGGTCCGCGACGGCTGGTGGGAGAGCGTCACCGCCAACCCGCCGGCCCGCAGCTCGGTCTACGACCCGGCCCGGAAGATCACGACGGTCTTCGCCGTCGACGGCAACCGCCACGTGGTGTCCTCCTCCAGCGCGGACGGCACGACCTGGAGCGGTTGGGAGCAGGTCGCCGGCAACTGGGAGTTCGCGAGCGTCCCCGCCGCGCTGTACAACCCCGCCACCGGCGGCACCGAGCTGTTCGCCGTCGGCACCGACGGCGTGCTCAGCCAGACGTACTGGATGCCGGACGGCAAGGGCTGGCGCGAGTGGTACGCCCAGGACCTCAAGCCCACCCCCGACCGGAAGTTCACCGGCAGCCCCACCGCCGTCTACAACCCGGCGACGAAGACCGCGGAGGTCTTCGCCACCAGGGCCAACGGGGTGGTCGCGCACTCGTACTACACGCCGGGCATGACGGCGTGGAGCGGCTGGTACGACATCGACGACTGGCAGTTCGCGAGCAGCCCGACCGCCGTCTACAACCCCGCCACCGGCGGCATCGAGCTGTTCGTGATCGGCGGCGACGGCGTGCTGTCCCAGACCTACTGGCTGCCCGACGGCAAGCCCTGGCGCGGCTGGAGCACGCTGCACTCCGAGGTGAAGTTCACCGGCAGCCCGACCGCCGCCTACAACCCGGTGACCAGGACCGCGGAGGTCTTCGCCACCAGGACCAACGGGGTGGTCGCGCACTCCTACTTCACGCCGGGCATGGGCGAGTGGAGCGGCTGGTACGAGATCCCCGGCCGGCAGTTCGCCGGCTCGCCGACCGCCGTCTTCGACCCCGCGACCGGCGGCTTCGAGCTGTTCGCGGTCGACGGCGGCGGCATCCTCGCCCGCACGGAGTGGCTGCCCGACGGCAAGCCGTGGCGCGCCTGGACCTCCATGGGGGACTGGAAGTTCGCCACCGGTCGGTTCCCGGCCGCGACGTTCAACGCCACGGCCGGAGTCATGAACCTCTTCGCCACCGGCCGGGACGACGGCGCCCTGAACTACGCGTCGTACAAGGCCGACCCGGGCCAGACCTGGGGCGGCTGGAAGACGATCGGCGGCAAGACCATGATCACCGGCTGACGAGGCCGTGCACGGACCGGGCCCGGCCGCTCCTCCGATCGATCGGGGGAGCAGCCGGGCCCGGCTCGTTCTCAGGGGGCGCCGCGCGCGCCGCGCGAGCCGTCAGACGCGTTCGGACCGTCAGAGGCGTTCGGACCGTCAGAGGCGTTCGGGCACCGGGTTGCCGACGGCCTCGATGGCGCGGCGGACCGGCACCTTGAGCAGCACGGCGAAGCCGATGACGAAGAAGATCAGCAGGGAGATGATCGCCGAGCGGTAGCTGCCGGTGAGCTGGTAGGCGAGGCCGAAGACGAGCGGCCCCATCCAGCTGGTGCCGCGGTCGCTGACCTTGTAGAAGCTGAAGTACTCGGCTTCCCGGCCGGGCGGGATGAGGTGGGAGAAGAGGGAGCGGGAGAGGGCCTGGCTGCCGCCGAGGACCAGGCCGATCATGCAGGCCAGGACGTAGAACCAGGCGGGCTGGTGGGCGGGCATGAAGTAGCCGAGGGCGAGGGTGACGACCCAGCCGACCAGGGAGCCGAGGATGGTCCGCTTGGCGCCGTAGCGCTGGGCTATCCGGCCGAGCAGCAGGGCGCCGCCGATCGCCACGACCTGGACCAGGAGCACGGCGGTGACCAGCGCGGTCTGCTCCATGCCGAGTTCCTCGCTGCCGTAGAGCGAGGCCTGGGAGACGACGGTCTGGATGCCGTCGTTGTAGCAGAGGAAGGCGGCGAGGTAGAGCAGGGTGAGCGGGTGCTCGCGCATGCCGCGCAGGGTGCGGGCGAGTTCGCGCAGGCTGCCGGTGGTGGGCTTGCCGTCCTCGGTCGCCGTCGCTGTGGCCACGACCGGGGCGACGCCGGCGCGGGAGGGCAGTCGGAGCAGGGGGACGATGGTGAACAGCGCCCACCACAGGCCGGCCGAGGCGAGGCAGATCCGGACGGCGGTGCCGGAGTCCAGGCCGAACGCGTCGTGGCCCTGGAACAGCGCCAGGTTGGCGATCAGCAGCAGTCCGCCGCCCGCGTAGCCGTAGGCCCAGCCCTTGGAGGAGACCTTGTCCCGCTCGTCGGGGGAGGCCAGGCCGGGCAGGTAGGCGTAGGAGAGCGCGACCGAGACCGCGTACGAGATGTTGGCGACGACGAGCAGCGCGCCGCCGAGGAGGTAGCGGTCGCCCTGGAGGAAGAACATCCCCATGGTGGCGAGCGAGCCGAGGTACGCGAAGCCGCACATCAGCTCCTTGTGCCGCCCGGTGCGGTCGGCGAGGGTGCCGGTCAGCAGCATCACGGCGACCGAGAGCAGCACGGAGAACGAGACCGTGTACGGGAAGAACGATCCTGCGCGGATCGTCAGGCCGAGCGGGTGCACGTTGCCGGCCGCGTCGGCGGCGTCCTTGGCGACGGAGGTCAGGTACGGGCCGAGGAACACCGTCAGGACGGTGGCCGAGAAGGCGGCGTTGGCCCAGTCGTTGACGTACCAGCCGAACTGCATCCGGCGCAGGGACCGTCCGTCGTCGGCGGCAGCGGCAGCGGCAGCGGCAGCGGTGGCAGTGGCAGCCGTGGCCGGGGCGGTCGTGGGGTCGGTCGGTGGGTCGTCCGGCAGGTGCGTCGCCGAGTTCGTGGTGCTCATGGGGTTCCCATCACCGTGCTGGAGCCGGTACTGCCGTCCGTCCAGCAGCCGCGCTCGCCGAGGACGTCCCGCAGGACGTCGATGCGATCGGCCATGATGCCATCCACACCCAGGTCGAGGAGAGCCCTGATCCGTGTGGGATCGTCCACAGTCCAGACGTGCACCTGGAGGCCGAGCCGGTGGGCGGTGCGGACGAAGGCCCGGTCGACGACCCGCACGCCCCGGTGACGCTCCGGCACCTGGGCGCACAGCCCGGTGAACGGCGCTCCGGGGCGCCGGGACAGGAACGGCGGCAGGAACGATTCCGCCAGCGAGCGCAGCCGCAGCCGGGCCACCTCGCGCGGGCCGAGCGAGGTGGCCAGCCGCGGGCCGGCGGCGGCGCGGACGGCGGCCAGCCGGGTGTCGGAGAAGCCGCCGACGCAGACCCGGTCCCAGGCGTCGGTCCGGCGGATCGCCTCGACCAGCGGGCCGACGGCCGGCGCCGCCTTGACGTCGATGTTGAACCGGGCCTGCGGGAACGCGCCGAGCAGGTCCTCCAGCAGCGGCACCGGCTCGGTCCCGCCGATCCGGGCCCGCCTGACGTCCTCCCAGAGCAGCTCCGCCACCGTTCCGGTGCGGTCGGTGACCCGGTCGAGGCGCGAGTCGTGGAAGGCCACCAGCACACCGTCGGCGGTCGCGTGCACGTCCGTCTCCAGGTAGCGGTACCCGAGCGCGACGGCGGCCTCGAAGGCGGCGAGCGAGTTCTCGGGGCGCCCGAGGTCACCGCCCCGGTGTGCGAAGGCGAGCGGCCCGGGGTGGTCGAGGAAGGGGTGCATGTGGTGCTCCGAGCTGCGGGGAGAGGGATCCGGGCGGCCCGTGGGCCGGGATCCGGGGGCGTACCGGTGCCAGCGCGTTACAGTATTACGCACCCTGTCAAGCAGTAACGATCAGTTCGGTGCAGCCCGTGCCTGCGCAGCCCGACCCGGCGCAGCCCCTACCCGCGCAGCCCTACCCGGCGCAGTCCTACCTGCGCGGGTCGACCTGGACGACGGCGTGCCGCCCGTCGGTGCGCCACGTCGTGCCGGTGCCGTCGAGCCGGGCGACGGCGGTGGCGTCGAGACCGACGACCACGTCCGACTTCAGCGTCCGCAACGCAGCCACCGCCGAGGGGAAGTGCCCGACCGCCTCGGCGAACGGGGTGGTCGGCGGCCAGCGCCGGTCGCCGACCAGCCGGCGGTAGTTGAGGTCCCCCTTGACGATCGTCAGCGCCGCACCCGCGAACTCGGCCCGAAGGTCGGCGGGCAGGTCGTGGAACGGCAGCGGGGCGCAGAAGAACGGGTGCGTACGGACCACGAGCGCACCCTCGCCCAACGCCCGCCACAGCCGCCCGCCGACCGCCCCGGCGGCGGGGGAGGACGCGCTGCGAAGGCGCCCCACCGCGGCGAGGACGTCGGCCATCGTCGCGTCCGACACGAAGTACGGCTGCGGCTTCACGTACAGCACGACCCGCGCCGCCAGGCCGTGGGCCAGCAGGTGGTCGATCAGCACCAGATCCGGCAACAGCTCCCGGCCCGCGTTGTCCGCGACGACGCACACCGGTCCGCCCGCGCTCCCGGCCCGTTCCACGGAGGCCCGTTCCACGGACGCCCGCTCCAGCGCCGCCCGCAGCAGCGCACCGTCGTCGGCGGCCAGGTCCGGGGCCGTCGCCCCCTCCGCCCCCGCGGTGATCCGGAAGCTGAGGTCCGCCCGGTTGCCCCACAGCGCGGAGGACACCAGCGCCTGCGCCCGTCGCTCCTCCGACAGCCCGTCGAGCCCGTCCAGCGCGGCCAGCTCCTCGTCCACCGCCGGCCCGCCCAACTCGACGGCCTTGAACGGCGCGAACGGATCGACGCCCTGCCACGCGCCGGGCCGGAAGTACCCGGTGGCCTCCAGCAGTCGCCGGTAGAAGTAGCTCTCCGCCCAGAGGAACGGCGCCTCGCCCCACGGCCTGCCCCACAGGCCCTCGCCCCACGCCAGCCACTGCGCCCCGTCCGGGGCGTCCGCCCCCAGCGGCTCCAGCACCCCGGAGGTGCTCTCCACCAGCAGCCGCTCGACCGCCGCCCGCTCGCCCGGCCCGTACGGCAGCGCGTCGAGCACCTGGCGGAGCAGCTTCGGGTGGCGCTCGTGGAACACCCCGTGGGCGAAGGACCCGGGGACGTCGGCCCGGATCACGGGCGGTGCGTCCGGGGAACTGCTCCCGCTCGACGGGTCGGGCTTCGGTGCGCTCGGCTTCGACACGATGGGGGCTCGTCTCTCTCGTTCTCGTCCTCGGCGTCCGGCGTCCGGCGCCTGGCGATCGACGGCCCGTCCACCGGCCGTCCGCCGTCCACCGGCGATCCGCCGTCCGCGGCCGACGGCACGCCCGAGTCTAGGTCGCGCCGCTGCTCGGCCGCCCGCGCCCGGCCGTGCCGGCGGAGCCGGGGGAAACGCGGACGGGGCCCGCGGCGCAAGGCTGCGCTGAGGGCCCCGTCACGGTCGAGGGAATGTTGCTACGAACGTCAGCTTGACGTTTAACGTCCGATGGCCAGCATCAGCGGCCCTGGCGCCTGGAGGTCCGTCACTGTCGTTCAGGCGAGGACCAAGTCGTGGACCAGGAAGTGGAGTTGCACGTCGTCCATAGACTCCGCCCATAGCCCCTCGGCGTCGAGCACGGATGCCGCGACCATCCGAGCCTCGGCGACGAGCTCGGGGTGGTAGTTGAAGCCCGGCCACGGCAGGACGGGGTAGTCGTTCGCCTCGCCGAACTGCCGGACGCGCTCGATATCACCCAGGACTGCTGGCGGCAGTGACTCATTCGCCCAGGACCACAGCCAGGACTGCTGGGCGAGACTGACGCTGCCGATCATCGTGAGTCTGCCGGTGAGGAAGGCCTTCCCGTCGCGCGACCACGTGATCTGCGCGTCGTCCATCGACCAGTCGTATTGCACATCCCCCGACAGTCCGAAGCGCTCGACCATGAGGGCCTGCCGAGTGCCGGCACGCTCGCGAGCCGCGAGCACGACCTCCTCCCAGCCGGAGTGGTCATGCTTGGAGCGGTCGTCCACTTTGCCTCCTCGCGCAGAACTGTCGGCAAGATCCTCCCATTCGGGCTGGTGATCAGGGCTGCCGGGCCGGGACCTGGCCATCCTGGCGGATCTGCTGGTCGCTCATCCTGTTCGTCGGGGCTTGGTTCCCTTCTTGTGGTGGGCAGGTCTGGCGTAGGCCCATGGGCACTGCGAGGTACTCGGGGGAGTTCAAGCGGGACGCGGTCGCGCTGGTGGAGTCCAGCGGGCGGCGCATCTCGTCGGTGGCGCGCGAGCTGGGTGTCAACCCGGAGTCGCTGCGCCAGTGGGTCGCACGGTCGCGCGCCGAGTCGACTTCGGGCACGAACGGTGAGGGCCCGTTGACCCCGGCCGAGCGCGAGGAGCTGCGCCGGCTGCGCAAGCAGGTCCGTGAGCTGGAGTTGGAGAAGGAGATCCTGCGGAAGGCGGCCGCCTGTTTTGCCAAGGATTGCGTCCTGAACACGAAAGGGAGTTGGTTGTAGGACAGCCTCCGCGAGTGATGCTGTGCGGGAGATGAAGGTTTTGTGGCCC
>NZ_JBICYZ010000120.1:0-18403 GCF_043201465.1 Kitasatospora sp. NPDC048298
GCCCAGCGGCCGTTGCGAGACCCTCCCGGCCCGGCCCCGGGCGCCCACCCGGCCGACCCAACCGCCGCCGAGCCCCCATCTACGACGTCGGACTCACCCTGGTCACCAACCAGTAGCGAACAGGCAGGCGAGAACCCGAACGCCACAGAAGATGATCAATGGAGGTAAAACGACAAGCTGAGGCGTATGAGGTCTTGCTTGTCTTCTGCGCCGCCCCTTTTGCGGCTTCTTGGGCGCGGACTGCGGTCAGGTAGGCGAGGGCGGCCATCGACGGGGTGATGTGCGGTACCAGGCCCGGTAGAGCCGGACCTGGTAGTGGTCCAGGCCGCGTTCGAGTGCCGTCCGACGGCCGCGAAGTGCCGGATGGTCGCCGGGTCCGCCGGCTCGTACGGACGCCAGTGGTCCACGGCGGGTCGGCCGGTGGCCACGAACGTCCCGGCCGCACGGGAGAAGTCGCGGGCGAGCACGCGGGCCCCGGCGGTTGGCTCGCCGAGCATGGGGCTGCCGAGAAAGGCGTCGAGGTGGTTGAAGAAGAACGGGAGGTCGGCGGTGTGCGGTGTGCCCAGTCGGTCGGGGTCGGGTACCGGCGTGTAGTCGAACTGGTAGAGGTGGACGGGGTTGCGTGCTGCGGCGTGGTGGTCCGCGATGGCGAGCGCGCCGTCGCGGAACTGGATGTCGGTGTCGACCTCGGTGAGGATCTCGGCCGGTGTCGCACCCGGGTGCAGGGCGGCGGCGTGGTCGAAGCGCTCGGCGCCGTCGGCGGCCAGTCTGCCGGCGACCACGCGGGCCTGAGCGGCGGTCAAGGCCTGGACGACCGGGTCGAGGGCGAAGAGCGCCGACATCTCGTTCCGGGTCGTCCCGATCAGGAGTCGCTTGCCGTCGAGGCGTCCGTCGGCCAGTGCCTGGTTCAACGCCTGGGGCATGCCGAAGGAGCCGAGGACGGGGTACATCGCCGGAACGAGGCTGCCCAGGACGGAGACCTCCTGGAAGAGCTGCTGGAAGGCGTCGATGAGCTGCTCGACCGGGACGGCGCGTAGCGCGGCGACGGGATCCGGTTTGCCTGTCAGGCCGAGGATATCGAGGTAGCGCCGGGCGTTGTCGACCGCGTCCTCGGGGCGTTGAGGGGGCACTGCCCAGATGCCGCTCTGGGCGATGACCTGATGGAACAGCGGGCCGGTGACCGGGGAGAGGGCGTGGTAGAGGGCGGCGTACGCGCCGGCGGACTGGCCTCCGACCGTGAGGTTGCCGGGGTCTCCCCCGAAGGCGGCGATGTTGCGGCGGACCCAGGAGATGACGGCCGTCTGGTCCTGTACACCGAGGTTCTCGACGCCGGCCTCCGGGAGGTAGTAGATGTAGCCGAGGGCGCCGAGGCGGTAGTTGGCGGAGACCACCACGATGTCGCCGGCGGCGGCCAGGTGCAGGCCGTCGTACCAGTTCCAACCGGCGGATCCGGTGGTGAACCCGGTGCCGTGGATCCAGAGCAGCACCGGACGGGGGCGCCGGTCGGACCCGTGGTGGGGCAAGTGGGTCGTCCACACATTGACGGTGAGACAGCCGTCCTCGTTCCAGTCGGGCTTGCGGTACCCCATCACCGGCGCCAACCGGTTCGGCCCCTGAGGGACGGACGGGCCGGGGTGGGTGGCCTCCCGCACGCCCGACCACGTCGGAGGCCGCTGGGGCGCGGCGAAGCGCAATTCGGCCACTGGAGAGGCCGCGTAGGGGATGCCGCGGAAGGCGGCGACGCCGTCCTCGACGGCGCCCTGGACACGGCCGGACTCGGTGCCGACCACGGGACGATCGATATCGATCACGGGTTTCACCTTCTTGGTCGGAGCGAGGTCGCCCCGACTCTGCGGCCGGGTGGCGGGACGGTCCGGGAAGGCGGTACGGGTTTCGCGATGCGCGCCGGAAGGCAGGGGACTCCGATGAGGGCACGACACTCACCGGACAGAACCGAGCGGCGGATCCGCACCGACCCCGCGGCCTCGCGAAGGGCGCTCTGCCGGACGATCGCGAGCGTTCGGGCCACCTCCGAGCCTACGATCGCGCGCCGGGCGACGCCACTCCCGGACCACCGGGACGCCGGGCTGCGGCCACTCTCCGCGACGGCGACTCTGGGCACCGGTCCGGCGGTCCGGCGGCCGGCGTACACCGAGCGGGCCGGGTGGACGCCGTAGGCGTGACCTGGGGGCTGAGGGAGTACATGCCGGATGCCGAAGTGCCGTACGCGGCCTACCGGCCCGCGCTGGATTCCCGTCCGCTTCCCGTCACCGCGGAGCTGTCCGAGGCGTCCGTCGGTGACGTCGATCGGCTGGCGCCCTCTGGCACGACAGCACAAGATCCTGGAACAACCCCAGCGGAACATCGGCCGCGAAGATCTGACCCAACCGAAGCCTGCGCACGCGGGTATTACGGGCCTGCCGCGATGTGCGCTCGACAGGCCGACGCCCGCCTGCCCCCTCATGGCAGACCTGTCGAAAACCCCCTGATCGTCGATGAGGCAGGTCGCGAATGGGGAGCAGGCAGCGGTGCGATCTCCGACATCGGCCTCGACAACATCAGCCGCGTCCACCACCGACAGAACCTCCTTTGGGGGCGATCACCATGCGCCCCGCACGCTCTGCCGCCACACCCACCGCTCCCACAATTCTGGACACGCCATCACCACTTGGTTCGAGGAGGAGCCCATGGCACAGCGTCCCAAGCGGGGCAGAGTGTATCGGCGGTGCGGGTGCAAGGACGGCACCAGCGGGAAGCAGTTGGGCTCGTGGCGCCCGCAACTGGCCGCCGACACCACGCATGGCCGGTGGACGTACGCGGTGGACCTGGCGCCGCGGGACGGCAAGCGCCGAACCCGGAGGCGGGGCGGGTTCGCTACCCGGGCGGGGGCTACCAAGGAGATGGCGCGGGTGCTGGATGCCGAGTATCGGGGTGTGTACGAGGAGCGCAACCTGCGGGTCGGTATCTTCCTGTACGCGTGGCTGGAGTCGAAGCGGCTGGGCCCTGGCTCCCAACACCTGGGCGGGTTACCGGGCGTGCATCGAGCGCGACCTGGTCCCCGCGTTCGGCGGCATGCTGCTCGTCGATCTGCGGCCCCGGCACGTCGACGCCTGGGTGGGCGCGCAGCTCGCGTCAGGCCGCCGAAGCAGCACCGTTCACCACGCGGTGGCCATGCTGCGCAACGCGCTCGACAGCGCGGTTCGTTCGTGGCGGCTGCGCTACAACCCGGCCGAGCACTCCGTGCCGCCCAAGCCCCGTGCCGCCGTGCGCACCTGCTGGTCCCCGATCGGGCGGCGGCGTTCCTGCACCACAACGCCGATTCCTACCCCTGGATGTCCGTGGCGATGCTGAAGCACTTGTGCTCCGCGAGTTCCGTGCGGGGACGGTGGGGATCACCGCGCCGCAGCACCCACAGCACCACGGCACCCAGCACCACGGCACCCAGCGCCAGGGCGGCCGCCCACGCGGCCCACCGGTCGGGCAGCAGCACCCGCAGCAGGCCAAACCGTTCGAGGTGCCCCTGCTCGTACCCCTCCTCCCGCAGGTACCCGGGCAGGTAGCCCAGGACGCCGACGCCGGAGACGGCGACGTACGGGAGGTAGGCCGCCGCGAAGGTCCCGAGGGCCGCCGAGAGCACCAGCAGGGCACCCTTCGTCGGCCGCCGGGCCAGCAGCCCGGACGCCGCCCCGGGCAGGGCGAGCGCCGGCAGCAGCTTGGTCGCGACCGCTGCCCCGAGCAGGGCGCCCCCGACACCGGCCCGGCGTCTGGCCGTGCAGCCCAACCCGGCCACCATGAGGAGCGCGCCGAGGGTGTCCACGTGCGCGTCGTTGACCGCCCACACCGTCACGCCCGGGCACCACCCCCACAGCGCCGCCCGCCGCCGGCTGCCCGCGGCGAGCAGGACGCCGGTGGTGGCGACCGCCAGCAGCGCGCCGCCCGCCTGCGCGCCGCGCACGCCCCCGCCGAAGGGGTGCGCGGCGAGGAACCAGGCCTCGGCGACGGGCGGGTAGATGGTGTGCACGGCGGGCCGGTTGATCCGGGTGCAGTCCCCGGCGGCGGTGCGCCGCTCGTCCCAGGTCGCACAGCCGTCGCCGGCCGGGAACAGGCCCTCGTCGCGCAGCCGGGCCAGCGTCGGGTCGTCCGGGGTGTGCGCGTACCGGGAGATGCCGGCCGCCTGGACCCGGCCGTCCCACACGTACCGGTAGGCGTCGTCGCTGGTGCGCGGCGGCGCCAGCAGCCCGACCGCGGCGGCCAGGACGCTGCCGGCCAGCACGAGCGGCGCCACCCGGCGGTCTCGGAGTCATGGGCGAGCCTGCTGCGGGACTGCCAGCGGCGCGGCATGCGCGCTCCCGTCCTTGCCGTCGCCGACGGAGCCCTGAGCTTCTGGAACGCGTTGAACGAGGTCTTCCCCGAAACCCGCCACCAAAGGTGCTGGGTTCACAAAACGGCCAACTGCCTCGACAGCCTCCCGAAGTCAGCTCAGCCCGCAGCGAAGAAGGCCATCCAGGACGTCTACAACGCAGAGGACAAGGAGCACGCAGCCGCCGCGGTCAAGGCGTTCGCCAAGCAGTACGGCGCGAGGTTCCCCAAGGCCGTAAAGAAGATCGTCGATGACGAGGATGAACTGCTGGCGTTCTACGACTTCCCCGCCGAGCACTGGATCCACCTGCGAACAACCAACCCCATCGAGTCGACCTTCGCGACCGTCCGTCTGCGGACCAAGGTCACCAAGGGCGCCGGCTCCCGGGCCGCCGCCCTGGCGATGGTGTTCAAGCTCGTCGAGTCAGCCCAGGCCCGCTGGCGAGCCGTGAATGCACCCCACCTCGTTGCCCTCGTCCGTGCCGGGGCCCGCTTTGAACGCGGCCAGCTCGTTGAACGGCCGCAGTCGACGGTGGCGTGAATAGGGTGGCGGACCTGCCTCGAAGTTCGAGACCATCCGGTCATGTCGGATGGCATGGCAGGACAGGACCTTCCGGTCGGCTTCGGGTTCCGGCCGTATGGCGGCGACGAAGACCACGGCGCCATGGCCGCGGTGCGGCTGGGTTGTGCTGAACAGGATCGAGTCGATGCCCATTCGGTTGTGGAAGGGCTCCCGACAGCGAACGAGATCGCCGAAGCCTCCGCCAAGCTGGAGGAGCCGTCCAAGAACCAGATCCTGGTGGTGCTCGACGGGGTCGTCGTCGGCTACTCGACGATCCGGTGGTGGCAAGAGCGGGACGATACGTGGCTATACCTGCACCGAGGTCACCTTTTGCCCGAGCATCGCGGTCAGGGCATCGGCTCAGCCATGCTGTGCTGGGCCGAAGAACGGATTCGCCAGCTCGTCAGACAGCATGGCACGGCGCGGACGGCAGTGGTCGGTGCGAACGCCATGGTCTCCGAGCAGGACGCCACGGCACTTCTGCGCGCAGCCGGCTATCGACGTGTCTTCAGCCTGGTTGAGCTGGAACTGGGCGATCTGCAGCAGGTGCCCGAGCCGGGCGGCGAACTGCCAGCCGGGATACGGACAGGGCCTATCGGGACAAGCCATTACCGTGCAGCCTGGAGGATGGTCTTCGATTCGTACGCGGACACCAGTTTCGCTCAGAGATGGCCTTTCCAGGAATTCGTCGACACCGCCGATCCGGCATGCTGGAGGGCTGCCTGGAACGGGAAGGACATGGTCGGTGTCGCCCTCTGCTCCATCCGTCGTCACGACCCTACGGTGGGCGAGGTGGAAGAGCTGAGTGTCCGGACGGACCAGCGACGCCTCGGAATCGGCCGGGTCCTGCTGCTGGACGGGCTGCGGAGCCTTCGCGAGCAGGGTGCAACGACCGCCCGGCTGTTCACTGGCACGGCAAATCCGCACCGGTCCTACGACCTTTACGAGAGTGTGGGGTTCCGGCGGCAGAACGAGTACGTCCGTTACCGTAAGTCGCTTGCTTGATCGACCCGTCATTGGACTGCCAGGTCAGTCCACAGGATTTGACAATGCCTCCCTCGCACCACCGAACACCTGTGAGCCACTGGTGCACACCTCGGTCCGCCAGCCGACACGCCGACCTGTCCCCCTGATGAGGGATTCCTCACTGAGTCGCCGCTCTCAGACCATCTCCACCGCTACGGTGGTCCGATGCGGCCAACCTACCTTCAAATAAAGGATGTTGAGCCCTCATCGGGCGAGCCGGTTGGGCAGTGCCTATCGCCACCGACGTCAACCTGAGCCTCCAGGGCTTCGAACTCAAACATCGGACCGCCACCACCGACCAGCACGGCCGACACCCCATGTGGCCGTGGGCCGTGCGGCGCACCGTCCGGCTGCTTTGTGTCTTGGTCAGACAGCTCCACCAGCACCCGCACCCATGTCACGTGAGGAGCGCCGCTTGCCACCGTCAGCCGCCGCGATCCGCACCACCGCTTTGGGATACCTGGAACGTCACCCCGACGAGCGCCCTGCACTGCTTCCTCTGCTCGCGCTGCTGGACAGCGCCACTGAGCCGACCAACCGTGCGACGCTGCCAGCGCACGTCACATGCAGCTCAGTCGTCATCGGCCCCGACAAGCGTGTTCTGCACATCCGTCACCGGGCGACGGGCCTGACGCTTGCCCCTGGCGGGCACGTCGAGGCCGGCGATTCGAGCCTGCTCGATGCTGCGGTGCGGGAGGTGCGCGAGGAGGCCGGCCTCGCTCCGGGCGAGCTGTGCCTGACCCCGCAGCTTCTCGGTGCCGCGCTCGACATCGACGTCCACGAGATCGACGCCAACCCGGCCGAGGGGGAACCGGCGCACCGGCACTACGACGTCCGGTTCGCGTTCTACCTCGCGGCCGGGCGGCCAGCCGTCGTCGAGCCGCGGACCGATGAGGTTTCGGGAACCGAGTGGCGGTCCTTCGAGCAGGTCAGCTCACCCTCGCTGCGCGCCAAACTGCTCGCGGCCGACCTCGACGGCCAGGTCCAGCCGGTGAACGCCTCCGTGGTGATTCACGACGGCCGAGGCCGCTACCTCCTGCACTTGCGGGACGACGTCCCGGGGATCTGGGCGCCGGGCGAGTTCAGCCTGCTCGGCGGCGGCCGCGAGCCACAGGACCGCACGCTGGAGGACACGCTGCGCCGCGAACTCGCCGAGGAGGCCCCTGGCCTCGAACTCGGCGCACTGGAGCCGTTCGCAGTGGAGCAGGCCACCGGCGCCGACGGCCTGTGCGTTCCCGTCCAGATCTACACCGCCCGCTGGGTCGGCAACCCGGATGCGGTGGGCCTGACCGAAGGCGTCCTGCTGCGCTGGTTCACCCCGGACATGCTGCACCGGCTGCGGCTGCGCACTTCGACGCGCGACCTGCTGCTCGCCCACGCCGCACAGACCCAGGGCAGCATGGCCGTCCGACCACCCGCACCGCGCCCACCCCACCCACCGGAACCACCCGCCGGGGCAGGCCTGCGGCGGGCGGTGCCGTCGGACGCGGCTGAACTGACCCGGCTGCGCCTGGTCATGCTCGCTTCCGCCGGCAGCTTCCCGCCGGATTCCTGGACCGCCGAGTGCGAGCGGTGGTTCACCGACCGCCTCGCTGACGACGAGCGGTTCGCCGCGTTCGTCATCGACGACGGCACCCGCCTGCTGTCCTGCGCCGTGGGCCAGTACACCGACCGCATGCCCAGGCCTGGACAGGGCCCGTACATCGGGCACATCTCCTCCGTCGCGACCGACCCCGCCCACCGCCACCAGGGCCACGCCAGGCGGGTCGTCGCGGCCGTCCACGACTGGCTCACCGCCCACGGCTGCGGACAGATCAACCTCACCGCGTCCCCCGACGCGGAGGACCTGTACCGCTCGCTCGGCTACCGGGACCCCGCCGGCCCGACACCGCTGACCTGGAGCGCCCGATGACCGACCAGCCACCGCTCGACCTGCTCGCCGAAGCCAGGGCCGCCGGCGCGCAGCGCCTGGCCACCGCGGTCCTGCTCGTCAACCACCATGGCGAGGTGCTGCTGGTGCGCCGGGCGGCCACCGCGCCGCTGGGCGGGCTGTGGGAGCTTCCCGGTGGCGGCATCGAGGACGGTGAGAGTCTCCTGGTAGCCGCGCGGCGTGAGCTGGCCGAGGAGACCGGCATCATCGGGGTCCGGGTCACCGCCTACCTCGGCTACAGCCACTACGACGACGCCCACGGTCGGCGGGTGCGCGAGTTCGCCTTCGCCGCCACCCTCGACCACCCGCAGGACGTCATCCTCGGCGCCGGGCACGACGCGCACCGGTGGGTGTTGCCCGCCGGCCTTCCCGACCGGCTCGCCGAGCACGAGCGGGACCTGATCGGCCGGCACGCCGCCCAGCCCAAGCCCTACCCCGGCTACCTGCCCCTGCCCGCCTACCTGGCCGGCATCCCCGCCGCCACGATGTGGGCCGACCTCTTCCTCACCACCGCCGAGGGCAAGGTGGTCCTGCTGCGCTCCACCAACCCGGCCAAGGGACTGCAATTCAGCGGTGGTGACGCAGACTTCACGGACTCGACCCCGTTGCACACCGCGGTGCGCGAGACCTTCGAGGAGACCGGCCTTCGGTACGCGCCGGACCCGGACCTGCTGCCGCTGGTGGCCACCGTCGTCGAGGGACCCCGGGCCGGCTGGCCGACGAAGATCGGGTTCATCTACGCGGCGCCGGCACTCACGGCCGCGCAGCTCGCCGCGATCCGGCTCGATCCGCGCGAGCACGACGCGGTCGTCACCGTCTCCGAGGCACAGCTCGGGGACGGGACAGCGGGCCACGACCACGCCCTGACGCGCGCCGTGCTGAACGCGGTGCGCAGCGGCGTCCCGGCCCACATCGTGCGTCCCTGACCATCGCCACACCATGGAAGGAGACCCAGGTGAGCGTTACTCCGAGAAGCACAGCAGCAGACCCGCAGACCATCGAGGGGCCGCCGGTGGGAGCGGATGCTGTTGCCGCGGACGCGGTGCCGGGTGGCTACGCACTCGCCTTGGCCGCCGAGCCGGGAGTACACGATCCGGCGGTCGTCGCAGCGTTGGTAGCCGTGCCGCGCCACCGCCTCATCCCGCGCGCCTACCTGCCGCTGGACGAGCAGCGGCCGACGACGCGCTGGCGGCTGCTGGACGCGGGCGTCGACCGGGCCGCATTCCGAGCGCTCGTCTACTCCATGGACCAGGTGGTCGTCCGGCTCGCCGATCAGTCGGCCGCCGAGCACACGATCGGTGCCGTCTACACCGGCCGGCCCTGCGCCCAGAGCTCCGGTGCCGGGCTCCTCGCCCGCACCCTGGAGGATCTGCGAGTTCGCGACGGGGACCGGTTCCTCGAACTGGGCGCGTGCACGGGCTACCTTGCAGCGGCCGCACACCGCCTGACCGGGCGCCAGGTCACCGGCGTCGAGTGCGACCGCGACCTGGTGCGCCAGGCCACGCCCAGGCTCCGGGAGATCGGCGCCGCCGTGCGGCTGCTGGCGCGCGACGCGCTGCGCGGCCTGCCCGACGGCACCTGGGACAAGATCGCCTCCGGTTTCGCCGTGCCCGCCGTCCCGCCGGGCTGGCTGCGCCGTCTGGCGCCGGGCGGCGTGCTGCGCACGACCATCAACACCGGCGCGCCCGGCTGGCACGCCACCGCCCTGATCGAACGCGACAGGGGCGGGGCCTTCGCGGGCACGCTGACGGCCGACCTGTGGGGGCATGTCCCGGCCCGAGGCGCCGGCTGGCTGCCGGTGCCCGAGCAACGCTCGGTCGGTGGTGCGACGCGCACGGCCGTTCTGCCGCCGCCCCCGCACACCGAGCGCGGATTCTGGGTCGCGGTCGGCCACTTGCTGCCCGGGGTGCGCCGCCATTGGGGCCCGGCCGCGGGCGAGGACGTGGTGCTCGTCGGTGCCGACGGGTCGTGCGCCCGTATCGCCCCGGATGGCGCCACCGTCATCGAGTGGGGCCCGCGCGCCCTGTGGCGGCTCGCCGAGGACGTCCACGAGCGCTGGACCGCTGCCGGACGACCGGACGCCTACCGGCTGGAGCTGACCGACCAGGAGCAGCGCGTCATCGGCGGCCCGGGTCTGCACTGGGCACTGCCGCGATGACCGCGACCTCACCATCGTGCCGCGGCTGTCCCACGAGGCTCCCGCGGCCGCGCCGTTGCGCCGCGGCCGCGGGAGCCCGGTGCGCCCGGCCGCCACCCAAACCGGCCCGCACCGCGCCGTCCTGCCCGTGCCCTTCAACGAGATTCGGAGCCGCCCAGTGATCCGGCCACGCCGCAAACCCCGACCCGATGTCCAGTCCTCGGCCGGTGAGCGCACCTTGTTCGGGGCCAGGTTCGGCTACGACTTCGGGTTCACCCGGCACGAGAGCGCCACCGCCGACGCCACGCTGCGCCGGGTCGCCCGGCAGATCCCGGCCATGCTGCTCCTCGCCTGGCGCCTGGGCTGGCGGGCCGACCGGCGGGCCCTGGTCGGCGTGGTGTGCGCCGAGGCCGGGCGTGCTGTCTTCGCCGCAGTTGCGCTGGTGGCGACCAACCGGGTGCTGACCCAATTGCTGGCCGGCGGCAGCGTCACGCAGAGCCTGCGCCACGCGCTGGTGCCGCTGTTGGTCGCGGGTGCAGCCACCGGCGCGGCGAGCTGGCTGTCCTCGGCCTCCACCTGGGCGGCAGCGGTCCTGGAGCCCCAGGTCGAGCGGATCACCACCCTGACGCTGCTGCGGCACGCCGACTCGGTCGAGCTCGCCGCCCTGGAGGACGCGGAGTTCGCGCGGACCCTGGAGAGCGCGCGCTTCGGTGCGGACTCGGTGCGGCGCCTGATCAGCGAGGCCGTCTCCGTGCTCGGTGCCGTGCTGACCATGACGGCCACCGCTGGGGTGCTCCTGTCCCTGAACGTGGCGTTGCTGCCGATGCTGGTGCTGATCGCACTCCCCCGGGCCTGGGGGGCAGTGCGCACCGCCCGGCGCCGGCACGCCTCGGTGATGGCCTGGCTCCAGCACGCCCGCGCCTCCAGCCTGATCTGCCAGCAGGTCACCTCCCCGCAGAACGCGGCAGAACTGCGGGTCCACGGGGTGGGCCAGTGGCTGCTGGAGTGCTACGAGGGCATGGCGCGTACCTCCGAGCGGGAGCGCCGGCGCCTGGCCGGTGCCGCGGCTGCGACGTCGGCCGGTGCCTCCGCCGCGTCGGGCGCCGCGTCGCTGCTCACGTTCGCACTCCTGGGCTGGCTCGTGCTCACCCACCGGCTGCCGATGGCCGGCGCGGTCACCGTCATCGTCGGCATCCGCAGCGGCGCCGCCACCGTCGGCACCCTGCTGACCGGCGTGAACCGCATGTTCGAGGAGTCGCTGTACGTACGGGACCTCGAGCGGCTCGGTACGGCCGCCGGCGAGCGGGCCATCCCCGTCGGGGGCGCGGACCTGCCGGTGCGGCCGGCCGAGATCCGCCTGGAGAAGGTGACGTTCACCTACCCCGGCCGCACCTCACCGTCCTTGAACAGCGTGTCCCTGGTCATCCCCCGCGGCAAGGTCGTGGCCCTGGTCGGCGTCAACGGCGCCGGGAAGAGCACGCTGGCCAAGCTCCTCGTCGGCCTCTACCAGCCCGACGAGGGACGGATCCTGTGGGACGACGTGGACACCCGTACCGCCGACCGCCGTCAGCTGTTCTCCTCCTGTGTCCTGTTCGCCCAGGACTTCGTCCGCTGGCCCTTCACCATCCGGGCCAACACCACGGCCGGGCGCCCCGAACACGCCGAGGACGGCCGGGCCCTCCAGGACGCGGCCGACTTCGCCGGCCTCGAAACCCTGCTGAGCGAGCAGCCGAACGGCTGGGACACGATGGCGGCCAAGGGCTTCATCGGAGGCGTTCAGCTGTCGGGCGGCCAGTGGCAGGGTGTCGGAACGGCCCGCGCGGCCTTCCGGTTCTCCACCGCAGGCCCCGGCGCGAGACCGCCGCACCTGGTGATCGCCGACGAGCCGACCTCCGCGCTCGACCCGGCCGCCGAGATCGCCGCCTTCGACCGCATCCGCTCGCTCGCCACGCAGGGCATGACGGTGGTCCTGATCACCCACCGCCTGGCCGCCAGCGCCGCCGCCGACCTGATCTACGTCCTCGACGGCGGCGAACTCGTCGAACAGGGCACGCACGACCAGCTCATGGACAACGAGCCGGAACCGGACCGGCCCGGGCACGGGAGCTACCGGGCGGCATATCTGCTCCAGGCCCGCCAGTACGGCACCACCTCGCTGCCCGGACAGCGCCACCCCCACACCACCGACCGGACGTAACCGCCCGACAGAGCCGGCCGGCCGATGCCACTGCCGGACCCGACCGTCGCCTTCCACCGCCCACCACCACCCGCCGACCCGAAGGAGTCCGTCCGTGAGCCAGCCCTCCGTCACCCGTCAGCCCGCCGTCCCGCAGCCATGGCAACACCATGACCGCGCCACCCTGCTCGACACCGGTTCGTACCTGATCCACCGCGACACCGTGACCCAGCCCGACGGCACGAAGAGCAGCTTCGAGTTCCACCAGGCCCGCGTCGACGGCGCCCTGACGATCGCCCTCGACGACCGGGGCCGCATCGCCATGGTCCGCTACCGCAGCTACGTCCACGGCGAGGTCCTCACCCCGCCCGGCGGCAGCCTCGATGCGGGCGAGGACCCGCTCGACGCCGCCCGGCGCGAGCTCAAGGAGGAGACGGGCATCACGGCCGCCGCCTGGAGCCGGCTCGGCGAGATCGCCCTGATGACCAAGTGCACGGCCAGGCTCCACATGTTCATCGCCCGGGATCTGACGACCGGCGAGCAGAAGCTGACCGGCACCGAGACGGGCATGACCGTGGAGTGGTGGCCGCTGGAGGAGGCGGTGGCCGCCGCGATGGACGGCAGGCTCCTGCTCTCCGGCGCCGCCGTGTCGGTCCTCATGGCCGCCAACGCCATCCACTCCAAGGAGCGCGCGTAAACGCCCCACCGCCGACCGGAGCCCCTGCCATGCTGCACGCCTGGTCGATCCCTCAGCGCGAGTACGACCGCCAGGAGCAGCGCCGTGGCCGCCGTCACGCCTACACCCGGCTCGACCCGGTGCGCACCGCCCTGGTAGTGGTCGACATGGTGCCGTTCTTCGACGGGCCGTACGCGCGCGGGGTGATCCCGCAGATCGAGCGACTGGCGGGCGCCCTGCGGGAAGCCGGCGGCCTTGTGGCCTGGGTGCTGCCCGGCCCCGGCGGGCCGAGTGCGGCCCGCGAGGAGTTCTACGGATCCCGGGTCGCGGAGCTGTACCGGACCTCCGGCGGCAGCGGTCCGCTCGCCGGGCGCCTGTGGCCGCAGCTCACCGTGGACGAAGGCCGCGACCTCCTCGTGGAGAAGGCCGTCTCCAGCGCCTTCTTCCCCGGCTTCTGTCCGCTGCCCGACCTGCTGGCCGAGCGCGGCATCGACACCGTGCTGGTCTGCGGCGTCGTGACCGACGTGTGCGTTGCCGGATCGGCGCGCGACGCCTCCACCCTGGGCCTGCGGGTGATCGTGGTGGCCGACGGCACCGCCGCCGGCAGCGACGAGGTCCACAACGCCACCTTGCGCACCCTGTACCGGTCCTTCACCGACGTACGCCCCACCGCCGAGGTCCTCGACCTGGTCGAGGCGGGCCGGTGACCACGCTCCCGGCCGGGCGCCATGACGGCCGACACCCATCGAGGGGGCATCCACTTCACGGCGGGCCGGCGGACCGCCGAGGCGGCCCGGCCGGGCACCCATTGCCCCGACGCCACCGGAACCTACCGAGTGAGGAAACGTACCTTGATCGACTTTGACGCCCTGGTTCGCCAGGCCCGCGAGGACGGCATCGAGAAGTTCGCCGCCGGCGTCGTCGTCTTCGACGAGGACGACCGGACGCTCCTGCTGCGCCGCAAGCCGGACGACGTCCTGCCCGGGATCTGGGACTACCCGGGCGGCGGCCTCGACAGCGGTGAGAATCCGCGCGCCGGTGCGCTCCGGGAGCTGTGCGAGGAGTCCGGCATCCGCCCCGAGGCGATCGCCTACGTGCGCTGCCTCGACTTCACCGACACCGTCGGCCGCCGCGTCCGTCAGTTCGTCTTCACCGCCACGGTACCGGTCGGCACACCAGTCGCCCTGTCAGAGCACGACGCCTTCGTCTGGGCGGACCTCGACGACCTGCCCGAGGTCAGCGACGGCCAGGCCAGGGTGCTGGGGTACCTCCGCGAGCGGCGGCGCCGCCCGGACTGGCGGCCCATCGAGGAGTACGCCGGGTCGATCGCCAACGCCACCATGTACGGGGCGTTCTACTTCACCGACACCGACGGCCGGCCGCTCGGACTGCTCTCGGCCCTCCGACCCGGCCTGTGGCAGTTCCCCGGCGGAGACACCGACCGCGGGGAGAGCCCGTTCGACACGGCGCTGCGCGAGACCCGGGAGGAGACCGGTCTTGACCTGCGGATCGAGAACCCCGAGGCCGTCGCCCGCCGACAACTGCTGGCCGTGATCCACCTCGACCCCACGCCCGAGTGGCCCTTCCCCAAGACCGGGTACGTCTTCTGGGGAGGCGAGCTGACCGGCGAACAGCTGTCCCGGATCCGCCTCACCCACGAGCACTCGCGATGGCGCACCGAGACGCTGCGCGGCTGGCGCGAGCACATGCGGCCGTCGGAGTACCTGCGGCTGATGCAGATCGACCGGGCCCGGCGCAGCGCCTGCCCCCTCTACCTGGACGGCCCGGCACGGCACGCGGTCGACCACCACGGAGCGCCCCGTGACTTCGAGGGGATCGTCGTGTTCGTCACCACCCCGGACGGCCGGCTGCTGATGAACCTGCGCGACGACCGGCCGGACATCGCGTGGCCGGGGCACTGGACGCCGATCGGTGGCTGGCGTGAGGGCAACGAGACCGCGTTCGAGACCGCCGCCCGCGAGGTGCGGGAGGAGACCGGTGTCGACGTGCGCAGCCTGCGGGTCGTCCCCGGCCCGCGACACGAACTGGTCTCCGAGTACACCGTGGCCCTGCACGGCACCTGCGAGGGCAACGACAGCGCCCTCGTCCTCGGCGAGGGCCAGGCCAACCGGTTCGTCCCGCTGGAGGAGATCGACAAGCTGACCGGCCCGACCCCTCCGTACCTGGAGCACTACCTGCGGCTGATCGGAGACTGACCGGTGGAACTCAGCGACATCACCCGGCGGGCCATGCGCGTCCACGGCCTCTATGACCAGCTCAACCTGGCCAGGCACGGCCGCCCCTGGTCGAGGCACGACTTCGTGCTCGGCTTCGTCGGCGACGTCGGGGACCTCGCGAAACTCACCCAGGCCGCCGACGGCGTCCGGCCCGCGCCCCCGGGGCCCGGCCTCGGGCACGAGCTGGCGGACTGCCTGTGGTCCGTCGTGGTGATCGCCGAGCTCTACGGCGTCGACCTCGAAGCCGAGTTCACCGCGACCATGCGGCAGCTGGAGGAGTCCATCACCAGCTCACAACCCACAGGTCCCCTCTGCGAGGAGGAGACCCCGTCACCCGCAGACCGGCCCGTACCCGCGCCGATTCGCCACCAGGAGCCCGTCGACGTCCACCTCATTCTGCGCCGGGACGGCGCCACAGGCCCCGAGGTGCTGCTCTCCCGCCGCGCCGGACAGGTCTACGCATCAGGCCTGCTGCACCTTCCAAGCGGACACCTCGACGGACCTCACGAAGATGCCGTCCAGGCACTGATCCGCGAAGCGAAGGAGGAGACCGGCGTCACCATCGACCCGGCCGACGTCCGCCACGCCGTCACCATGCACCACCGAAACCCGGCCGGCAGCGCCCGGATCGGTCTCTTCTTCGAGGTCCGGCACTGGCACGGCAAACCCCGCACCATGGAACCGGCCGTCTGCGACGCGATGGACTTCCACCCGCTCGCCAACCTGCCGTCCCCGATGGTGGCCTACTGCCGGGCCGGCCTGGACGCCTACCGGGACGGCCTCCCGTTCGCCGTCCACTTCCAACAGCCAGGCGACCTGATCGCCTTCGATCCGGCGGCGGACCGCTCTCACCCGGTGCCCTCCATCGACGTGGCGTCAGGCGCCCCCGGCCGGGAGATGCGGCAGTTCACCGAGCAAGCAGTCGGGCGCATCAGCGCCTGGACGGATGCCTCCTGGGTCCGGGAGGGCAGCCGCGTGTGGCATGCCCGCGGCACCGAGGGCGGCGAGTGGGTCGTGAAGGTCCACCAGAGCGACCGCTTCCACGGCAGGGAGGTCGAGGCCTACCGGACCTGGGTCCCCGCCCTGGGCTCGGCTGCGCCCCGCCTGGTGGCCACCGACCCGGGGCTTCGGGCCATCGTCATCACCGCGGTGCCCGGTCGTTCCCTGCACGGTGCCGTCCATCCGCCCGAGGAGCAGCGGCGGATCTTCCACCGCATCGGGGCGCTCGCGGCCGCGATCCACCACAGCGCTCCCCCGCACCCGGGCAGCGGAGTGCCGGCAGCGCTCGGGAAGCTGGAGCGGCACCTGGCCGGCGCCCGCGACCATCTCGCGCCCGGCGACGAGGACTACATCCGCGCCATGGCCGCCAAGGCCAAACACCTGCCGGACCTCGACCTGGTGCCCACTCACGGCGACTTCCAGCTCCGGAACCTCCGGTGGGACGAGGTCGCCGGCGAACTGTACGTGATCGACTTCGAACGCGCCGAACCGGGCCCCGCCGTGCGGGACTTCGTGCGCCTGTCCGACGCCTGGACTCGCCGAGCGGACCTCTACGAGGCCGTGATGGCCGGCTACGGCAGGCAGCTCTCGGCAGCCGAGGAGGAGCACTTGGCCGTCCACCAAGTGCTCAACGCCGTTTCCGGCATCCAGTACGGCGCCGCCAACGGGGACCCCGAGCTCGTGGAACGTGGCCGCCGCACCCTGGCCCGCCTGCGCGCCGGCAGCCGCCCGTGAACACCCCCCACCACCAACCGACCAGAGGAGCAGCACGTGGCGTATGCCCTTGAGGAATGGGAGCAGCACTACGCCGACGGTCGGGGGTATCGGCCGCTGGGCTACAGCGAGCGGGTGCTCCTCGCCGAGCACACTCCCGCGCCCGAGGGCGGCGGGCGGGCGCTCGACGTCGGCTGCGGCACCGGGGAGTTGGCCGCCCATCTCGCGGGCCTCGGCTACGCGGTGGACGTCGTGGACTTCGCCGCCAGCGCGGTAGAACGGGCCCGGGCCGAGCACGGCCACATCGAAGGGGTGCGGTGGCTGCGGCTGGACATCGAACGCGACGACCCCGCCCAGCTCGGCGGCGAAGGGTACGACCTCATCGCGCTGCGCCTGATGTACCCGTTCCTGGGCGACCGCACCCGGGTGCTGCACGCCCTCGGGAAACGGCTGCGGCCCGGCGGCGCGCTCGTGGTGATCACGCCAGTGGTCGAGCGCACCCCGGCCGACAAGCGGGCGATCGCGCTCGACGAGGACGAGATCGGCCTGCTCACCGCGGGGTGGGAGGAGACGCAGCGGTTGGCGGCGGACGACCTCGCGGTTCTCGTCCTGCGCGGTCCCCGCCACGCCGGCACCAAGGCCGTCGAGAAGGGCCCGCCCACCGGCCACGCCCTCACCGGAGCCGTGGTGGTCGTCACCGACGACGCCGGCCGGGTCCTGCTGGGCCGTTCCCGCCGGAACATGTGGGAACTGCCCGCCGGGAAGACCAGCGGCTCGGAGAGCTTTGAGGAAGCGGCGGTGCGGGAACTTGCCGAGGAGACCGGACTGGCCGCCACCACCGCCGACGCCACGGTGGTGACCATGCTCACCGACGACAGCCACGGCGTTCCCCGGCTGACCGCCGTCGTCCGCATCAGTGCCTGGACCGGGGTCCTGGCGAACCCGGAAGATCAGCTCTTCGAGCGGTGGGAGTGGCACGATCTCCACGCCCTGGCCTGCCTCGGCGATGTCTTCGCTCCGGCCGCGCAGGCCCTGAACGCGATCTGGCCCGGCGTCATCCCCCAGCTGCCGGCGATCCACGCCTACCCCACCACCGCCGACCGGCCGCCCGTGCCCGGGGAACCCTCCGAGGCCGTCCGGCTGCGCCGGCGGATGGCCGACGCCGTCATCGCAGCCGGCTGGGCGCCCTCCACTGCCGTCCAGAGCGCGCTACACACGGTGCCCCGCCACCGGTTCGCGCCCGAGAAGAACCTCGCGACCGCCTACGACGACGACCTGGCCCTCACCACCCGCTGGGACGAGAACGGCCGGGCGACCAGCTCGGTGTCGGCAACGTGGCTTCAGGCCGACATGACCGAGAAGCTCCGGCTGGAGCCCAGCGAGGCTGTGTTCGAGGTCGGATCCGGCGGCTACAACGCGGAGCTGATCGCGCACGTCGTCGGCGAGGCCAGGCAGGTGGTCACCGTCGACATCGACCCGTACGTCGTGCACCTGGCTTCGTAGTTGAGAAGTAGAAGCACTTGTTGCCGGGTTCTGGCAGCGGTCAGTGATCTCTCAGCATGGAAATGTTGATGAGAGATGGCAGCG
>NZ_JBICYZ010000121.1:0-18017 GCF_043201465.1 Kitasatospora sp. NPDC048298
CAGACCCCAGCCCGCGACCACGGTCTCGATCGGGACAAGCAGCACCACCACGAACCCGGTGGTGAGGCCGGGCCGTACGGCACGCGCCCGGCCGACCTGGAGAAGACCGGTGCGGCCCGCGCGGCCCACGTCGACCCCGACCTCGCCCGCCAGGAGAAGGCCCGTCGGGCCGCCACGTCGCGCCGGTACGCCGGGCGCCGCACGCTGTGGGAGATCACCGGCGACCGCGCCTGCCGCGCCTGCGGCCGGGCCGTCATGGACCCGGACACCGGAGCCATCCAGGCCCAGACCGCCGAGGGCTACTCGGTGCTGCTCGGCGTGCTCAAGTGCGGCCGGATCTGGCTCTGCCCGATCTGCTCCGCCAAGATCCGCAACCGCCGCACCTCGGAGATCAGCCAGGCCGTCGTGAAGTGGATCAAGGCAGGGGGCTCGGCCTACGCCGTGACCTTCACCCCCCGCCACACCAGGGCTAGCCGCCTCTCCGACCTCATGGACGCGCTCCAGGGCACCCGCTCGGCACCCCTCGCCGAACGGGAGGCCGCCAAGGCGGCGATCGTCGCGGCCAAGCTCAACGTCGCCGAGACGTGGGCCCGCCGCCGGGAGGCCGTCGACGCTGCCCGCCGCAACGCCCCCAAGGGCCAGAAGAGGAAGGCGATGGACGACGCCCGGGAAGTGGCGGCCGAGTGGCTCCAGGAGGCCAAGGAGGGCGTCCTGGAGGCCCGTCAGGCGGCCCGGGGCAAGGTCCGCAAGGCGGGGGCCTACCAGCGCCTCATCACCGGCGGCACGTGGGCGGGCGGGCCGGAGCACGGCGAGGGCATCCGTAACAAGATCGGCTACATCGGCATGATCCGTGCCACCGAGGTGACGGTCGGTCTGGCCAACGGCTTCCACCCGCACATCCACGCGATCGTGCTGGTCGGAGGCCGAACCGAGGGCAGCGGCTGGGACCGCCGTGTCGTCGGCACCTTCGAGCCCGAGGACTCGGACCTGGCCGAGTGGAAGGAGCACTGGCGTGGGACCTGGACCGACAGCCTCACCGCCATCGACCCGGAATTTGAGCCGTCCCTGACCTGCGAGATCCCCGACTGCAAGTGCCGGGGCGAGGGCCACGGCGTGCACTTCGAACGTCTCAAGACGGTGCGGGACGCCGAGCGCTTCGGCGAGTACCTCGCCAAGACCCAGGACGGCAAGAACCCGGCAGCCGAACTCGCGGGCGCCCACAACAAGGCCGCGTGGAAGGGCAACATGGCGCCCTTCCAGCTCCTCACCCGAATCGGCGAACTTCTCAAGGGCAAGCCGGCGGGCGTGGTCGAGGGGCACGGTTCCCTGGAGCAGTGCCTCGCCTGGTGGGCCGAGTACGAGAAGGCCACCTCCGGGCGCCGGGCCATCGAGTGGACCCGCTACCTGCGCTCCCTCCTCGGCCTCACCGGCGGCGACGACGACGAGGACAACATGGACCTCCTCTTCGAGGGCGAGGCCGTCTCCGAGTTCAGGGCGGGTGTCCAGATCAGGACCGGTGCCTGGCACAAGGTCGCCGCCACCGGCCACGACCAGGCCGTCAGCCAGGCCACCGAGGGCAACGGCATCCGCCTGGAGAACGTCGTCGGCGTTGTCGAAGCCGCCGGTGGCCGGGCCGAGGACGTCCGGCTGCTCAACTCCGGCGAACTCCAGCAGCTCTACGACGGAGTGATCGAGGGTCTCCAGCAGCGCCGTCTGGAGGCCGACGCCCGCCGCAAGCTGCAGCAGGGCGGGCGCACGCCCAAGCCGCAGCGCCTGGCGGCCCTCGCCGACGACGGCCAGGCGCCCGCCGACCCCGTCCCGGCCGCGCTCGCCGAGGCCCTCGCCCGGCCCGAGCCGAACAACCTGCTCGGCCTCATCCGGCAGGCCGCCCGCGCCCGCCGGGGCGAATCCGCGCCGCCGACCCCCGGTGCGCACCCCGCACACCAGGGTGCACACCAGCCCTGACCTGGTACGCACACCAGGTGCCCACCCCTGACCCGACCAAAGGAGCCCGACCCGATGACCACCACCCGCCGCCCGCTCGGCCCCGGCTACGACCCCGACCGCCAGGCCGTCGCCGACGTCGAGCCGCACCGCCCCGGCCGGACCGCCGCCGAGCTCGCCGCGCTCACCGCGGAACCGCCGGCGGTCCCGGCCGCCGCGCCGCCGACCGGCCGCCGCCCGCTCGCCCTGCGGACGACCGAGGACCAGGCGCCGTCAGCCGGCTGACTGAAGGTGGCCGCTCCCTCCGGCGCGAGCGCCGGAGCCCGGGGCCAAGAGGCCCCGGGCGCGAGGGCCGGTGACGTCTGGTCAAGCCCCGTGCTGGTGAGGCCCGAAGTGGTGACCGGCCCGGGCGTTGGCCGCCCGTCCCGCCCACCACTTCGGGAGCGAGCTAGGGAGCGGCGCTGCGCTTGCTCCTGCTCGCCCGCCCCTCGCTACGCTTCGGGGTCGGGAAGAGGCCGCGCCGCCTGGCGGCGACCGGCCCGCCGGCCCGGCGCCGAGGGCGCCGTGCTCGGCATCCGCGAGCGGCGAAAGGCGGGCCTGGTGGCAGGCAAGACGGGGCGGCTGACGGCAGCCGGGTACCGGACGAACCGGCACACGGTGAACCTCTCCGACGAGGAGGAGGAGCTGTGGCAGGCGGCGTTCGCGGCCACCGGGCACAAGGAGTTCGCGGTGTGGGCCCGCGCCGCGGTGAACGACGCGCTCGGCCGGCCGGGGCTCGGCGAGGTGCCGATGGTGCCCGAGGTCAACCACGGGGCCTACATGGCACTCGTCCGGGTGGGCAACGACCTGAACCAGCTCACTCGTGTGGTGCACTCCGGCGGTCTGCCCGCCGACCTGCTGCCGCGCTTGGCGGCCGCGATCGAGGCGGTCGGCGACGCCGCGCTGTCGGTGCGCGGGCTGAGGCCGTTCGGCGACGGCGACCAGGACGACGAGGACCAGGCCGTCGAGGACGTCGAGGAGCTGGGGCCCGGGACCTGGGTGGACCCGGCGTGATCGCCAAGATCACCAAGGGGAAGAAGGCGGCCGGGGCGATCCGGTACGACTTCGGGCCCGGCAGGAGGGACGAGCACTCGAACGCCCGGGTGCTCGCCGGGTCGGTGCCGGGCACCCCGCAGCAGGTGGCCCGGCTGATCGACCACCACACCCGGCCGTCCGGGATCAAGACGCCGATCTGGCGGGCCAGCCTCTCCCTGCCCGACGAGGACGGCGTGCTCACCGACGAGAAGTTCGCGGCGATCGCCACGGCGTACGTCGAGCGCATGGGCTACGGCGGCTGCCCCTGGGTGGTGGTGCGCCACGGCGACGACCACGTCCACATCACGGTGAGCCGGGTCGGCTGGGACCGGAAGGTGGTGGACGACCACGGCGACTACCTCAAGTCGATGCCGATCGTCCGGGCGCTGGAGAAGCAGCACGGCCTGGTCGACGCCGGCGCGCTCTCCAACCGGCGAGCGCCGCAGGTCAGCGGGCAGGAGCGGGCGGCCAGCCAGCGCCGGGGCGCGGTCGAGCCGGAGCGCCTGGTGATCCGCGCGGCCGTCGCCGAGGCGGTGGCCGCCGCCGCCGGACGGGGAAGGCCGGCCTTCGAGGCGGAGCTGCGCCAGCGCGGGGTGGACTTCCGGGCGAACGAGGCGAGCACCGGCCGGATGAACGGCTACAGCTTCTCGATCCCGGCCTGGACGGACGCCGAGGGCGGGCAGGTCTGGGTGACCGCCAGCAAGACCGCCAAGGACTTCGCGTGGCAGAAGCTCAGCCCGGTGCTGGAGCCCAAGGCCGTGCCCGTCGAGGCGGCCGGGCCGGACCTGGCCGCGCTGCGCCTGGCCGAGGCCCGCGAGCGCGCCGCAGACCCGCGCACCGAGGTGGTGCGCACCCTGCGCACCCTCCCGGCCGGGACGGTTCCCGACCTGGTCAGCGCGCTGCGCACCCTGCGCACCACCCTGGACACCCGGGAGGGCACCCTCGCCGCCGAGACCGCGACCGCGATGCGCCTGGACGGCCTGGTCTCCGGCGTCGGCATGGGCCCGCGCCGCGGTGAGCTCCACCGCCGGCGGATCGGACTGCAGGCCGCCGTCGCCGCCGAGGCCGAGGCGGACGCCCAAGCCACAGCCGCCGGGCAGCACCACCAGGAGGCCGCCGCCGCCCGCGAGGTCGAGGCGGAGTCGAAGGCCGGCACCGCCTCGCGCTGGCCGGGCCGGGCCCGCAAGGCCGCCGAGGCAGCGGCCACCGCCGCCGCCCTGGCGGCCCGCGCCGAGGCCGAGGCCGCCCGGCTGGAAGCGCTGGCCGCGCGGGCGCTGGAGCGGGCCGCAGAGGCCGCCCCGGACGTGCGGGGCCGGTACGACGAGGCGCTGACCGCGCTGGAGGGCGGCGGCTGGCAGCAGGCGGAGCGGGCCGCGATCGGCGAGGACGCCCGCAACGCCCGGCTCCAGCAGATCGACCATCAGCCGCCGCTCCAGGCCGCGCGGGAGGCCGTCGCCCAGGCCCGGCGCGGGGTCGAGCAGCTGCTCGCCGAGCAGGCCCGCCGCGCCGCGCTGCCGCCCGAGCAGCTGAGGCTGGAGGACCAGGTCCGCGCCGACCTCGCCCGCGAGGTCACCGCCCGCGCCGCCCGGGCGGGCAGCACCACCGCCCGGCCGAAGAAGGCCGCGCCGAAGAAGGCCGGCCCCGCGCAGCAGCCGCCGCACCTTCGCCGGGGCACCGACCCGCGCGGCCGGGGCAGCACGCCGGGCCGGTAGCCGCGCCGGGGGTGGCTCGTTGGACAGGGCGTGAGTTACGAGCCCGAGGCCGGCCCCGGCCGCCACCGCAAGCCCCGCCCGCCGATCCCGCCCTGGGAGCCGCGGGACCTGACCTGCGTCTGCGGCGAGCACCCGGACGTCGAGAACGGCGGCCCGGTGATCCCGCCGTGCCTGCCGCCGATCCCGCCGCCCGCCCCGCTGCCGCCCGCGCCGGTCCTGCCGGAGCCCCGGTACCAGCACCGGCGCCCGAGGGTGGACGACCCGGTGCCCGAGGGCGTCATCTCGCTGCACGAGGCCCGGCTCCGCCGCCAGTTCCGCGAGGACATGGCGCGCTACCGGCACGGAAGCTGACGGCCGGTGGGTGCGCACCCCAGGGTGCACACCTGCCGTGACCTGCGCGGTTGCCGGTGCGCACCCGTCCGAGGGGGGCGCGCGGCGGCCCGCCGCGCTCCGGGTGGACCCCCGCGCCCTCTAGAACTCGTCACGTGACAGGTTTTAGAGTGGGCGCCATGCCCGGTGACAACCCGTCGCCGTGCTCCGCCGTACCCGAGAGGGGGGCCCCGATGCCCACCGTGAACCTGCTGCTGCCCGCCGAGCCCGACATCCTGGCCGACTTCTACGCGTTGGAGGAGGGCCTGCTGATCCAGCTGCGCCCGCTGCCCGGCGACGACGGCGAGTCGTGGTCGCCGCTGCCCGGCCACGTCGACGGCGAGGCGATCTACCAGTCGTACCTGCGGGTCCTCGACGCCCTGACGTCCGGCACGGCCGACGTCGTCTACGGCCGGGCGGACCTGGTGCCCGGCGTGCCGATGCTGATCGGCGCCGACGGCCGCACGGAGCTGGTGCAGCTGCTCGACGTCCAGGTCGAGGCCCGCGACCTGATCCACCTGGGCTGGCTGCGCGACGAGCTGGCCAAGGCGGAGGACGACCTGTCGACCTTCCTCGACGACGTGGCCGGCGACCGGCACGCCCCGTGGTGGAAGGGCGAGGGCACCGACGGCCCGGCCGTCGCCGCCTGGACCCGCCGGGCGCTCGCCCCGGTGCTCAAGACCGAGATCACGCGGGAGGCCGCGAAGGACCGGGCCGACCTGCTGGCCGTGGTCCGCGCCGGGGCGGGCCAGGAGCGGATCGAGCTGACCGCCGCGCAGGAGGAGGTGTACGGCCGGTTCATGGTCGCGCTGATCCGGGCCACCGCGGGCAGCCGCACCGACGCCCACCTCACCGCGTTCGCCACGGGCCTGCTGTGACGGCCGAGGGCCAGCAGCCGGCGGCGAAGCCGAAGCCGAAGCGGGCCGCCGCCCGGGTCTGTACCTGGTGCGGCACGCCGTTCGTCCCGGAGAACAAGCGCGGGCCCGCGCCGTCCTACTGCAAGCAGGGCTGCCGCCAGCGAGCCCACGAGGAGCGCAAGCGCCAGGACGAGATCACCGCGATCCACGCGCGCGAACAGGCCCGGCTGGACCGGATCTTCGGGACGCTCGGCAAGACCACCGCGGCGAAGGCCCGCAAGGCCGTCGAGGACGTCGACGCCGAGCAGGCCGGGCCGGGCCCGCAGATCCAGGGCCAGGAAGAACTCACCTGGTAGCCCCCGGCTACCACTATCGAGGGGATACCGATATGACCACGTACCAGACCACCGCCGAGCGGGGGAAGCTCCAGCCGGCCGCACCGCTCGACCCGGCCGCGCTGCGGGAGCTGTCTCGGCACGCGAGCGAAGTGCTCTCGCCCGCCGGGCGGATGGAGGACGCGCCGCCGCTGGCGGAGGCGGGCGCGCACCTGTCGATCGCGCTCAGCGCGTTCAACGCGCTGCTCACGCCGCGCGCGCACGCGAACCGGCTGGCCGACGCCGAGCACGCGCTGGACCACCTGCACCGGACGACCAACCACGTGCGCGAGCACCTGGTGGAGAGCGTGCCCAAGACGCAGCGCGAGGCCAGGCACCAGCGGATGGTCAAGTCCTGCCGCCAGGAGGGCCTGGCGGTCGTCGCCTCGCTTACCGCGGAGTTGGTACTCGGCCCCGGGCGCCGGATCACGGTGCGCCTGACCGACGGCGACGCCTACCAGAGCATCGAGCTGGAGGAGGAGGGGCAGGAGACGCGGACGCTCCGGCTCTCCGGCCGGGACCGCCTGGAGCTCCACCACGGGCTGCACGAGATCGGCCGGATCGTCTGGCTGATGCTGCGCGCCGAGGACGGGCAGCGGTGAGCGCCGCCGATGGGCACCGCCGAGTGCAGCCGGCCTTCCAGGTGCTCCGGCCTGCCACGGTGCGCCGGATCGGCATCGACGCCCAGGACAAGCTGTTGCCCTCGACGTTGGAGGAGCACCCGGAGCCGCTGGCCGCCGCGGCCTTGCAGATGGCCTTCGCGTTCCGCGCGCTGGGCGACCTGCTGGAGTTCGGCCCGGACAAGGCGGTGGCCGCCGGTGAGGACGTCGCCACCCGGTTGCAGAGCGCGCTGGAGAACGTCCACCGGCACCTGGGCCGGGCGGTGCCCGCCGGGCGGCTCGCCGAGCGGAGCTTCGAGCGGCAGGTAGACCGGATCGGCGCGGGCGAGGCCGCGGTCGGCGCGGTGACGGTCGAGGTGGTGCTGCCGGACGACGGGGGGCGAGCCGCGACGGTCCACCTGGCCCAGGAGCAACCCGACGTGCCGGTGCAGATCCGGGGTGACGTGAAGGCCGGCGGTCAGCTCGACGGCGCCGCGCACCTCGACGTCCAGGCCGCGCTGGAGACCGTGGCCAGGGCGCTCGCGCCGTACGTCGAGAAGTCGGCCGCCCGCCCGCTCTGACCGGCCCCCTCCCCGCCCGCCTCCCCGCCGTTCCGGGGGAGGCGGGCGGGGCCGTTCCCGAGGGGGTGCGCACCTGCTGGGCACCAGGTCGGCGGGGGTGCGCACCAAGGTGCGCACCCTGCCGCCGACGGGTTGCTGCCCGTGGTACCCGGGCGCTTGCCGCCCCGGGACCCCGGCCCCGGTCGGCACTCCCCGGCGCGCATCCCGTGCGATGGCCCGGCCCGCCGTTCGCGCCGGGAAGCGCCGCCCCCGAGTGCCCCGCGCCAGACGGCTACCGGCGGCGAGACCACCACCGCGGGCGGGCCTGCCCGGGCACGCTCACCAGGTGCTCGTGGGCGTTGCCCAGGGCGGGCTCGTGGGCTGGCTCAGGGGTGCTCGCCGGTGCGGGGGTGAGCGCGAGCATTGCCCGCCGCAGGTCGCCCAGGTGGGCATCCTGGCGGGCGATGGAGTCCCGGAGGTGGCGGGCTTCCTGCTCGGCGAGCGCCTGGGCGTGCCGGGCGTCGGCCAGTTCCCGGAGCAGGCGGGCGCGTTCACCCTCGCTCAGGTCGTCAGCCCCGCTCACGGGTTGCTCGTCCGGGGCGCTCGGGGCGTGCACCCGCAGCCCGGCGGCGAGGAGGTCTTCGACGGGGATGAGCCAGCCGGAGTCGGTCTTGACCGCGCCGGGGAAGTCGCCGTTCTCGCGGCGCCGGCGGATGGTGGACACGCTCACCCCGCACGCGGCGGCGGCGCTCTTGAGGCTGAATCGGGGACGCTCCACCCGGCCATCCTCTGCCTGTCCGGGGGAGGGGTCGCGGCGGCCCGCCGCAGGGCACAAAAAAGCCCAGCTCAGGGCTGGGGTATCGGCACGCAGGTGACGATACCTTAGCACTCCAGATGATCATGGTCCCGTTTGAAGTCCCCTTTGGAGTCCCGTTTCGGCTCCCGTTTGGGGTCCCCTTTCAGGTCCCGTTTCGGGTCCTGCAGCACGGTCGGCGACGTCGCCGGGGACAAGGGGTCTGACCTGCGGGACAAGGGGGGAGGACAAGGGGTCTGCCGGGCGCCGACAACTTCCCTGGGGACCATCTCCGGCCGCGATCCGGTCCAGGGAAGCGATCACCCGGGCGCCGTCGGGCGAGCCGAGGGCGGTGTCGACCAGCCGCACCAGCAGCGGGTCCAGGGCGGTCCGCGAAAGCTCGGCCGCGAGCCGGGCGACGTAGTCCATGCCGCCGATGATGAGCGCCGCGGACCGGCCCGCTCGGCGGGCGCGCCGAAGGCCGGCGGACCCGTGGTCAGAGCATCTGCAAGAGGTGTCTGGTCGTGCCGTCGGGTCGGTGACGCAAGGGTGTGAGAATCGTCGTCCCGGTGGTCGCCGGGCCCGGTACGGTCCGGGCATGACGATGATGACGTGGGGTCTGTCGGTGGTGGAGCTGGTGGACGGGGACCGGTGGTCGATGGCGGTCGCGCAGCCGGACGGCGCGGACCAGTACGACGCGCTCGCGGTGCGCTTCAAGCAGGCCGGCCTCAAGCGGGTGGGCTCGCGGGAGTGGAACGGCGGGCTGTGGCCGCTGACCGGCTGCTCGGTCAGCGTGCTGGGCGGGCGCCTGGTGGAGGCGCACACCGGCCGCTCGCGGCTGCTGTGCCAGCCGCCGGTTGAGGTCAGCGCGGCGTGGGAGAAGGCCGGCACCCGCGGCCGGGTGGTGCTGGGCCTGGTCCACCCGGGCACGTTCCCGTCGACGAGGGAGGGGTTCCTGCTGCCGGAGCACCTGGAGCACGCGGTGGAGCTGGTCGAGGCCGAGGCCGCCGCGGGCCGGCTGCTGGCCGGACTCGCCACGCTGCTCGACCACCCGGCACCTGCGCCCGGGCGCCGCTGACCGGCTCTGGGTAAGCCGCCCGGCGGTCACCGCCGACCGCTACGGTCGGCGCATGACTGATTCCGCCGTGTGCATCATCCTGATCCACCCCGACGGCCGCGCCGAGTGGGGCACCGACAAGCCGACCGCAGAGAAGGCGATGGGCCCGTACGGCGTCGGCCGGGCCTGGCTCACCGACGCCTCGCTCGGCCTGCGGGTCAGCATGTCGGACTGCGCGCTGATCATGCCGGAGGAGTTCCCGGAGAACCCGTACGCCGTCGCGGTGCTGGCCCACGTCGCGGGCTTCGACCCCGCGGACGCCCAGCCGACGCGCGGCCCGGTCGGCCTGTGGGGCTTCGACCCGCGCAACGAGTGGGACAGCAGCCGGCCTTTCACCACCACCGAGCGGGCCGTCATCACCGAGGCCCTGGCCGTCGCCGGGTGCACGGTCGGCTGACCGGCGACGAGGACCAGGCCGTCGCCGAGGCCCGGTGAGTTTCGCCCCGGGGCCGGTGAGTTTCACCGCCGGCGTTCTCACCGGTTTTCTCCCCATCGCAGGTCAGATGGGGTGCGCACCCTGCACACCCGGGGGTGCGCACCCCTCCGGCGGCCCGGCCGCGCCGCGAGGTCGGCGACGGCCTGGTCCCCGCCGCCGGGATAGCCGGCGGTCTCGGCGGCGCCCCGGACCGCCCTGCCCGTACGGCTGCGCGTACGGCCGCGCGTACGAGGGTCGGTACGGCTGCGCGTACGGGTGCGTGTTCGGAGGCCGGCCGGTCGCCGGGCCGGAGGGCATCCGCGCTGGTCAAGGCCGGGCCCGGCGGAACTCACCACCCCGACTTACCTCCCTGGGCTGCTGGTGGTGGGTGGGTGGTGGTGCTGGCGGTCGGTGTCGGGCGGGTCGCTCGGCGGCGCTGGCCTTGGTTCTCGCGTCTGGCTGGGGCCGGCCGCGCGCTGGGTGGTGGAGGGTGGGCGGCGACGAGGACCAGGCCGTCGCCGACGTCGCCGCCGGTCGGCCGACCGATCTTCGCCGGGCCGCACGGGACACCCGGGGTGCGCTTCGGCGGGGGAGGGGTCCGCAGAGAAGTAGTCGGCGCCGCGGCGGCCGGTTGTCCCGAGCGCCGACCAGCGCGAACGCGGGACAACCGGGGCTATCCCGAAGCAACCTCCGAGGCAACCTCCGGAGCAACTGCAGAGGCAACCCCAGGAGCAACCCCCCGGGCAACCGCAGAGGCAACCAAGGCCGGGGGCCGTCCGGGCGGCCGGGGGAGGGGGGCGGTGCCGTTCCTGCGAAGGCCGGCCATCGTCCTGGACACCAAGGCGGGGGCCTCGGCGGGACTCCCCGGTGGGCGGCAGCGCGGTGGTGGCCGCGCCGGGCCGGGGTCGTTCGGCTCGGCCGCCCCCTGGGGCGGTCGACCCGGGCGGGAAGTTTCGGCCGCGGAGCTTGCGGAGCGGGTGAAAGTTCTTGGCCGGGTTTGCCGGGCGGCCCCGGGTCGGGGTGGCAGGGTTCGGATGCCGTCCGCCGGGGAGTCCCGCCGTGAGGTCCGCGCCCGCCCCCTACGCACGCCGCACAAGATCACAAGGCCCCCGACTCCCCGGAGGTGGCCCGCCGGAGGCAAGTCGGTGAGGCCCGCTGACGCACCTTCCGGCGGCAGGGCAGGGGAGGCGGTCGGGAGGGGAGGACCGCCCGCCCGCTTCCGAATTCGTCACGTGACGAGTTTCGAGGGGTGGCGCGGTTCAGTGCGGGGTGGGCGGGGCGGCGTTGGCGCTGGCGATGACGGAGGCCAGGGGCTGGCCGGTGGGCAGGGGGAGGGGGGTGTGGGTGGTGCCCGGTGCGTACGGGATGGGCGCGGGCAGGGCGTCGGCGAGGTGGGAGATGACGTCGTAGACGCGCCAGCCGATGAAGGCCACCACCACGATGGTGACGGTCAGTGACAGCTTTGACCGGGTGATGATGGCGACCACCGTGCGGAGGAACCGCTCGTTGGAGGTCTCCCAGGCGGCGGCTCCGGGCGTCCAGGTGGTGGTGCCGGGGCCGGTGTCGAGGGGGGTGATGCTCTGGTGCTCGGGCGCGCGGCCGTCGTGGACGGCGGTGATGTGGCGGCGTTGTTCGATCAGGGCCTCGGTGGGGCTGAGGTGGTCGCTGACGGTGCGGCAGACCCCGCAGCGGTAGCTGTACAAGGTGGGTGTCCCCTCTCGGCGGGGGTGTAGTCGGGGCCTGTAGTCGGCGTGTAGTCGGGGGTGTAGTCGAGTAGTTTTCGCAGGTCGGACGGCGGGTGTAGTCGACTACGGCGGGGTCCTGGTCCTCCTCGGGGGAGAGGGCGGAGAAGGGGCTGTCCGAGCATGCCAGAGCCCCCGCCGGCCGGGGGGCCGAACGGGGGCTCTTGGTGGTTGGTCAGGAGGCGGGTCAGACGGCCTCGGCGGGGGCGGGCTCGGGGACCGCGTGGGCGGGCAGCCGGAGAGGGTGCCCGAGGTGGGCCTGGAGACCCTTGTAGGTGAGGCCCGGGGAGACCTCCTGAGGGGTTGCTCCCTTGACCCGGACGGACCGTTCGACGGGGAGGCCGGCGGCCCTCACGACGGCGCCGAACTGGCGCGCCGTGTACCCGCAGTAGCGGTCGTGCCGCTGGAGAGCGGTGAGGACCTCGGCCAGGTGGACGTGGCCGCGGCCGTCGTCGCGCCGGGCGCGCAGGGCGACCATGTGCTCGACGGTGGTGGTCAGTTCGGCGTCGGTGAGGGTCGGGGGCAGGGCCTCGCGGGGCTCGTCCTGGTCGTTCTCGTCGTCGCCCTGGTGGTCCTCCTCGTCGTGCTCGGCGTCGGAGGGGGTGGCCTCCTTGGTGCCGGTTTTCGGGACCGGGGCGGGGGCGTGGACGAGGGCGGCGATCCACCAGGTGCCGATGAGGAGGCCGATGCCGGGGCCGATCCAGGGGCGGGCGAGGGACCAGACCAGCGGGCCGCCCATGACGAGCAGCAGCGCGGCACCGCCGGCGGTCTCCTTGACCTTGGCGAAGCTGGCCTTGCGGGCGGCGCTGGCCCGTTCCTGCTCGATCTCCTCGGCCGTCACCCGCGCGGTCTCCTGGGCCTGGAGCAGGGCGGCACGCTTGACCGGGTCGCTCTCGGAGACCAGCTTCTTGGCGAGCTCCGCCTCGGCGGCCTCGGAGGCCAGGGCGGCGAGCTGCTCCCGCCTGGCCCTGAGCGCGGCGGCATCGGCGCGCCGCTGGTGATGGGGAGCCATCAGCTTGCGGACGAGGACGGGTGTGCCGGTGCACAGCCCGGTGATGGGCCACAGCAGGGTGGCGCGGCGGGTCTGGGTCGGGAAGATCTTCTCCATGGTGGGGGCCCTCACTTGATGAACGCGCTGATCAGGCCGCTGACGATGGACGTCGGCAGGAGCCAGAGCCCGCCGGCGGCGGCGAACAGGTTGGGGGCGATGGCGCCGCACAGCGCGTCCTTCCAGGCCCGCGGCTTGAGGCCGAAGACGGCGATCGTCAGGACGGCGGCGGTCGCGCCGGTCTGCCAGTCGCCCAGGGCCGCGTTGCCCTTGAACGCGTCGGACAGCTGCGTGCCGATCCCGGTGACCTGCTGGAAGGCGGTGCCCGCGTTGGCCGCGAGCAGGCCGATCCCGAACGCCCAGTAGGGGACGTGGTCCGGGGCAACGTTGATCTTGTTCTTCCCCTTGACGCCGACGTAGAGGTACATGGTGGCGACGGTGGCGGCGCCGCCGGTGCCCAGGGCGATGAGGCTGCTCATGGTGTGTCTCCTGACGGTCAGTGGAAGAGGTGGAGGGCGGTGATGAGGGGGGCGAGGCCGGCGGCGACGGCCAGGCCGGAGGCGACCGGGATGCGGGCGAGGACCAGGAGGACGAGGGGTCCGGCGCCGCGGACCTCGCTGACGCGCAGGCGGCCCAGGTCGCGCAGGAACAGGTCGACGGCCCAGCCGCCGGCGGCCAGGACCAGGCCGACCCAGGGCCCGCCGGTCGCGATCAGCGGGACCAGGCCGACCGAGTAGCCGCCGACCGCGCTGATCGCGGTGAGCACGCACCAGCGGCGGAACCGGCGGGTGCGGTCGGTGGGTCCGGCGGCGCGGGCGGCCTTGCGGCGCTGGCGGCGGGCCCGGTCCTTGGCCTCGTGCTCGTCGGCGAGCCGCTGCTGACGGTGGCGAAGGTCGCGCTGCTTCGGGGTCTCCCCGGCGGCTTCGCGGACGCGGTCCTCCTGGGCGCGGGCGCGCTGGCGGGCGAGCTCGCGCTCGGTCTCCAGGCGGGCGGCCCGGTCCTGGGGGGTTTCGCTGAGCCGGTCGGCGAGCCGGTCGACCAGGTGGACGAGGTCGATCGGCTGCACCGGCCCCGGGCCGAGGAGGTCTTCGGTCCGGTGGCGCGCGGCCTGCTGGGCCTTGGTCTCCCCGACCTTGCCGAGGGCGGAGTCGCCCCGGGCGCGCTGGGCGGCGAGGAGGGTCTCGTACTCGACCTGCTCGCGGGCGGCGCGCTGGGCGGCGGTCTCGGTGAGGAGCTGAGTGACCTGCTCGCCGACCTGCGAGGCGATCGCGGAGGCCTGCTCGGACATGATCGTGCCGAACGGGGCCCAGAAGGTCTGGGCGGCCTGCTCCATCGACGGCACGGCGGCGCCGGCGCCGATCGGGACGGGGGTGTGCACGGTGGTGCCGGGCACGGGGGCGGGGGCCTTGGCCAGGTCGACCGGCGGGACGGCCGGTCCGGGGATGCGAGGGCCGTCCAGCCGCCACCACTCCGCGACGACGGCGTCGACGACGTTGTTCTCGGGCGGCATGCCCACGGTGGGCGGCTGGTTCGGGGGCGGGGGAACGGTCACCGGTCCCACCCCCCACGGCGGGTCAGCAGGCGGATGCAGTACCAGGTGAGCGCCGCGTCGCCCAGGAGCGCGAGAAGGAAGATCAGTTCCCAGATCATTGCGTTTCTCCAGGTCAGAGGGGGTGCGCACCCCGTGGTGTGCGGGGTGCGCACCTGTGGGTCGCGGTCAGGTGGTGGTGGGCCGGCCGAGCTGGTCGCGGCTGTGGGTGGTACGCGGGGCGTGGACCACGCGGCCGTTGGCCCTGGCCTCGTCGTAGTCGGCGCCGTTCCAGACCCGGCCGTCGGCGGCCGTGTGGTCGGGCGTCTCGGTGCGGGTGCTGGGCTTGCTCTCGCTGCGGCGGAACTTCACAGGTCACCGCCGTCCGGCTCGATCTCGCCGGTGATGACGACCGAGTCGCCGTCGACCTCGCACACGGCGGTGAAGCGGGCCAGGCCGCGCAGGCCGTCGCCGACCTGGACCCGGCCGCACCACTTCTCGCGGATGAAGGTCTGGAACTCCGTCACGGTGATCGGGTCGACCACCCGGTAGCCCACGCCCTCGGGGGTGACGGTGCCGAGCACCGCCAGCGTCTTCTCGATGCGGCTCACTCCGAGCCGCCCTTCTGGCTGCCGAGCAGCCCGCCCAGGAGTCGGCCGGCGGCGCGCTCGGCCTCGGCCCGGTCCTCCTCGGTGATCGGCGGAACGTGGTGGATACGGTTGTGCATGGCTGAGCCCTCCGGTGCGTGTGATCAGGAGGTTCGGCAAGGCGGCGTCGGAGAGCTCTGACCTTCTCCGGCGCCGTCGCCACGGGAATGTGACGGCCTATTGCGTGAAGCGGGTACCTAGGTACTACGCTGTGGTACCGAGGTACTACAGCGTTTCTAGCAGTAGTACCCGGCGTCAGGCAAGGGGCTTGACGTCGCGTCACTTGAGAGGGAGTGCTGATGGCACCCGAACCCGTGGGCTACCTGGCGATCGCCGACCACTACCGCCGGCTGATCGCGGACCGGCAGATCGTCGACGGCCAGCGCCTGCCGTCCGTCCGAGGCATCGCCGAGGAGTGGGGCGTCGCCACGAAGACCGCCCAGAGGGCGCTCAAGGCCCTGGCCATGGAGGGCTACGCCCAGCCGGTGCAAGGGCTCGGCTACGCCGCGAGCTTCCGCCCGCACGAGGCGGCCACCCTGCGCGTGCAGGTCAACGGCACCCGGACCCGGGGCGAGCAGTACGCGCCGGGCGACGAGGTGGTGATCCTCTCCGCCGGGATGGTGCCGACCGGAGGCCACGACGCGGACGTGCTCGGCATCGAGGCCGGCAGCCCGGCCGTGCTCCGCCGGGGCCTGGTCCGGCGCGGCGACCGCGTGATCCGCTTCTCGCACAGCTGGTTCCCGCCGGAGCTCGCCGACCTGGTCCCCGAGCTGCTGCTCACCGAGTCGACCCCGCCCGGCAACGTCGCCAGGATCGAGGCCGCCACCGGCCGCAAGACCGAGCTGACGGCCGACCACTTCACCGTGGACATGACGAGCCTTGAACAGGCGAAGATCTTCGGCGTCCCCCAGAACACGCCGGTCCTGGCCCGCACCACGGTCCGCCACGACGGCAACGGCGTGATCGAGGCTGGGATCACCTGGTTCCCGCGCAACGTCGTCCTGGCCGTCGAGTACACCGACGTCGACCAGGCCAACTAACAGAGCGGCCGACCCCGTGCACCCGGGGTCGGCCCGCAATCCACGAGGAAGGACCCCACGTGAACCACAACGTCGAGTATGACCCGAGCACCGACCCGAACACCCCTGCGCACCAGGTGCGCACCCCCTCCCACCAGCGCATCAGCGACCCCGCCCGGAAGGTGCTCGGCACGGTCTTCGCGGTGGCGGTCCTCGTCGGCCTCGCCGGCGCCGTCGCAACCTTCTTCAACATGCGGTCCGCGATCGGCTCCGGCTGGATGGCGCTCGGCATCGTCGCCGTAGGCGAGGGCGCGACCGCCGTCCTGGGCCTCATGCTCGTGGGCCTGACCCTGATCAGCCGCCCCTACCCGGCGGGCATGCGGATCGGCCTGTGGCTGATCCCGGCCGTCGGGTCGGTGACCGGCGCGGTGGTCGCGCTGACGAAGGACAAGCCCGACTACCAGCACGCCATGGTCAACATGGTGACCCCGCTCGCGATGACCGTCGCCGCCGAGATGGCCGGCTACCTCGCCCGCTCGATCGTCGTCTCCAGTACCGGCATCGACGCCGAGGCCGACCGCCAGACCGGCGAGACCCTGCGCCGGATCGAGTGGCACCAGGCCCGCGCCCAGCACCACCCGAACGAGCGCACCCGCAAGCGCTCGGCGAAGGCGGCCTGGAAGCTTGCCAAGGACCTGGGCCGCAACGACACCCGGCTCGGCCAGCAGCTCCCCGCGGCCTACGCCGACCGCACCACCACCACCGCGCTGACCGCGCTCGACGCCCTCTACCACCGCGCCCCCGCGCAGCAGCCGGCCGAACTCCCCGCCCCCGCACCCGCCCCGGCGGCCCCGGCCGCCATCGAGCCGCCGACCACCCCGACCGCCGAGCAGCCGCCCGCCGTCGAGGCGGACCCCGGGATCTACACCGAGACCCCCCCGGAGGTCGAGGAGGACCAGGCCGTCGAGCCCGTGCAGCCCCAGCTCCCCGACCGCTGGCTCCAGTCCGTCCCGGACGGGGTGCGCACCGAGGTGCACACCCACGTGCACACCGGCTCTGACCAGCAGGAAGACGCCGACGACGAGGACGACGACGCCGGGGACGAGGCGGCCCGCGCCGCCCGGGACCAGATGATCATCCGCGCCGCCGCCGAGGGCACCAGCCAGCGCGAGATCGCCCGCCAGGCGGGCTGCTCCGCCACCACCGTCCGCAACGTGCTCGCCCGGCACGCCGCCGCCCAGGAGGTGGCCTGATGAACGTCTACCCCTGGCCCAGCAAGCTGGTCGGTGACTTCACGATGGACGAGCTGGTCGCCGCCATCGAGGCGTCCGAGTCCGGCGAGTACCAGATGAATCCGTCCGTAGTGCAGAGCTGCACCCGTGAGTGGGAGCGCCGCCACGGCCTCCCAAGCGCTGACTGACCAGTAGAAACGCCGCAGGGCCGGTCCCCGCTGACGGGGGACCGGCCCTGTGGTCTTCCAGATCACATCGAGCACTTTCGCGCCGTACGACACACCGGACGCCCCGGATAGGGCATGATCGGTCGTCAACGGACCTGAAACGGCGAAAGACCGGGTGTTCCACCACCCGGCCTCTCTGGCGATCAGGTCCCAAAAGAATTCGCTGGCCGCGATAACACAGGACACCTGACCACTTGAACCCGATGGTAGCGGGTCGCCCCGGCATCCGCGCAACACCCGACCACACGACTTCGGCCACCGCGCCGCAGGTCGCTCCCGCATCCGCGGTCGAGCGCCCGGCCGACGGTGGCCACACTCACGCCCGCCGGCCGAAGCGGCCGAAGTGCCCGATGTGCCGCCGCGCGGTCAGGTCGGTGCCGGGCAAGGTCGCCGCCACCTACTGCTCCGACGCGTGCCGGAAGCGGTCGAAGCGGATTCAGTCCGGCGAACCGGACACAACGTCACGCAACGGGCAGTCAGCACCCGATCCGGTGTCCGGGGTTGAGACCCCCGTTTCCGCAGGTCAACGGCGGTTTTCGCGACCCAAAACGCGCACGGCCCTGCTAGGGAAAAGAACAGCAGAGTTTCCGGACCGTCCAACGACCGGCGGAGGGCAGACGGGCGGACTCCCCGAGGGAGAGCGCGAGAGGGAGACCTCCCTCTCGCAGACCCCAGCCCGCGACCACGGTCTCGATCGGGACAAGCAGCACCACCACGAACCCGGTGGTGAGGCCGGGCCGTACGGCACGCGCCCGGCCGA